>JBDGRM010000025.1:0-2040 GCA_042218035.1 Candidatus Magasanikiibacteriota bacterium
TTTTACACTACTTTTGAAAACTATCCGAAAGTTTTTAGCCCAGTGTATATTAATTTAATTAAGGCCGGAGAAAAGGCTGGCAACTTAGATGAGGTCACTCAGAACATTACCCAATCTCTTACCAAGGAGAAAGAGCTAAAAGAAAAATTGAAAAGTGCTTTGATTTACCCTTCCTTACTTTTGGGTATTTCGGTTTTAGTGTTGATATTTCTTGTTACTTTTGCTCTTCCTCGTATAGCTAATGTGTTTTTGAAGAGTGGGTTTGAGCCTCCACTTTTCTCTAAAATAGTTTTTTCAGTCGGTTTGTTTTTGGGTAAAATTTGGTACCTGGTACTTGGAGGAATTCTCGGGTTGGTTGGTTTGAGTTATTATCTTTATCAGACTTCACTTTTCTTCAGAAAATTCTTTTGGAGCATTATAGGTGAAATACCCGTAGTAAGTGGAGTGATAAAGAAAAAGGCTATTCAGCGTTTTTCTTCGACAACTTCTTCGTTGATTCGGGCAGGTATTCCTATAACTAGATCCTTGAAAATTACTGCCCAGGCTACGGGAAATGTACAATTAAAAAATGCTCTTATAAGGATTGCTGATGAAGGTTTAAGTAAGGGTCTTAGTATGGGAGAGGCTTTCAAGAGAGAACCCTTTTTCCCGAATATGGTTGTTAACCTTATTTCAATTGCAGAGGAAGCAGGTCACCTTGAAGGGGTTCTTTCCACTTTGTCTGATTTTTACCGGAAAGAGGTAGATAATTCAGTTAAGAGGATGGTTTCCTTTTTGGAGCCTGCTCTTTTGCTTTTCATTGGGGTAGTAATTGGAACCATTGCCCTTGCTATTATAGTGCCGATATACCAGCTGACTACCCAGTTCTAACCAAAACCCACCCAGAATCCATTCAATAGGCTATTCAAAAATTTAAAAGTAATGAATGGATTTAGTTAAGGCCCTACCCCAAGGGCATCTCAAACAGCGGGCCATCTTTCCGGTCATTCGTCAGGGCAATAGTCCAATACAGCCCTTCCTCGTTCCCAAAAATCTGATACCACTGTTTAACTGTTGAATGGATTCTGACGTTGTTGTTATTTAGAAGATTTTTGTTTTTCTTTCAAGCAGTAATAAAATACAGCTTTCAGTCGTTCCTTTATCGAGCTGTCTTTTTTGGGCTTCTGAATGGATTCTGATAGAACTGTTTAGATGATTTTCTTTTCTTTCGTCATTTCTCAGGGCAGTATGAGATACGACTTTTCACAGCTCCTTGATATTGAAATCTCCCCGAGAGACTTCTGAAGTGTTTTGATTGGAAGATAAAAAATGTCTAATTGTTAATTATTTAAAAAAAGTTTTACTCGTTACGGGTTACCCGTTATGAATTGATATAATGCGAATATAATCTTGTTGTTCAAAAAATTAATGGGATCCGAAGAAAATAAAAAAGGTTTTACTTTGATTGAGTTGCTTATCGTTTTGGCTTTGAGCACCGTTGCAATAACTGCCGGTTTCTTATTTGTGCAAGGTTTTAAATCGAGTAGAGATTTAGAATTTGATCTTGCTGAAGCAGCTTCGGCAGTGAAGTCAACTCAGAAAAAATCGGTGACTCAAGAAAATGGCAAGCGATGGTCTATAAGGTTTAGTGCTACTACTACGGGCCCTGATAAATATGAGGTTTATAGCGGAGCAAATTATTCAAGCTCTTCAGTAGACCAACTTTATACTTTTCGTCGAGGTTCAAGTTTGAGCGAGCCTTCCGGAAACAGAAGCAAGGATTTGCAGTTTAAGCCGGTTACAGGAAAAATTGATAGAAAAAAAATTATAACTTTAAAGCACAGCGGAGTTAATAACTTTGTAGGTGATATAATTGTAAACAAGAGAGGGTTGGTTACCAAGAGATTAGAGAGCGATATAATAGGTTATTGGCACTTTAACAAAGGAACGGGAACTTCCACTATTGATGCCACCGGCAACGGGAATGAGGGAGTTTTTAATGGCGATCCGAGCTGGGCTTCTGTTAATGGTTGTAGGTAGGACAATGTTTGGATTTTGATG
>JBDGRM010000026.1:0-601 GCA_042218035.1 Candidatus Magasanikiibacteriota bacterium
TCTGCGAGTGCGGCTCCCAACTGTTCGCGGCAGTCTGGGCCGTCTCGCATAAGGACAGCGACGTATCGGACGACGAATTAGACCCCAAACAGGGCAACACGCTCAAGAAACCAGTCGGCTTTGAGTGCCGAGAGTGTGGCGCGTTGCAACTGACGAGAGAGGTGCCACAGCGCCACGCTGCCGACGACTCGCTCGACCTTCCAGACACTGCCGACAGAGACATGGTGCGCGAAAGGGGACACAGCTAACAGTGAGAACGACACTATTTACGGCGACCAAAACGTGCAAGACCTGAAGCAAGCCGAACAGGAAGTGGACGAGTTGCGTGATTCTTGATATTGGGACATGGTACGGGAGTGAGAATCATGTCTGGCGAGTTCATTCAACAGGTGCTCCAAGTCAAGTGATTCCCTTCACAAAACACAAACGAGTTGCCGAGCTTGAAGACCAGATAGCTGGATGAGCGATTCACCGAGGACCCCGACGTACGGGCCAGGCGGGCGACGACCAGCTCGACCCAAAAGAAGGTAACAAGGACAAGCGACCAGTCGGATTCGAATGCAATGAGTGCTGAGATCTCCATTTGCCCCGGTAAATACTT
>JBDGRM010000026.1:611-3708 GCA_042218035.1 Candidatus Magasanikiibacteriota bacterium
CTTTCATCCGGGAACCGGACAATCAATATAGAAACCGAATAGCCATGAAATGCGTTTAAGAACCGGATGATGGATTGAATCCGAAATGTGGATGACCAGAGGAAGGTATAACAGTGTTATACAGGATCGGAAATTGATTCGTTACTGATTTAATCTTTTCTATCAAGTTTGTGGTTATGACTCAGGTTGATTCTGTTTCGAGTGATACAGCAAAGCTGTTGAAGGATATCACGGGCGAGTCCCACCTGGATTCAGCGGTCAGGATGACCGTTGAAGATGCTCTCCATCACCGGCTGGAAAAAGTTGAGGAGAAGATCGAAGAGTTTGATGATAAATATGGAATGAGTTTTGAAGATTTCAGGGAAAAATGGGAGAACGGTGAAATAGAGGATAAATATTCCTACGATGTGGAAAAGGATTACTGGGAGTGGGAAGGACTTGTCACCAGAAAGCAGAGGATTCAGGAAGGGCTTGAGAAACTGAGCTGATTCTGATGGATGCAAGAACTTGCATCCAGGCTACTAGATATTGCGGCAGATTACGACTTCATCAAGGATTTCAACATCGAGATTCACGAGGATGCTGTCCTGGAATCAAGAATCGAACTTGAAAAAGGATTCGTAGATATCTACAGAAACTTTCAGACCGGCAAAACTGCCTACGCCTGGGTAGTTGACGGAGAAAGAATTTTCGGTGCTGACAACACCGGAGGCTGGCACATCCATCCCCTCCAGAAGCCGGAAGAACATCAAGGCTCAGACAGAATAAGCCTCGAAGAATTTTTCCTAAGAGTTTCAGAAAAAATATAAACCGATCTAAAACCAGAGATGAGGATATAAAGAAAGTTAAAGACTCTCCTTCAGAAGAGGCATGGTAGACTTTTCTTGATAGACACTCATTCCCTGTTATGGTGTTAGAGGAAATGAAAACCTAAACGAAACTGCAGAAGCATTATTCAAACAGGCCGAAAGCGGAGAAGTAAACTTTGGAGAGCGGTGAGATTCTCGGAGCAAGATCTAACGACAATTCAGCAGGATAGAGGAGGATTGTTTGCTTGAAGGATAACCGGATTTAATTCAGCCAATCAAATAGACAGGAAGGCTTCAAAGATTTATTAAATTTCCAACAACAATCAGTGGATATGCCTTCCAACCCAGATATTTGTGAGTGTGGCAGCCAGCTTTTCAGGGCTACCTGGGCGGTTACTCATAAAGAGGACGACGTATCAGATGAAAACCTGGATCCAAAAGAAGGCAACACCCACAAGAGGCCGGTCGGATTCGAATGCATCGAATGCGGCGACCTCCAGCTAACACGTAAAATACCGGAGAAACACGCAGAAGACGATTCATTAGACTATCCAGAAAATGCAGACAGAGACATGGTTCGGGAAGACAATTGATCTAATCCTTGGTTGGTATTTAGGTGTTCATGAGTGAGGTTGAAGTGCCTGATAAGTCTCTTGAAGTGGTCAAGAAGAGTGTCGACCGTGAGAAGAGGATTACCGAGTTGAAGCTGGAGCGTCTCAGGGAGAGGGTTGAAAGCTTTGAGGGTGAGTACGGCATGGAATCTGATGAGTTCCGTGAAAGGTTTGAATCCGGGGAGCTTGGAGATGATAAAGACTTTATGGAGTGGGATGTATACCTGGATGCTATCGAAGAACTGGAGCAGAGGAGAGAGGAGCTTTCAAAGTTTGGAAGATGAGAGAGGCTTACCGTGAAGTTCTGGAAAGTTTTTCAGACATAATCGTAAGAGACGAGCTGGAGAATGAGTCTTTTGATAGTTCGGAACTGATTGAGGGCAAAGTAGTTTTTGTCTCTGGCTGGAGACTGGAGTTCATGGAGTTTAAATCCGAAAATAAGCTTAAGTACCGTTTTCATCTTATGGACAAAAAAGATGAACTGGTGGTTCGGTGAGATACAGCTCCACACCACGGGGAGCTAGATAATTTCACTTTCCATGTACATAGAGGTGCGGAGGTTGAGTCGACAGAGGAACTGGAAGGTAGGGAACTACTCAGGAAGGCATGCGAAAAGGTCGTTAATTCGATTTAGATTTGACTTTTTGGGCTTTCCAGAGCATAGGGCAGATTCCGAATGCGGAAAACGACTCGCTGAACAAGCCGGATGCGGCGGACCGCGACATCGTGAGAGAGGAATAAACGGTCTAGTAACTCTCCAGTTCGACACTTAATCTTTCGAACTCTTTTTCGCTCCTCGTGAGGATCTCTGTTGGCTGCTGCAGTCCCTGCTATCAACGCGTCCACGTGGCCGATCTGTTCTCCTTTTTCAATCAGTTCTTTCTGTATCTCTCCGGCTTTGCGACCGGCGTCGGTGTCCAGAGGATGCACAGCCTGCGAAGTGATTATCTCCCCTATCTCGTTCTTCTGTTCCGAAGAGCTCCTTGAAAACCCCTATAAAAACCTCATATATTGAGGGAGCGGTTATTGAGTATTCTCTGTCCTTTTTTCTCTTCAATCTTTTCTTCGGCGTCTTCCCCGTTCTTCAGCAAGTCGATAGTGAAACAGGTATCGGCTATCATCCAAGCGTTCCCTCTACTATCCTGGAATTTTGCTCAATCTCTTCTTTAATTTCCTCTCTTACTTTCTCAATTTCTTCCTCGATTTCCTCTGCTTCTCCCTCTGAAACAACTTATGTCGTTTATCTCAATGATCTGCGGCTATTAAAGCTCTCTAAGACATCGCTAAAGCTTCCCTTCTCGTCTTTCATGGACTTGAGGAAGTTGTAAGGGTTTTCTTTGATCATGATCGATTTTCTGACCATAGAACATTAAGTGTATATAAATTAAATCATGTCCATGATGTATTCCAGGTGTGAAGCTCCACTTCCTGGGAACGTGCGGAGGCAGGTATGCTACGGGAGAGCAGACGAGAGCAACGGGCGGAATAATACTGCAGACGGAAAAAGCAAGGATCCACGTTGATCCCGGGCCTGGAGCTTGAGCTAAGAGCTGCTTCATCGGATCAGGTTGAGAACGTGAACGTCTCGCTCGTCGGACCAAACGACAACATTGCATACGCACAGTCGGAGCCCACGATTCCGGTGGGACAGACTGAAACAGTCAATCTCCCGAACAT
>JBDGRM010000027.1:0-20559 GCA_042218035.1 Candidatus Magasanikiibacteriota bacterium
CGAGTTCGTAGTAGATGGAAATGTTGTCTCCATCTGCTACCCTATCGAGGTCAGCAGAGCCAGGGCTTGAAGTACCGTGTTGAGTAGTCGTAGCGAATACTATGTCGTCCGAGTCAACAGTAGAAGTTGTGGTGTCAGATCCAAGATCAGTGTAGAGATACCTAGTGCTTGTAGCTGAAACAACTTCCGTGCTAGAAGCTACACTACCGGTAGTTCCGTCAGACGGTGTGCTGGAACCAGCAAGCTGGACGTCTGTGCCGGAATTCCAGTTGTTGTTTCCGTCTACATCGTAGAAGGCTACGTAGCTGCTTGAGGTAGCGGTAGCACCGGAAGGTGCAACGTAGACTTGAGAGTCTACTGTAGTTTCTCCTACGAAGTAGTCGTGGTAATTACCCGTAATGCTGTGAGCGGTTCCGTCGTTGAGAAGTTTGACGGAAATTGAGTCATCACCGTTGTCAACACTGTTCGGATTAGCACGGAGTGAAACATCCTGGCTGGAGCCAGCGGATATTTCAAGCTCTTGAGAGTTGTTGTAAGTAACAACAACTACGTGGTCGCCCGAAGTGCTGTCAGTTTGAGTGATGCTGTTTCCAGAACCATCGGATACGTCAGTAGCCAACGGTACTGTTCCGCTTGCAGCGTGAGTAATGGTGACATTTGAGGTTTCCTCAGAGCCACCTTCGTACCATCTGAAGTCTTGCAAGCTCAAGTTGTTTGAGTTGTCAGTACCAGAATCGGACATATTGATACTGAACACAAGACTCTTGATGGATACGTCATCACCACCTGACTTCGAAGCAATGTTGAAGTCAATTAGTTTCTGATTTGAGGTAGAGTCCAATGTGGAGCTCAAATCATTTTTGGTGATCTTTGGTTCTGCTCGCCTGATAACCATTTGATCACCTGTGACGACGTTCATGTTAGCAGTACTAACGTTCTCGCTTACGGTTAGACCGCTTGAGAGACTGCTTGTACCACTCAAGACAGAGCCGGAAGATTCACCGACAGCCTTGAAGTAGGTAGTGCCGTTGTTAGTACTGGATGAGAGTTTCAACCTAAGTCGCGGCTGGGCTCCGGTGTCTGCACCAGAGTTGCTTGTTTCATTATGAGCCGCAACGTCAGCCTTGAAGCTCACCGTTGTTCCTTCTTTGGAAACGGTGAAGAGACCATTGCTCTCATCAGAGGCTTGCCACTGACCGTTTTGGTCAAGTGAGCCGCTAGTCAAGAGATTTCCTCCACTGTCGTAGACCCAGATTGATCCGAATTCATCAGAGGTTCCAGCAACGTTAGACTCAAGTCGGAACTTCTGAATTTCAAAGTTTTCGAAGACGGAACTGAAGTCTACAGATAGGAATGGTACTTTGTCCGTACCGGCCATGACAATGCCTGAGTCAGGCGTGTTGCCGTTGGCGGAAACGGAAAGTGTACCGGAAGATTGAACGGTGTGAACAACTGTTGGGCTCGTGCTGCCGTTAGGGTTGGCAGAGCTCAAGCTAACTGTGTCACCGTCATTGTCCTCAGCAGTTACATCGCCGGTGTTGGCGATATCAATGCTGAACCTATCGTTGGAAGATCCGAATGGTGCGTTTGTAGAAACGTCGGCAACAACGGTTAGAGTTTTAACTCCACCGGAACTAATCTTGAAGTCAACCTCGTCAAAGGTTGCTTGGCCGGAAGAGTTAACTCCTTGAACTGATCCAACCTGGTTGCCGTTAGGACCAACCAACTTGAGGCTTGAAACAATTTCTTGGGGTGCCGCATTGTTGTCACCGGTTCCAGAACCGTCAGTTGCAAGGTTTCCTGATGTATTACCATCAGAGTAAACTTGCAAGGTTAGGTTGGTAAGGGTGATCTTTGATGCGTCACCTGCCTCAAATCGAAGACCAAGTGCATCTACGTCTCTTGAACCAGAGATCAGAGTTGCTGAGCTCGGGTTAGAAGATAGAGAGACGTTTAGATCTGCACTTGCAGTGGTTTGAGTATTACCCGAGATGTTCGACTGTGGAATAACTTGTGAGGTAATACTGTCACCGTTTACGTCTTCAATAGTCAAGTTATTGTTTCCAAGCGCAAGTGTTGCCTGGTATTCCTGACTGGAGGATGCGTTTTGGTTAATGTCAGCTTGAATGCTCAAGTGACGTGTTTCATCTGCATCCATGAACCAGACATCGTTAAAGTTGATGGTCTGGCTGTCATCGCTTCCACTTGAAGAAGTGTCAAGCGAGTCAGGACCCATGACAGTTTCTCCGGTATCCTGGTCGACAATCCTCAAGTCTTGGAGGTTGCCGTTACCGTCAGTGTTTAGCAAGCCTCCGTTGTCTCCGGTTCCTGTTCCACCACCGTCACCATTGAGTTCGTCGAAGGTAACCGGAATGGTGTCCATTTCGGTGAATTGTTCTGCTGTGACGGTAAAGTCAAGCAGAGAAACGTTGTCTCCACCGACCTGAACTGATTGAGTGCTTGGTGTGTCATCAAAGGTGAAGGTTACGTCGCCACCTTGGATGGTAAGACTTTGTAGCTGTTCAGGGTAAGCTCCTGAACCTGCATTAACGGTTACACCGTAACCAAAGTCTTCACCAACAGCTTTGAGGTCAACTGCCTCTTCAAGCTGGAATTGAACAGTGTCACCGTTGTCAGCGGCAGACGTAATGCTACCACGCAAGGTGAATGTTTCGGATTCACCTTCTTCAATTTCAAAACTTTCGTCGAAGGTGAATGTAGCAAGCTCATTGTTAGAGCTTACTGATTGAATCTTATCGGTTGTAGCAACCACGTTACCGCTTGCGTCTTCAAGCTTAAGGTTGCTAACACCGTCAGCATCGACTGAGCCGTTTTGCTCAAGAATAATTCTGTCGATGCTTGTGTCTTCGTTGTCAACGCTGTCGATCTGGAATTTACCCAGCCGGATATCCTGTTCACCCAATGCTGGGTTAGAAAGTGATCCGGATGAAGAGAATGTCAAGTTACCAGCGCTTGAGTTTGCTGTGTCATACTTGACACCTCTCATACCTTCAAGAACAGAAGCGTCAAAGCCTTCTCCCTGGGCATTAACTACCTTGAGGTAATTGGTGTTTCCAGCGTTTGCGTTTGAAGAAATATTTGCCAAGACGCTGAACTCGACCTTTTGGCCCTTTTCAACTTCCATGTCAAGATTGGAGAATTCAATTTCTCCATTATTTGAGTTCATGGATCGGGCGCTTGTAAATCGAGTGTCGTTCATAAAGACGTAGGCATCACCAAAGTCACTTGGCTGACCTACACCTCTTCGGTCCAAGGTTAGAGACTCAAGAGTGCCTGACTCATGAGCCTTAACTTCAACCTTCAAGAATTCTACACCTTGTGCACCCTGAGGAACAGTTTCAACTGTATCCATCATAGGGTCATGAAGGTTTTTAACGGACCAACCGCTCTTTTTAGCGACGTCTTTGTCCTCTTCATCTTTTTTATCTTTTTTGTCCTTGTCCTTGTCCTTGTCGCTTGTTTTCTTGGACTGGGCAAGGAGCTTGTTGTAGTAGTCGATAGAAGAGGAACCCCAGTAACCTGTTCCGGAACTAAGCCCGGCAGGTTGGAGGACTTGTTTTGAGTGGGCATTTTGCCACTCAACCACAGCTGACTTTGTAATAGAACCGAAGTAATCGGTCTCGTTACCTGGAGAACCAGGCCCACTTTCAGCCAGTGTGAATCCTGCGTCGTTCAAGTAACGCTGAAGGCATTTTACGTCAGAGCCTGAACGGCCGACGTAAAGATCACGGTTGAAGTTACATTCAACCATGTCCGTAGTGCCTCCTGTGTTGCTGTCTCCTCCACCGGTGGATTTTCCTCGCAAGGAAGCCTCCACATCTGAAATGGTGGATTGGTCAGCATTGAACGACTTCAACAGAGACACAATCGAATTGATTTGTGAATCTGTTAGTGAAGCTGCTTGAGCGGTCGAAGGAGCTGCAAAGGCAGCACCGGAAAGACCGATAGCAGTCACAATAGAAAGACCGAAAATCGCGGCCTTTTTGAGTAAGTCGTCAGTCATTGTAGTTTAATTTATTGACCTTTAATTAATTTATTCGACCTTGTTTTGTTTTGGCCCTCATCGGGGCCGAGGTAAAACGACCTTTATTAATGAATGGTTTCAGCGCCTACTCAACCGATTGGCCAGCTGAGAACCCATGTAGTGAGGATCAAGGTCTCAGCCAAAGTCGGCAAGCAGGGGTCGACAACATAACATAAAAAATCTCGCTCTTGGCAGAGCGAGACTAAGTGCAAACGTTTAACCTCTACTTTTTTGCCAACAACCCCCGAGGGGTCATTAGCAAACGTTAAAGGTTAAACATAAAAATGTATTAAGCTTAGCCTCACTCTAAGCTTGCAGAACTTTTTTGTTCTGCCCGAACTTGATTCGGCTACCGGCTTTTGGCCAAATCAGCCAAGTAGCTTTCTTCAAGCTCACTGTATTTAATTATGAAGTTCATGCGTTTCCCGTCAAGTTCAGCCAGCTTTCACTATTCTGGCCTTTCCTTCTTCTGTTTGGGGTAACGTAGCCAAAAGGGTTTTGTTACGCCCTAAGGGGGGTTATATCTTATAAAAGCTAACCCTCAATATTACATAAGTTATTAAAAACAACGAATATTACGGTTATATGTAACAAAAATTGGTTTTGTTCGTATGGATTAACTTAAAAACAAAGCTTTTAAAGACAAACGACTGTGTTTTTTTAGATATTTACGCTTAAAAATACAAGGAGACTTAAAATTATTAAAACAGTCAACTGACGAAGGATCAGTCCTCTTGAGATTTTTCCCTCCAAATTTGATATTACTAGATTTCGCCCGAGAGAAATAAATATCACCAAAAGCAATGTTACATGAAAAATACTCAATGGAAGAAGTCTAAGCAGGTATGCCAGCTCGACGCCTAAGAGTGATAAAGCTGCTGAAGATAAATAAGTATTTCTATTGTCAAAATCCTTAAGCCAAAAAAACTCATACAACACCGAATAAAACACGCCAAATAAAAACAAGAAAGATGCGCCTACCGAATACTGTGAAAAGTAAGGAAGGAAGGAGGCAGATGAAAGTCCGATAAGGTATGAATTTTGAATAGGAAGCAAGGTAAATCTCTTGGTTTGAAACCACCCCTCGAGCTCAAAAAGAGACCAGAAAAAAATTATTGAGACAACTACAAAAAGCCAACTACTTATAGATTGGGCCAGGCCGGTAAGCAGGCTGTTTTTTATTTTAAAAAGCGTAAAAGATGACAAGAAAATACCGGCCCAGTAGGAAAGGGTTAGGTCCATCAATTCAGTGTAGTGGGAAAAATAAATAATAGCGGCAACAATAAAAAAAGGAGCCGCTCCGAGAAGAGCGGGCCCTATAAATATTTGGGCGGACAGAGCGGCCCCCAGCCCTACAGCTTTAAGCAGTGAGCTGTACGGCTCCTTCGGAACTAAGAGTTGCTTCAACAGATGAGTTTTCATTGATTTCACCCCTTACCATTTCGTCGGCAAGAGAATCGACTATTAATTTTTCGATCATCCGCTTTATCGGCCTTGCTCCATAATCGGGGTCGAAACCGTTTTCAACTATGTGTTCTTTGAGGTCTTCATCCACTTCCAATTCAATGTTTTTCTTTTCCAGCCTCTCCTTAACTTCTTCAAGTTGAAGCTCGACAATTTCTTCAATGTCTTCGGGAGTCAAAGCATTGAAGGTGATAATATCATCCAGACGGTTAAGGAACTCGGGTTTGAAGGTGTCTTTGAGAGAGTCCATGACTTGTTTTTCAAACTGTTCCTGGCTTTCTTTGAGGTCATCCTTTTCGGATGAGCTGAATCCGAGTGAGGAGATGCTTTTAAAGTACTCACTTCCTACGTTGGAGGTCATGATGATAATGCAATTTCGAAAGTCAACTGTTTTTCCTTTGCCGTCGGTTAGCCTTCCGTCGTCAAGAATTTGGAGGAGAGTGTTTAGAACCTCGGGGTGAGCTTTTTCAATTTCATCAAAGAGAATAAGGCTGTATGGACGGTGCCGAACAACTTCCGTCAGCTGGCCACCACCTTCATGGCCAACATAGCCTGGAGGGGAGCCAACCAATTTAGAAACGGCGTGCCTTTCCATGTATTCGGACATATCAAGCCGGACCATAGCGTCTTCATCGTTAAACATGAATTCTGCCAAAGATCGAGCCAGTTCAGTCTTTCCTACCCCGGTTGGACCAAGAAACATGAAGCTGCCCGTAGGTTGGTCGGGTTCGGAAAGACCCGTTCGAGAACGCCTTAGGGCTCTGGCTACCGCTTCAATTCCTTCTTCCTGCCCTATCACCCTTTCGGATAGTTCATCTTCAATGCGGGCCAGCTTTTCCATTTCATCTTCAAGCATGGTGCCGGTTGGAATTCCCGTCCATCGAGAAACGACCTGAGCAATATCTTCCTCATCTACGTATTCTTTGATAAATTTATTTTCCTCAGCCTCGTCTTGTTCTTCCAGCTTTTCTTCCAGCTCTTCTACCTTTTGTTCTGCTTGGGGCAGTTTCCCGTATTTTACTTGCGCTACTTTCTCAAAATCTCCTTCTCGTTCTGCCTTTTCGGCTTCAAACCGAAGGTCTTCGACCTTCTTTCTCATTTTATGGAGGTCTTCAATGGCAATTTTTTCATTATGCCATTTTGCGCTCATTTCGTCGTTTTTCTCTTTCAGTTGAGAAAGTTCTTCTTCAATTTCTTCTATACGTTCCTCTTTTTCTTCTTCAGGTTCATCTTTTTCTTCAGTTTCTTTTTCAAGGGCTCTTTTTTCTATTTCAAGTTTTTTAATTTTCTGACGGAGGTCATCAAGTTCTGCAGGGATGCTGTCCGATTCAAGTTTTCGGGCAGCCGCGGCTTCGTCAATAAGGTCGACTGCCTTGTCGGGAAGGAATCGGTCAGTAATGTAGCGAGCGGATAATTCTACTGCCGCTACAATAGCGTCATCAGAAATTCGCAGTCCGTGGTGGGTTTCATATCTTTCTTTAAGTCCTCTAAGAATCGCTGCAGAATCTTCTATGGAAGGCTCCTCTACCACAATGGGTTGAAACCTTCTCTCTAGAGCCGCATCTTGTTCAATGTGCTGTTGGTATTCATCCATAGTTGTTGCTCCGATAGCATGGAGATGTCCTTTTGCAAGGGCAGGCTTTAGTAGGTTTGAGGCATCAACAGCTCCTTCGGCAGCTCCAGCCCCGACTATCATATGAATTTCATCAATAAATAGAATTACATCACCTTCAGCTTCTTTTATTTCATTAATAAGGGCACGTAGCCGGTCTTCAAATTCACCTCGGAACTTTGTGCCGGCAAGCAAAGAGCCAACATCCAGTTTAACCAGCTTTTTCTCCTGCAGGGATTCAGGAACCTCCTCATCCACAATGCGTTGAGCAAGCCCTTCAACCATGGCTGTTTTACCAACTCCGGGCTCTCCTATGAGAGATGGGTTGTTTTTAGTTCTTCGAGAAAGGATCTGCATTAATCTTCGGAGTTCATCTTCCCGGCCTATTAGAGGGTCGAGGTTGCCTTCTCTGGCTTGTTCGGTAAGATCTATAGTGTATTTTTCCATTACTTGGTATTTACTTTCAGGATTTTTCGAAGTTACCCGAGTTGAGCCACGCAGTTCAACCAATGCTTTCATAAGTGATTCCTTGTCAGCATCATGCTTTTCTAAAAGATCACGAGCAGACGATTTGTAATTGGCTAAAGATAGTAATAGATGTTCACAGGACACGTATTTGTCCTTTTTCTTCATTGAAATTTCAGCCGCTTTGTTAAGAATTTTCATTAATTCTTGAGAAAGATACAGCTGGCTCACGGTTCCGCTGGACTTAAACACTTTCGGCAAGTCATTAAGGTAGCCATCAAGAGCGGATTCAAGCTTTCCAACATCAACATCGGCTTTAAGAAGCATAGGACGAACTAAAGTTTGTTCATCCGAAAGAAGTGCTTTCAGAAGATGAACCGCTTTAAGTTCACCGTGATTATTTTTTGTTACTAGTTTCTGGGCTCTCTCTAGGGCCTGTTGAGCCTTAAGAGTAAAACGATTAAAGTTGTTTGAGCCCATGTTCGGGTTCATATTTTTCATACGATAATTTTGTCAATTTAGTAACAGAGATCCGCGCTAATCTCTTTGTCTTATTTATCTTTTTTATAGTTATTATTTTTTTATTTGTCAAAGTAGTTAGAGTTTTGAGGGTCTTTCCTGAAGGGTGGCTTGCAAGTTGATAGTACGGCCGTCTCTAAATACTTTTAGATTAATAGTCTCTCCAACTCGATGCTGCTGAATAAGTGCCCCGAGAGGCATTTTCGGGGTTACTTTCTTGCCGTCTACTCTCAAAATAATATCTTCAGGTTTTAGGCCGGCTTTGGCAGCGCTTGAGCCGGGAAGAATAGCCGGGCCGCCTCTTGTGCCTCTAAGTAAGGCTCCTCTTTCTTTTGGTAGGTCTCGTTTTTTGGCCAGTTTTGGAGTAATTGGGATGTAGCGGACACCAAGGAATGGGGTTTTTATTTCTCCGGTTTTCTTTACTGACTTGATGTCTTGTTTTACTCGATTAATTGGTATTGCAAAACCTATATTCTCACTGCCTCGGGCCACGGCTGTGTTTATACCGATGACCTTGCCTTTCAAGTTTAAAAGCGGGCCACCGGAATTACCTTGGTTGATTGCGGCGTCGGTCTGGATGACACCCCGAATTCTTTCCATAAAAGCTCCCCCGGTAGCAGTAATGTTTCTTGAGAGGCCCGAAATAACTCCTACCGAAACAGTGTTTGAAAACTCTGCTAAGGCATTTCCTATTGCAATGGCTGTTTGGCCCAATTTAATCTTGTCAGAGTTTCCGAGCTCGGCCGGATTTAGGCCGGTAGCGTCTATATCGAGAATTGCAATATCTTCTGCAGGGTCTTTAGCTAAAATTTCAGCCTTATATTTACTGCCTTTATTAGTAATTACGGTATATTCGGCGTTTTTATCTTGCACTACGTGCTTGTTGGTTACTATTAGACCATCAGAAGAAACTATAAAGCCGGAGCCGCCGCCAACCTTTTTTTCTTTAGTTTTGCCTGGACATGGCTTTTGAATTTTTAAATCACCAAAAAGCTCTTGGTACTCTTTCGGAAGGAGCTCATAGTCATATTGACATTGAGTCATTGTCCGCAACTCTTTGGTAATGGCGATTGCTACTACAGAAGGGTTTGACTTGCTTACTGCTGAAGTAACCGCCTTTTCATATCCAACAAAGGATTTGTATTTTTCTGTTTTTTTATTATCTACTTTTTTGGGTGTTGATGTTGCCTTTTTAGAGCCACTCAGGATATTCGAAATATTTTCAAAAACGCCTGCTAGAGCAGTGGAGCTCGAAAGCAAAAAGATCGCCACAAGAACGAGAAAGGACGTTAAAATTGTTTTGTGTGTTTTTGTCATAATTTCTTTTTTATAAAATAAGTTTTACTCCATTATTTTTTCAAATACGGATATGGTCTTTTTAATTTCTTGCTGGGTAGTGTATTTTCCAAGGCTTAAACGCAAGCTCGAGTTTACTCTTTGAGGGTTATGACCCAATCCCTCAAGAACATGAGAAGCCTCTGCTGAGCGAGCCGAGCATGCAGAACCGGTGGAGACTGCGACTCCTTCTAAGTCAAGTTGCATTAAAAGTTCTTCAGCTGAGTTATTAGGGAAATAAAAATTACAAATATTAGGGATTGTTTTTAGCTTGTCAGAAGAAAATCTTTCTTGAGACGAGACTCCATTCAATTTAATGTCAGATTTTATTTGCTTAAGACCGCTAATTAGTTCTCGGGAAAGCTTTTTCATTCTTTTTCTTTCTTCAGCTCTTTTTTCTTTAGCAATTTCTAAAGCTTTGGAAAGGCCTTTAATTAGGGGTACGTTTTCAGTGCCCGAACGAAGACCGAACTCCTGACCACCACCGGTTATAATAGGAGACAAGGATTCTTCTGTAATGTTAGCCAAAAGGCCGACCCCTTTAGGGCCATAAATTTTGTGGGCAGACAAAGTCATTAAATCCAAGCCAAGCTCCTTAGGTTGGCACTCCAAAAATTGAAATGCCTGAACCGCATCGGAGTGGATTAGAGGATATTGAGTATTCGTTTTTTCTTTTTTAAATTCTTGAACTATTTCTGAAATTTTAGATATCGGCTGAATGGTTCCTATTTCATTATTGGCATACATTATAGAGATTATAACCGTATCCTCAGTGAGCTCTTTTTCGAGCTGATTGAGTTTCACTCGCCCATCAGGATTTACATCAATTTCAGCTACGTCAAAACCGTCCGATTCAAGGTCATGAGCAGTTTCAAGCACACACTCATGTTCAATTTCAGATACTATTATCTTCGGGTTTTCAAAATTAATCTCGGGATTGTTGTTAATTTTTTTAGCAATCCCTCTAAGGACAAGGTTGTTAGCTTCTGTTGCAGAGCCCGTAAAAATGATGTTCTCAAAATCAAGACCTAACAATCCAGATGCCTTTTCTCGTGACTCATCAAGAACCTTCATTGCTTCTTGCCCAAACTTATGTAAGGAGCCGGGATTACCGAACTCTTCAGAAAAATACGGCTTCATAACCTTAAAAACCTCCTCACCCACAGGAGTTGAAGCGGCATAATCCAGATAAATTTTTTTGGAGTTATTCATTGAATTTTAAACTTAACATACAAAACCCCTTCTTCAAAAAGAAGGGGTTTGGGTTAGTAAAAATTATTCTTCGTCTTTCTTTTCTATTTCTTTTTCTCTTTTGATAAATTCCTTTCGCCTCTTTTCTTTTTCTATTATGCTGAAAAGATCTAACTTTCTCAATCCATACAAGATTGCTACTACACCAATTGTAGCCACCGAGGCAAGCTTTACCAACCCCAAACCTACTAACATTCCCACTGCGGCAACAAACCAAATGGAAGCGGCTGTGGTAACTCCTCTTACTTTAAATTTTTCTTTAATAATGAGACCAGCGCCCAGAAACCCTATTCCAGTTACGATGCCGGCTATAATTGAAATCCCACGAGTAGATGACATTACCTCCTGCATGTAGTTGGCCTGGCCCGGCGGATTTCCAATGATCCAGTGGATCATAATACCTGCCATGGTAAAGAGGGTGGCACCGGCTGCCACTAAAGTGTCTGTTCGGACTCCGGCTGACTTTCCCACAAGCTCTCGCTCAAAACCTATTATCCAACCCAAAAGCACTGAAATACCCAACCTTATTAACATTTCTTCAAAGGTAAGCATGGATTTAAATATTATTTATAACTTGGACTTTCTTCTTCTATTCCTTTGCGATGGCTTATAAAGCGGGCAAGCGCAAAAAGGGTGGAAGAGAGTCTATTCAAAAATGAAAGCAATTCTTCGGGAAGATTCAAATCATCTTTTGCGCTTACGGCCTCTCTTTCTGTTCTTCTTGCCAAACTTCTGGCCATATCAAGCTTAGCAGACTCTTTGTTGGAGCCGGGGATTATAAAATGTCTAATAACGGGAGCATTTTTATCTACATCTTCTATTATTTTTTCAAGCATTTCTACTTTATCGTAAGTAATTTTTTTGTCCGTATCTCGTCCCATTACCTTTGCGGCTACTTGAGCCTGGGCCAAAAATAACGCTTCTTGAATGTCTTTAATTGATTGAGATACGAAGCTTATATTAGTTTCAGCCCTGCAAACTCCCAGCCATGAATTAATTTCATCTAAGCTTCCTATAAAGGAAGTGTAAGTAGAGTCTTTCGAAACTTCTTTTCCGCCAGGTAAATTAGATTTTCCGTCATCTCCTGTGCCGGTGTAAAATTTGGTGTCCATAGAATTTAAAGTTTATTTTTAAGCTCCAGTGCCGGTTGCAGTTTGGAGTTTTTGTAAGTCCTCTTCAATTTTTTGAAATTCTTTTTCGACCTCTTCTACATTTATGCCCTCAAGTTGGTCTTGAATTGAAGAGGTCGTAATTTCTTGATTAGTCTGGGTGTTACCCGTTTTTTGAGAGCTTGTAGACTGTGTTGTAGTTGCTGGAGGAGTTGAGGTAGGGGCTCCCTGAAGTGTAGAGGTGGCAGAACCTTGCCGGTCTTTTTGGGGAGATTTAGTTTTACTAACCTTTTTTCCCGCACCATACAGCAAAATTCCTCCTGCAAGCAAAACTATGATTACAAGGCCCGTCCAGGCCCAAACATCTTCAACATTAAATTCTTCTTGAGGGTTTTCTTTATTTTGTTCTTTTTTGTTTTGGTCTGACATTTTTAATTTAAAATTTTAATATTTTAAACTTTTGCTTTCCATCAAAGTTATCTCAAGAGAATCCACTCAGGAGCATTTTCTTGTCCTGGTGGAATAGGGGTGTTGGATCTTAGCAGAACTTTTATCTCTGATTTTTTTCTCATTTGTTCAATCTTGTCTTGAGCCTTTTTTGAACCAACCGCCACCTCAACCCTTGAACTGGTTGTAAGGGTCGGGGTTGCAGAACCGTAACTTAATACTTCGATTATCTTTAGAGTGCACACTTCAGAACCTGTCTGAAGCTGACAGGAATCAAGAGAAGCTAAAACCTTAACATTGCCAGGAGCAGGAGTTTCCTCTTTAGCTTTTTGGATAGTTTGATCTTCTGAGTCAATATTATTTTCAGAGTCGCTTTCCTTGATTTCTTCTGTGTCTTGCGGGGCGGCCCTAGACAATGCTTTAGCAGCATTCTTCACTGAATCTTTTGCAGATAATATGGTTTCTCTGGCTGACTTTATGTCAGTTTTAAGTCGGCTTGTAAGCCTGGAAAGTACATCGCCAATCGAATCCCCTTCTTTGATTTGAGGAGTATAATCTTGACCAAATTGTGTTTTTAGAGCTTGCCTGGAATCATTAATTTCAGTTTGTGCTTTTGAAATTGCATTTCTTACTTTTTCTACATTTATGCCTTTTGATTCTAACCTATCAGTAACGGAGCGTATATTTTCTAATACGTTTTCAAGGTTGTCTAAAACTCTTAGGAAGTTTTCAAGGAGTCTTGATTGAACATCATTTAAATTATTAGCCACTCTTGTAGCTATTCGCTTTCGTCTTTGGTTTTTAATTTTCTGAATTCGCTGCTTTATCTGCTTCTTTCTTTCCTGGGCCTGTTTTTTGAATTGTTGCCTTATTTCTCCAGCTCGTTGACTTTTTTCTTGTTGTCTTTGTCTAAACTCTCGGCCTCTAGCCTTTTGTCTTTGTTCCTGCCTTTTTTTGTTAGTCTCTCTGGCTTCTCTTTCTTTTTCAGGTGAAAAAAACTGACGCATTCTTTCTTTTTCCTTTTTTTCTTCTCTTTCTTCTTTGTTTATCTTTTTCGGGGTACTGCCGGTGCTGTTTATTTCTCCTTGTCTCGCTTGAAAACCTTCTGAGGTTTCCGGCCTTTCTCTTCTTTTATTTTTATTTCTGTCTTCAGGCTTTTTCTGTCCAAATATGCTCTCTTCTTGGGGTTGTTCAGATGATTCTCTTGAATCAGAATCAGTTTTTTCCTGAATATTTTCCTCAGTTTCTTCGACTCCTTTCTCAAAATTTTCCTGCACCTTTTCTGCTTGATTTTTAATAAAACCAGGAACCTGACCAAAAGTTGCCGCATGGACAGGAGTAGAAACAAAAAATATTAAAATTAAAGTGAGTAAAATTTTTTTCATAACTTATTGTCTGCTTTAACGTTGCTTTTAATTCTATCACATAAAACCTTCAAATAAAGAAAGTTAAGATTCATTACGCAACTTTTCATTTATTTCTCTCATCTTTTCAAGCAATTCCAAATCAGCACCCACCTCGTTGGCAAGCTCAAGAAGGGAGTTAGTGTCTTTTGGCAGACAAGCCCCTCCATAACCACGTTTTTCGCCGTGAAACACATCAAAGTGGCTATGGCCAATGCGGGTGTCATGCCCCGCGCATTCGACCACCGGTTCATAATCGATATCCAGCTTTTCACACAAATCATACATTTGGTTTGCAAATACCACTCTTAGAGCAAGAAAAGTATTAGAGAAAAATTTTGTCATTTCTGCCTCTCCGGAGTTAATTATTTTTTCAAAAGGAGCATCCGGCAAGAGATCTAAAATGTCTTTCGCAATCTTTTTTGATTTTTTATCAGTAACACCAATTATTTGTCTATGAGGGTTGGTAAAGTCTTGCCATGCGGTTCGCTGAACCAAAAACTCTGGATTAAAAAGAAAAGTCTTGTTTGGATTTTGCTCGCTAAATTTTTCTGTTGAGCCCGGCAGAACGGAAGATTTTATTACCACTATCTTGTGTTCTGATATATTTGAAATAGCATCCCGAACTGCTGAATCATCGTATCCTTCAACGAGACTTTCGCTGTCGGATGGTTTTGTTTTTTCTTTTCTGTAGGGGGTGGGAACAGCCACAAAAATAACCTCGGCTTTATTTACTTCTTTTGGAGATCCTATCTCTTTGTATTTGTCATACAAAAAGACTTCAGTATTTTCTTTGTTCTCAAACCATTTTTTAAGAGTAGAGCCTACGTACCCCACTCCTATTATTCCAATTTTATTGAATTGAGCCATTTTTGTTCATTTTAGCACAACTCCTTGAATTATAGAAAAACCCCACCGCTAAAGCGGTAGGGTCCGAATCTATTTTACTCCTGTTTCTTCTTTTAGTTTTTTAATGGCAGATTTCCAGTTATTTACTATGTCTAAACCATCAACAGATAAATCCTCTAAATCTTCCGAGGCTATAATAACTGTGGGCACCGAAGTTCCTATCTTAAAAATGTTCCTATCCGGTTGAAAGCCATCCGTTAATTCAAAGATTACTGCGGGAGTAGAGTAGTTAATTTTCACTATGGGAGATTCTTGGAGAGACTTTACAGTATCAGTAATAAAATCTTTTAGTTTATTTTGACAATAATCGTTGTTATTTTGGGCAGGCTCTTTTAAATCGATAGAAGCTAGAGGGGCTATCATTAAGTTTTTCTTATGGTCAATGAATTTTCGAGCTCTACTTGGTTCTCTTGAGCATACCACTAAAGATATATGTTCAGGTTTTTCATTCATAAGCAGAGTTTTATTTTGAGTTTTTAAGAGGCTATATTAATTATGTGTTATATTTTTATAAATGTCAATAATTTTATGGATTTTTGAAAATTTATTCAAATGAAATAGCCCCCTTCTCTTGAAGGGGGCTCAACTTTAAAAGTTAGGTTTTTCGTTTATGCAATAAGAATTTTGTGCATCAATGCAGTTTTCTATTTCTTGGGGTAAGATTTCTACAATCATCTCTTTTCGCACACCTTCTTGACCCACCAAAATATGAGCATGATAAAATCCTTTTAGCCTATAACATTCAAAAGTTTTTGCGACATAGTCAATTGCTCTTTCTTGCTGAAGAAAATGGTTAATTTTTCTTGTTATTCTTTCTTTGGGCTTAAATCTTGTCTTCTCGGAAGGAAGGTCAAGAAACACTTGGGCTTTTTCTTTGGAAATTATTTCACTGTCCTCTTCGAAGCAGTAAGGAATAATAGTTTGCTCGATTTTAACTTTTTCAGGGGTAAAAATGCTTTCCATCGGCTTGCGTGGGGTTTAATTTCAGAGATCGCATTGTAAAAGACCTTTTCAAGGTTATCTTAAAAAAAGGTTTTTGTCTACTAAATTGACTTTTTTGTGCGAGCTTTTAATAATTACACTCCATTAATGTTCTTTTCACTTGAATAAGAGGTAATTTGTGCACTCGAAATTACAAAGACTTGGAAAGTATGCTTTTTTTGTATCGCTAAGTATGGCAGGAATTGGAATTATAGTTCAACTTATCGGTAGAGAGTATAACTTTATTCTATCAGATTTATTTTTAACTCTATCAATGGGGCTTCTAATAGGGGCAAGTATTACAATAGCAGCGCTTTCACTTTTTGGAATTCTTTTTGGTAATTTAACCCCAAAAGAAAGTAAATCAGCAAAGAGGTGGCTAATGATTGGGGTTGTTATGGCAACGGGAATGATTATTCTCAGTTTATATATAATAAACCCCTATCTTTTGGCTCGAAGTTTCGGGGGGTTAATGAAACGGTCTTTGATGTGCGCCTGCATTGTAGATATTCTAACTTTTTTTATTTTTTATAAACCGATAGTAGAAAATAAGAAGCCCTACAAAACAATTGAATAAAAATAACCCGGCCTGAAGGTCAGGCCGGGGTTTTAATTTTCGTGTTATAAATTAAAAGCTTTCAGGTTGAGGTTTTTACACTCTTGCAAATAAATGACAGATAGGCTGATTGAAACTCTTTGAATAGTTTCATGTAATTCTCTTTTATGTCTTTTTCTTCCAAGGCCAGAATAAGCAGCGCTGAGATTGGAACAGCTGGAGAGTCATTGTGCCTTATTATTTCAGAAAAATCTTTTCTATTTCTTAGCTCTTCTTTTATAAATGGATTTTTGAAAACTTCTTCAATTCTGTTTCCTGTTACTCCAGCGCTGTCTACAATTTCTTCGATAGAAACTTTTAATATTTTCTCATCTTCATTTCTACTTTCAAAAAAAGTTTCTATTCGCCAATCCGTAATTTCACTCATTTTTAAAATTTCTTTTGAGCTCAGTCCGGTCTCTTCTTCAATTAAGCTTAGGGCTCCCGTTAAATCCATGAGGTAAACTGGGTTTGGTTTGTGAAAGAACTCTCCTAGAGTAGAGCAAATTAATTATACTGTCAAATTATATGCAGTTAGGGTGTTCTTGTGCACCAAGCCTGTTCTGCACCATCCGGTGCAGGATGTTAACGTGAACTGCCTGGTTCTGCGGCCCGCCGTGAACCGAGGTTCTGTGGATCAAGTTCTCTGGTCCTGCGGTTCGAACTGTTCTGAAAAAGAAAAACCCTGCAAAGCCTGCAGGGCTTTTAATATTTTCCCTGAACCCAAAAATTATTGCAGTAAATTCTTTATTTTTTTAGTCAATTCTTTTAAGGCTTTTTGGCTATCTTCAAAAGATTCAAATTCTGTTTTAATGCTTTTTTCGTCCTCCTCTTCTGTAAAAACTGCCTTAACAACTCTTATAGAGCCCGTCCTGGTGGTTTTAATAGTAAAAGTGAAAGGCTTTTCTTTTGAGGTCTTGTTTCTAATCTTAAAAGATGCATCAACACCAGAGTTATGAAGACATCTTGATTTTTCGGAAACAGAAGTTATAAATATATCTCCCTCTAAAAATTCACTTATAGCTTCTTCTAGAGAGGTGGATTCTGACAGTCCCAAGTTCGAAAAATCAACTATTTCACTTTCTAGACCACTCTTTAACCTATTTACAAGATCGGCCTTGAAATTATTGAGAAAATAAACATTAAAAGGCTTGGGGCTGGGCAGTGCGGACATAAAGGTCAATAATTATACTTTTTCTCGAGAGCTGTTAGGAGTATAAATAAAGACCAATGCTTACTCAAGTTAAATATAATTAATTTTTAAATCAAATTTTCTCTCCGTTCTTTTTTGCAAAAAAGAAAAGCCCGCCGCCAGCAAAGCTGACAGCGGGCTGTAGTGTGGCTGAAGATTCACTCAGCCACCATCTTGAAATTTCTGTCGATACTTACGGTATTCAAAGCTACCCTTCTGGACAAGGGAAATGTTTTTCGATTGCAAATAATTCATTGTGAGCCCTTTTCTGTTACTCCCCAACAAGGCCCAGCCAGGCTCTTTTTGAACTACCAGCGTGGGCCCGAAGATGTTGGAAGGAGAAGTTCCGAGAATGGGGTATACTTTCTTCTGGCCATTCTTGACTAAGAGTATGTCGCCCCCTTCCAAGTCATTCCACTTGTCCCCAAAATTCTTTACGAAGGGCTCCTTTTGCCATTCGTAAACCGTGAAATCCTGGGAAATTATTCCTCCCATAATTGCACTGAAAAGGATGGTGCAAAGAGTAACGAGGCCAATAAATTTAAGCTGCTCTTTGTGGTCATAAATGGGCAGAATTTCAGTGAAATAGATTGTTAAGGTTTCTATAAAAGTATAAACTATGCTATATTTTGTCAATGTTTCATCGGAACAAAAGAAAAACACCCCGAATCAGCGGGGTGTTTAAATTTGGGTGCTTTCGTGCATCACGGGTGAGCTGTTTTGGAAAAGATATATTTAAGAAGAAATACTTTCTAGGTTCTTCTTTGTTCTTTGGTATTGCTCAGGATGCTTTTTGTAACCGAATCTTTTTAGTTTATTAATAGCCTCTTGGTTTTTTTCTTCAGCCTCCTTTTCTAAACTCTCAAGTTCTGATAAAAGCTTAGAAGCAGCTTCTCTTTTTGGGGTCCCTTCAGCATTTTTACTTATCCTAAGCAAACTAATTAAAGGTATATCCGCTCGAGAACTTAAAATCTTCCAAGCTTCTTTAGCAAAATTTTTGTCAGCATTTCTTTTTATAATACTTTCAAGGGAGCGGTTGGAAATCTCATCGGAATATTTGTTTTTAATCTGCTCCCAAATGAATTCTTTAGTTTTGTCCGACACTTTTCTGATGCCATATTCTAAAGCTTCAGGGTTAGCTTTATCAGTTTTAGAAAGAAGTTCTTCTATATCCTTTTCTACTTCTTTAGCTATAGAAGCGTATTCTTCTTTTTGTTCCTTGCTTAAATTACTTAAATCTTCTTGAGATCTACTCCAAGCATAACCAGCAGTAGCCATAATGTCATACCAAGGCTCGTGATTTATAGAAGGGTCTACCTCATCAGGATTTTCTATAAAATTTGAGGAAAAATTAAAGCCAAAGCTTTCTCCAATTTGGTTACGAATTGCTTCTTGGGTTTTATTATTCTTAAATTCAAAAAAGCCTTGCTCGTATTTTTGGTATTTTTCAGCTAATTCTTTGGTTCTTCTCTCTTTTTTAAGTCGAGAAGATTCACTCTCTGGAATCTCTGAATTATCTACCAATTGTTCTACAGCTTCTTCGTTCCCATAAAGTTCTAATTCTAAGGGTGATAAACTTTCAGGATCAGGCGAAACCTCAACAAGTTTTCTGAAATCCTTTCTAATTTCTTTTATGCTTTTTCCTAATTCCTCATAATTACCTTCAACCTCCTCCTTGTTATCTTCTAATTTACTCTTGATGTCTTTATTGAACTTTTCGCTATGAGAGGAGTCTTTTTTAGGAGGTGTTTCAAAACTCATAAAAATTTTAACTTTAATTAAGTTATTAAAATTTTAACAAATTCCTGAACACTAATACAATAAGGGTGGAAATAATAAAATCCCAATCCTCTGGGGTGACAAAATTGGGTGCTCTTGTGCACCACGGGTGAGCTGCTATTAATTTATAACTCCCTTAAGAACTTGTTTTGCCTTAGAACGAGAGTCTTGCTCAAAATCATCCAGACTTATATTCATAATATCTACACCAACTACTTGTCCCTCCTCATCGTAATCAATAACAACATTACCCTGAATATCAGAGTCTACGCTTTTTTTATCTTTAACCTTAATTGAAACTGTCTCGGAATCTTCATTATATGAAATTTTTGGTTTTTTATTGCTCATTATAAATATTTACTTATTTTTGAAGGTGCAAAACTTCTTGTTTAAGAACTAACACCACAAAGGGTGCTTGTCAAAATAATCAAAGAATTATTCGTCTGTTTCAAGATCATTCAACAAATCCGGAAATTGACCCTTAAATTATTTATACTGAATATCTTCCTTGCTTTCTTCAAACTCATTTTCTTCTTTAAACTCTTTCCAAGGAAAATCCTCGCTTTTATACCACTCCAGATTTTCCTTGATTCTTTCAACGCGTTCTCCAGAATATTTCTCATAGGCTTCCAGCCCTTTCTCAGCCCATTCTTTTGTTTTTTGCTTGTCCCCTTTACGAGCATAGGCAAGGCATAGATGAGAAAAAAATATAGGGTCTTTATCTTCTTCTATAGCTTTCTTATAAGAATTAATGGATCTTTCAAAATCTTCCATTCTTCTGTAAACATTCCCGAGGGCGTAAGTAAACCTTTCCGGATTTTCTTGTTTTTCTTTTGCTAGCTCCTCACCTTTTTGAAAAACTTTTTTAGCTTCTTCTAAGTCGTTTGCGTGCAAGTAATTATAGCCAAGCCATTTATAAGGTTCTGGGTTTTCAGGTTTTAATTTAATACAAAGAATTAAAATTCTTCTAGACATTTCTTCTAATTCATTACTGGTTTCACTCTTTTCTAATTTAATATGAGAAATCTGTTCTAATTCTTTCCCTGTCTCTATTAATTTGTCATAAGTTTCTTTATTTATTTCTTTCATATTGCTCTAATTTTAGCTTATCAAAACAAAATAGAAAGAGCATACGATATGCAGGCTCTTATAAGCAGGGTGGGTGAGCGGATGTTAGAACCCACTCACTACGTTCGTTTCCTACACCGACGGTGTTCGGCGGTCGCTAGCGCTCCCTGCTTTCCAACACGGAAAAACTCCAGGGGCGTTTTTCCGACCCTTTTTCAATTTCGAACCCGCTCACCTTGGTCACGACACAAAATAAAAAATAACCCCGAAGGCCGGGGTTATTTTTAATTGGGTGCTCTTGTGCACCACGTTCGAACTGTTGTTTGCAATAATTAAACAATTCTATAAATCAGGCATTTCTTTTTCTCCATTATTAAACTCTGAC
>JBDGRM010000027.1:20569-34925 GCA_042218035.1 Candidatus Magasanikiibacteriota bacterium
GGGAGCTGGGGTGTCTAAAAATTGGGTGCTCTTGTGCACCGCGTTCGAACTGTTATCGCCGAATAATCTATATAGAATACCTAGTTGGTTGAACCATAGAAAGTAGGTAAGATCGGTTTCTGTTTGTAGTTAAGAGCTCATTTCTTAAACCAATATTAGACAAAAGATTGGTAATGGAACCTTCTGTAAATTTCACAGAACGGCCGACTAAAATGGATTCATTTTTCTCTAAACTAAACTTTTCAGACCCTATGCTTACTTCTACATCATTTTTTAAAATTAATCTTACTTCCACCTGACGATCTCGTTCATTCCATTTTATCTCAAATTCTGTAGAGTTTCGATCAATACCAATCTTGTTGGGAATAAAGTAAACAAAATCTTTGTTAGGTTTACTTTTGTACTGTTTTAATATTTTTCTTGATTTAGAAACGTTAGTTAGCTCTACCCCTAACACGAGAAAATCGTCTGAAGTTATTGAATCTCTAAAGTTTGTAAGCACTCTATTTATATCAGAGTGATTTCCCAACGTGCTACCTAAGAAAAATAGTAAGTTAGAAGAGTTGTCTTGTTTTAGAGGGTATGTAATATCCGAAAAATTACCTAACTCAAAATCGAATTGAAAAGTGTTTATATTAATATCAGGAAATTCTTCTTTGACATTTTTACTCGCAAGCTCAAGTAATTCCTCGCTTATATCTATTGGAACATACGAGCATTCAAACCCCTCTTTTCTAAGTTTTTCGATTACAGGTATTATGGGCTGTCCGTTTCCACAGCCTATGTCTATAACGTTAAGCTTTTCTTTTTCTTGAAAGGCGCTGGTAAAATGTCTAACCTTACGCTTCAATAAGTTAGACTCAATGCTATTGATTCCACCTGATTCTTTTCTTTCAGAAGCAATTTCATCCCAATTTTCTGATCCTTCTCCTAAGTAAGCGAACTTGAGAGGAATCTCCCCCCTACCTTTAATTGCAGTAATTAATTCAGATTGTTGTCTTTTAGAAAAAAGTGACTGATTACTCATAACTATTATTAGTTAGATTAAAACATAAATTAGGTTTATAGCAAATTAATAAAGATAGCTAATGGAAATTGGGTGCTCTTGTGCACCACGTTCGAACTTTTTAAAAAAGAAAAGCCCGGAATCAGCAAAAGCTGAACCCGAGCTTAAAATTTAAGACAAGACTCAAGTTAGAGAGGTTCTTGTCCTATTTCTCGTATCCCTGCAATCATCTTCGCACTTTCTTCAGAGAGCTCTGCGATAATCTCTTCGCACGTCACACCCTCTTTGCCTACCAGCAGATAATACTTGCTTTTGTCAGTGTTGCTGATAGGAGACTCTATAGCATTAGAAAGAAGATCTCGCACCCCTTTTTTCGGAATATATTCTGTCCAGGGCACAAGTCCTTTTTTGAAGCTTTGGATAACCTTATAAGGAATTCTCAAAACCACCAAAGCTTTCTGACGATATTCTTCCTCTTTTCCCTTAAAGAGACCAATCTCATTCAGAAAGTGAAAAGCCTTGCTTTTCTTAGCTTGCGCAGAACTCATATCAATTACCTCTCAATTCGGTTAATAGTTAGTGAAATAACTATTTTAATGATATATAATTTCCATAATTATGTCAATGTTTATATGAAAACAAAAGAAAAACACCCCAGAGGGCTGTGGTGTTGAAATTTGGGTGGGTGAGCGGATTCGAACCGCCGACGACTGGTTCCACAAACCAGCGCTCTAGACCGCTGAGCTACACCCACCATTCTTAAACCTTGCGGTTATTCAAAGTCCTCAAATTTATCTTCCTCCACCGTTTCTTCCTCAGCTCTTTTAAGATAATCCTCTTTGGTTTTTGCTTCTGGATATTTTTGCTTTTTCTTTTCCTTGGCTTTCTTGGAAGACGTAGACCCTGAACTGCTTTTCTTTTTTCTTTTTTGGTGTTCTTTTTTCCACTCTTCATGCTTTTCTTGCTTGTAGCCCTTTTCAACTGCTTCTTTTAATTCTTTATTGGCAATTTCCAATGCTTTCTGTTTATTTTCCTCTTGGGATCTTTCTTCACCGTTTCTTATTAGAATCTCTTCTCCATCATTGTCTTTGTGATGCGGCTCGACATTTTCTTTTATGAACTTCTTTTCTTTTTCATTTATAGGTAAATCATCTACCTTTACTCTCAACCTCACCGCTGAAGAACTGGTGTCAGCACCTTGCCCTCCAGGACCTGATCCTCTCATGGTTTCAAACTCTACATCTTTTTCTTCCAATTCAAATGGCCTCTTTTTCTTTTCCGGATTGTTTTCAAAATTCATCATAAATGCTACTTTTTGTATTGTAGATATTCATCAAATAAAAGCAAGTAAAATGGATTCAATACTTTCAGCAAGTACTCTTAATTCAGCTGGGCAGCTTTTAATAGATTTTCCTGTAATAAGTTCTTTATTTTTGGGGGCTATATTCATTATACGGGGGGAGATTTCAACCTTGCTTACTGTTTATCTGATAAGTCAGGATTACCTTGGATGGGCAAGATTTATAGCGATTGCGTTAGTCAGTATAATATTGGGAGATATACTTTTATATTACATAGGAAAATTTTCAAGAAACACAAAGTTTAGCTCCTTCGTTGAGAAAAAATTTGATATAACTACGAAATTGGAAAAGTACATAAAAGAAAATACGGCCTGGACACTCTTTCTCACTAAATACACCATGGGGCTGGGAAGCGTTGCAGCAGTTCTAAGTGGTTGGTCGGAAATAAAGTTTAGAAAGTTTTTTTGGCTGAACTCTTTGTCTATAACAGTCTGGCTCGGGGTAATGACTGCTCTGAGTTCTGTGTTTATAAATATACTCGGTTTGTTTAAAGCTAAATCCACTTATGAAAGTGTTGGTTTTGTGCTGGCAATTATAGTGATAGGCATTTTTGCACTGGAGTACTCTATAGAAAAATACTTCACCAAATCTTCAGAAGCAAAAAGTTAAAAGTAAAAAATTTTATTCCTATTGGAGTTTGGGTTTATACTTTTCTACCACTTTCTGAAATTCATCTTTATATTTCTTAGGCAGTGGTTTTCCTTCAGGCAAGTCTACTGTAAGTGGGTTTATATGCCGGCCATATTTTTTCATAACATAATGAAGATGTGGTCCGGTAGACATCCCTGTAGAACCAACGTAACCAATTACTGAACCTTGCTCAACTCTAGTGCCGGTCTTTACTCCTCGAGCAAGATCAGAAAGGTGGGCATATATTGTAGTATAAACGCCGCCGTGTCTTATTTTTACAAAAAGCCCCTTTCCTTGACCCCAACCTGCATAGGAAATCCTTCCATCACCCGTTGCATAAACAGGGGTACCTGGCGGAGCGGCGTAGTCGACTGCTCTGTGAGCTCCGTAACTTCTTGTTACAGGATTAAGGCGATTATATGAAAAGCCGGAACTTATATGAGAATAATTAAGGGGGGAGCGAAGGAATTGCTTTTTCATGGATCTTCCTTTCATATCATAATAGCTTCCGTCGCCTTTTTTCTTTTTGAAGTAGAAAGCCCAATAATTTTTTTCTTGATTGTTAAATCTAGCAGCCACTATCCGGCCAGAGTCTACAAATCTTCCGTTCCTGTATAATTTTCTATAAACAAGACTAAAGGAGTCGCCTTTTTTGATTTCCGCTGAAAAATCTATATCCCATGCAAAAATTTCAGACATCTGAAGTATAACTTCATCAGGAACATTATTTTTTCGAGCGTCGGTAAAGAGTGAAGAATCTATAGTGGCCTCTACCTTTTTATGTCTTATTTTGTAAGGTATTTTTTTGGAGCTCGCACTAAATGTTAAAGAGCTGGAGCTATTTCTTTCTAAAACAACTTGCTTTTTCTGGTTTATGTCATATTTAATTCTTTGAATCTCATCTTTTAGATAAACAAAGTGAAAGAGATTGCCTGTTTCAATGTTAGAAAAATCGTAAACGTCTTTTACATCTTGGAAAATTTTATTTGAAGTTTTTCTGGAAAAACCGAATTTTGACAAGATAGCGGAAAAATTATCTCCCTTTTTAACTTGGTACTTCCTAACTTCCTTCTTGGGTTTTACCTTTTCTTGTTGAGCAGAAGCACCGGAAATAACTTTCTTGGCCGGTTTTTCTAAAATGCCGGAAAAAACCATTAGGTTCAAACCCAAAAGTATTGCTAATATCGCAAATAAAACTTTTTTTGGTAGGGTAGTCATCAAAATTTTGTAGTTTTCGTCTATGTTTTTGCAGAAAAGTTTCTGTCGGGGCGGTCGGATAAGAACCCACTCGTTTCATTGTTCCCGTTATAACTCAACGTTTCCGGCCCTCTCCTTCGACAAGCTCAGAATTGCTGTCTCCCAATACAGGGAGGGTAATTGTTTTTCCGGGCCCTTTTGAATTTCGAATCTTCCCTAGACAGAACCATATCCAGAAAGCAAAGAATAGTTCAAGTTCGAGAAATGACGAAGGGCTGTATTAGAGTACTGCCCTGAGGAATGACAAAGAAATTGAGCTATTCTTTACTTTCCTCTCGCGGGTAGTTCTTTCTAAGTATATTCCTTTTTCTTTGCCCAAAAATGGACTACTGGATAGGTTCTGTCGGGGCGGTCGGATTCGAACCGACGATCTCCTGTACCCAAAACAGGCGCCCTAAACCGCTAGGCCACGCCCCGCCCTGTAAAGTTCATTTGATCATCACACAATTATAGGCAGGGAGGGTATCTTATTAAATGAATTCATGCCAGCTTGGCTAAATACTGGACAAGAAGCCTTACAAGTTGAAATTTTACATGTTTGATTGTAGAATTGCAAAAGCTTTCTTATTATATATAAGCTACTCTCCCACCAAAGTTTGCAGATTAAACCAAAAGAGGGGAGTAATTTTCATGTTTTTCTTATTTGCCTCCGTAAGCAAAGCTTGCGGATGTCGCACTCAAAAAAGATAAAAAACAAGTTTTTAATCTTTGTATCATTTGCCTCCGTAGCTCAACCGGATAGAGCGAGAGGTTTCTAACCTCTAGGTTGGGGGTTCGAGTCCTCCCGGAGGCACCACAATCAATTTAATAGCCTATTCTATGAGAAGAGAAGAGGTATTTTTTAATTAAACACAAGAAGGCTACCCTCAAAAGAGGCAGGCAAATAACGGCTCAACTTCTGTGTCGCTTGGACTCGCTGTAAGCCACCTACCACTCACCTTCGCTCCTTGAATTTGAACCGTTTTTCACCTGTTAAATAGATTGTGTTAATGAGGAAGAAAGCAAGTTGAATCTTGCTTTCGGAGAAGGGCTCGAAGCTCGCAGCGTTGTGCGAGTTGTTCCGACTTGTTGGAACAGACGAGCACAGCGAGGGCCGGCTTGGAGGAAATCATCGTCAGATGATTCACCGGAAAGGAGTCCTCCCGGAGGCACCACAATCAATTTGATAGTCTGTTCTGTAAGAAGGGGTATTTTAAATTTAAAAAAATATATTACTTTTTTGGGTTAAAAATTATTAAATTTTTTCAAGCAGCCTTAGGCTGGTTTTTTTATTATTTTTTTGGAGAAAATTGTTATAGTATTAGTGAGTTAAGTTTGTTTATTATGCAGGAAATAAATTCAGACCCTCGCACAAAAGTAGAAATAAGTGAAAACGCTATAGAAAATAATTTCAAGGAATTCAAAGAAAAAATAGAAAAAAATACTCTTTTTGGTGTAGTGGTAAAATCAAACGCTTATGGTCATGGGATAGTTGAAATATCCCAAAAACTGGACCAATTGGGTGCGGATTGGTTTATAGTAAGCGGAATTCATGAAGCTATCAATTTAAGAGAAAATGGAATAAAAAAACCAATATTAATACTAGGCTACACCCCTCCACGATTTTTTAAAGAAGCAAAAAAATTAAATGTAAGGCTCACCGCTCCCAGTAAAGAATTTGTGCAAAAGCTTATAGAAAATGGCCCCAGCAATATAAAGGTTCATCTCAAAATAAACACGGGAATGAATAGGCGGGGTATAAAACCTAATCAAACTAGCAAGATAGTAAAGAGCCTTTTAGAAAGTAAAGTCACGTTAGAGGGATTTTATACTCACTTAGCTGAGGCTACCACTCCTAACCACCAAAAAACTGATGAGCAATTGTTAAAATTCAAAAAGTCAAGAGAGAAAATTAGAAACAAGGGTGTTGATTTAATAGAGCACGCCGGAGCTACAGCTGGCTCTCTTGCTTATCCAGAATCAGAACTAGATATGGTGAGGGTAGGCATAGGATTGTATGGCCTCTGGCCCTCCAAAGAAATCAAAAAGAAATACGCTAAATCCCTAAATTTAGAACCGACTCTCGAATGGAAGACTTTCTTAGCAGAAACAAAAAACATAAAAAAAGGAGAAGGTCTCGGGTATGGATTTACTGAAAAGCTGAAAAGAGACTCTCAAATAGGTATCGTTCCAATTGGTTATTGGCACGGGTATCCAATTCAAGCATCTCGAAAAGGAAGTGTGTTGATACATAATAAAAAAGCAAAGGTAATGGGGAGAGTTTCTATGGATTCCATGATGATTGATATTACTGATATAAAAAATCCCCAGCCCGGGGATGAGGTGACATTGGTAGGACCGGAAAAAGTAACTGCAAGTAACCTTGCCGAAAAAGCTGATAGCATAAACTATGAAATAGTAACCTCAATTAATCCCGCTATAAGAAGAGTTTTTAAATAAATAATTAAATTCAATAAATCAATATGGAAGTTTCATTATCAAAAAAAGAGGAGGAAGTTGTAGAGAATTTTCTCAAAAAGAAAAACCTTCCTTTAAATAGAGCTGTCACTTTTGATGACGTAGCCTTGCCGGAAAAATATTCGGATATACGCTCAAGGAGTGAGATAAATAACTTTAAAACTAACTTAATTCAGGGAGAATTAGACCTGAATATACCTTTTATAAGCGCTAATATGGAATCGGTTACCGGTGCCGAATTAATAATTGCTCTTCAAAGAGAGGGTGGTTTAGGAATCTTACCTCAAACCTTACCCACTGAAGAAAAAGCTAAGATTTTAGAAAAAGTAAAAAGAGACAGTTGCGCAAGGATAGAGAAACCGATCACAATAAGCCCCGATTCTTCTATGGATAAGGCAAAAGAGAAAATGTCTAAATTCAATATCAATACTTTAATAGTTTCTAGGGAAGGAAGGCTTATAGGAATTCTCTCTAAAAGAGATTGGTTTTATGGAGACCAGAAAGGGAAAGTTGAAGAATTTATGAGTTCAAATGATTTAATTACAGCCCCGGAAGACATAGATTTTGAAAAAGCTAGAACAATATTAAAAGAAAATAAAATAGAAAAACTCCCCTTAGTTGATGAAAAAAATAATTTGAAAGGATTAATGACAGCTCGGGGACTGTTTTATAAAAAAAATCACCCTAAAGCTCTCCGAAATAAAAAGGGGCAATTCATTCGAACGGGGGCAATAGGAGTAGGAAGAAAATTCGGAGAAAAAAGATTAGAAGATGTAAGAAAACAAAAAGAGAAAGGTATACAAGCCTTGTTAATAGATACTGCCAGAGCCAATTCAATCAATACCAAAGACGCAATTGAGAAAATTAAATCAGAATTTCCGGATATGCCTTTAATAGCAGGAAATGTTTCTACTCCCGAAGGGGCTAAATTCTTGTTTGACATGGGGGTTGATACGGTAAAAGTAGGAGTGGGTCCAGGATCCGCTTGCACTACTCGAGAAACGGGAATAGGAGTTCCTCAATTAACAGCAGTGGCTAAATGCGCAAGTTTAAAAAAACTTTATGATGACAAAAGAATAATAGCGGACGGAGGAATATCAAGCGCTGGGGATGCAGCTAAAGCCCTCATAGGAGGAGCTGATGCTTTAATGATAGGCAGTCTATTAGCGGGAACGGAAGAGTCAGCTGCAAGAAGCTATTCTACTTACATTGAAGAATTAAGTGCTGAAGTGACAGTAAAAGACTATGAAGGCTCTGCTTCCTTTGCAGCCCAAAAGAAAAGGGCTAACAGAGATGATTTAGATAAAATAAGAAGGCCGGAAGGTATTAAAAAACAAGTGCCTGTGGTTGGAACCGTTAAAGACAGAATTGGAGAGTTGCTGGATGGATTAAGATCTTCAATGAGTTATCTAGGGGTAAGGAACTTAAAAGAGCTTAAAGAAAACGGTTCATTTTTACTTCAAACAAGTTCAGGGTTTTCGGAAGGAGTAGACGTCCATAACTAAATCACCAACCAATAATTTCAAAGAGCTAAAAATATTTAAACTCAAGGAGGCCTGATATGCGGTATTGGACTACCGTGACGAAATCCGACATAGAGATTAATATTTTTAGGGCTTCCCATTGGGCGGTCTAATCCTATATATAAAATAATTAAAGGTAAATTTGGATTAGACCGCTAAGCTTATTGTGGTGCCGCGGGAGGGAATCGAACCCCCGACACTCGGTGCTTCAAACCGATGCTCTACCCCTGAGCTACCGCGGCCTTCAAGAAGATTTTGTGCGCGCGCCTGGACTCGAACCAGGGACCTCCTGGGTGTAAACCAGACGCTCTAAACCAGCTGAGCTACGCGCGCAAAAATCTATTTTCATCTTTGCTCAACTCTAACTAAATATATCAATTTTCAGCTCCTTTGCAAGGTTAAGCGGTGTGAACCTCAGTTCCTTCTTTGGCTTTTTTCTTAACTTTAATAGCTACTTCATCTCCGGAATCGGCAGACTCTACTTTTTCGTGGTCAACCTCCATGGAATCTACCCTTTGGCTAAAAAGCTCCTCTCCATTCCTTTCAAAGCTAACTTCATCTCCAATTTCCAATGAATCCTCCAAGTCGACTACAGCAACGTTTATATCACCAAAAAAATGTGTAACTTCACCTATTTTGCTCATATTTTGTAAAAATTGAATTACCGACTTCTTTTAAACTGTATTTTTAGTGTATAAGAGCCTTGGGCGTTATTGCAAAGTAATTATTTACCTTTATTTTGATTTTTCGGTTTTATTTTTCTCTGAAAACAATCCTTTCCTTTTTCATGGGTCCAGTCTTCGGGAACAATTTTAGGGTTAATTGATGGAGGGTGGGGTTCAAGGGGTCTCCTAGTAGACTTTGTAGAAAAATTAGCACATATCTCAAAGCTTAATTTTCCTATTTTTTCATATTCATAAGGTTTTTTTGTTACGGGATCTTTTGGAAGCTTTAATCTATCAAAATGATTCTTAAGCTCACTAAGAGAGCTAGGCACGGCTTTTTTATCTCTCCAGAAAATCATTACTCTTTCTTGAATCTTTTCAAGGTCTTCTATTCTGTGATTGTCTAGTTTAATTTTTCTCTGCCGAAAAGGAGAGCCAGAAACTGAAAAGCCAGCTATTAAAGCTAACAAAACAAAAAAGCTAACTCCATATGTAATCTTATTAGAATATTTTAAAATTGTCTCAATATTTTTCTGGGCTTCAAATTTGTAGTAACCAAAAACTGCACTAAAGACTATTAAAACTGCTAAAACTTTTAGAATAAATCTAATTGTAAGTTCTCCGCTCAAAAAATTATTAATTAGAGTTATGAGATCCCCTAAAATTATGCCTCCTGCCAAAAAAAGAGTTAGATTTACCAGCCATTTTCTTATCCTGTAATTTTTACTTTTGGGGTTCTTTTGAATTAATTCGTGTATTTTTTTAATGCTCCATAAATAGACAGGGAATAGAACCAAAAGTAATGATATGGACCACCGTAAGGAAGAGCCAACACCATAGACGGGGTTTGCTGGATCGGGAACGCTAACGTTTATTAAAGTAAAAACTAAATTTAAAAAAGCACCAACCGAAAAGTAAAGGCTGGCAATTGACAAGATATACAAGAAAACCTCCTTCGGGTTCGGTTTACTATTTGAACCTTTTTCAGTCATAGTGATGGTGCGCCCGGTAGGATTTGAACCTACGACTACTGCCTTATAAGGACAGTGTTCTACCCCTGAACTACGGGCGCGAGCATAAATGATATTAAAAAAGCTAATCTACAAACTCAAGTGAGGGTGGTAATAAAAACTAACTATACTTCAAACTGTTCGACCCCTTTCTAAATAACCTTTTTTAAGACTTACTCTTCAGTAAGGTCTATTTTTTCTAAGCCCGATTCTTCTACTAACTTTTCAAAATCTTCCTTTTCCAGAGTTTCTTTTTCTATTAAGTTCTGTGCCAGCTTATCAAGCAGTTCTTTATTTTCTGAAATAATTTTTTCAGCAACGTTAAGGGCTTTTTGAATTACGTTATCTACTTCTTCGTCAATCTCTGCAGCTACTTCTTCTGAGTAGTCTTTTTGTTGGGCTATTTCTTCACCTAAAAATACTGAGTCGTTCGAGTCTCCGAATGATCGGGGTCCAAGCTTTTCGCTCATGCCATATTGGGTTACAAGTTTCTTTGCAAGTTTAGTAGCTTTTTGAATATCGTTTGAAGAGCCTGTGGTAATTTCACCGAACTCTAATGTTTCAGAGGTGTAACCACCAAGAGCTACTGCCAATTCAGCCATAAATTCACTTTTCTTTTTGAGTTGTCTTTCTTCAGTAGGCAGTTTAATAGTGTAACCTCCAGCCCCTCCCCTGGAGACGATAGTAACTTTTTGAACAGGGTCCGCCTGATCAAGGCCGGCTGCTACAAGTGCGTGACCGGCTTCATGAAAGGCAGTGATCTTCTTCTCTTCTTCCGAGATAACCTTAGATGTCTTCTCAGGCCCTAACATAACCTTTTCAATTGAAGAAAGGATATCATCCTGGGTAATTTTTTCATGATCTTCTCGAGCGGCTTTTATAGCGGCCTCATTTAGAAGGTTTTCAAGGTCGGCCCCGGAAAAGCCAGGGGTTCTGACAGCTACTTGCCTAAGGTCAATTTCTTCTGATAAAGGTTTTTCATCGGAGTGAATCTCTAAAATCTTTTCCCTCTCATTGATGTCAGGCATACCAAATTGAACCTGTCTATCGAATCGTCCCGGTCTAAGCAGTGCTTTGTCTAAAATATCAGGTCGATTCGTGGCGGCAATAACAATAACCTTAGTATCTTTTTCAAAACCATCCATCTCTGAAAGGATTTGGTTTAGAGTCTGCTCTCTTTCATCATTTCCTCCTCCAACTCCGGCACCTCTTTTTCTTCCTACAGCATCTATCTCATCAATAAAAACTATAGAAGGAGCTGCATTTTTAGCTGTTTCAAAAATATCTCTTACTCTGCTGGCACCAACACCAACAAACATCTCTACTAGAGAAGAGGCAGTAATGTGAAAGAAAGGCACCTTACTTTCACCCGCTACAGCTCTAGCCATAAGAGTTTTTCCTGTTCCTGGAGGACCTACTAACAAAACTCCAGTTGGTATTTTAGCCCCCATATTCAAGAATCTGTGGGGGTCTTTTAAGAATTCAACTACTTCCTTTAGCTCTTCTTTTTCCTCTTCAAGGCCCGCCACGTCATCAAATTTAACTTTGGTATCCTGGGTAGGGCTGAACATTTTTAGATCAGCCTGTCCAAAATTGAATGCTTGGTTCATTCCACCCTGAGCCCTTCGAAACATCCACCAAAAGATGGCTATGATTATAATCAGCGGCAGGATAGTGGGTATTAATATTGAAGCCCAATACTTAAAGCCGCTCTCTTTTCTAAATTTAAAACTGACCTTACGGAGAGCTTGAGAAGAAACCCCGTAATTTTTTAGTGTCTCTGTCAGACTAGAATCTATTTCTTTTTTGGAGGTTGCCTTTTCACCGCCTTTAAGTTCAATATTCAAATTATTGCCTGAAACTTTTATTGAATTAACTTGGCCTTGCTTTATTTTTTGAGCCACCTCGTTAAGAGTAAGCTTGGTAGGTTCTTCTGACTGAAACTTCATTACCAAAGAAAAAACAAGACTTGCTGCGAGAAAAACCACTATTACCCATAAAATATTTTTGGAAATTCCTTTCATCTAATTTTGCTATTTATTTAATAGGTCGCACAAATCGAATTTTACAAAAAAAGAGCCCACGAGTCAATGAAAATTGCCTCGTGGGGTTATAATTAAATATTTATTAACCTCCCTTTTAGGTAGTTTTTAACAGTATTCTTTACTTTCTCCTGTAATTTTTTCTCAGACATCTTTTCCGGAACTTTAATTGAGGGAATTCTTTTGTAATCAAGGTCTTCAAAATTTTCGGGTGTGTGAGTCATATAGAACTCTTGGCCCTGTTCAGAACTTTTTACTTGAAGAGGGCATTCTTTGGAGTTAACAATTACAAGAAAGTCAATTCCTTGTATATCTTTGGGTCCAAAATCTAGAGTTCTCGAAAAATCTTCAATTTCACCTTTCTCCTTTAATGCGTGGAGAACCTCCTCAACTCTGTCTTCATTGCCAAAACCTTTCTTGTAAGCTTTTAATTTACCCCAAACAATTTCAGCAATTCTTTCCGGAGTAATACCTTTTTTAATAAGAACAGGCTCAACAAAGGGTTCTTCTTCCTTTTTTTCTTTACTTACAAACTCAAAAGTTATGTATTTAGGTTCTTTGTTTCTTATCTTAGTTCGGTAAGAAATTTTATCTTCCTCAATAAGAACAGGCTCAAACCCCTTAATTTGCCCCTCCTTTTTTAGCTTTTCAAAAAGCTCAAACAGCTTCTCATTCAAATCAAAATCCAAACCCCTTCCTAGACTGAATTGCTTCATAAGAGAAAAGTGTTTTATAAAGTGCTATTTTCTTTTTAACATAAAATAGCTGTTTATAAAACATTTAAAATGTTTTTTTGTAAAATAAAGAAGTTCTAAAATTTTTGGGAATTTTGGTGTGCGGGCAGGGAGAATTGAACTCCCGGCTGCTCGATGGCAACGAGCTGTTTTACCACTAAACTATGCCCGCAATGTGGACCTGGCGGGGCTCGAACCCGCGACCTCCTCGATGCCATCGAGGCGCTCTACCAACTGAGCTACAGGCCCTTAAAAATCTCTCAGTGGCCGATACGATTTTAAATTAACTAACAATGAATTTTTATTATATATAAATCGACCGGCTGCTGGATAAATTGTGGTGCGCCCCGGAGGATTCGAACCTCCGACTTCTTCCGTGTCGGGGAAGCGCTCTAGACCGCTGAGCTAGGGGCGCATTGTAAAATTCGCTTCTATGACCAAGTTAATTTTGCAATCTTCTGCTTTCAATTTATTATACTCAGCCTTGCATTGCTGTAAGTGAAGAGGTCTTTATGAATATAGAATGTGCTTACTCTCTTCTTAATACTACAAAAACTAAATAAAAATTAAAGTAAGCTTAATTTTTATCAAAGCATAATCAAAAATTTAAAAACAGCGTAAGATTGCGAAACGGTATTGAAACTTTGAATTAGAACAATTCGTTCAGAAGTTCAAAAGCGAGCTAAGATCAAGGAGTGATTGAAGGCTGTATCTTATACTGCTTGAAAGAACGACACAGATATTGGTTCGTTTTTGAACTTACCCTTGCGGGTGGTCGGAATGTAATCTACAAAATATTCCTTTTATCTAGGCTTAAAAAAACCGACCACTGAGCGAATTGTGGTGCCCCCAAGAGGATTTGAACCTCTATCTCGGGCTCCGCAAGCCCGTGTTCTATCCATTGAACTATGGGGGCGTTGTCTAAAACTTAAGAGCGTCTGAAATAGCATCTATCGTTGAGTCGTCATACTCATTTCTTTCAAGGTGATTGTTTAATTTTTCTTGTACCTCTTTTTCTATATCCTCTTTCAGAGGCATTTTAATCAGAGGGTCAATAGTAGAGTTTCTTTCCAGAATTAGTTCATTTCTCTTGTGAGGGTGTTCGATAATATCAAACCCCTCCAAATCATCATAGTCATAAGACATATCATTGCCTATTTTTATTCCTTCCTCGTCTATCTCAAATTGTAAGACTCTCGGCTCCTTATTACCTAAAAACAAAACCACAGCTCCAGCAAATACTATAAATACAGCAAAAAAGAAATTGCCCCGCAAAAAGGCAAATATAAGCAAGGTTAAGGTGGACAAGATTGTTATTGCATACCAACCGAAGCCTTTTTGGAAATGTTGATACTCCGGAGCCTCCCAAGTAAGTTCTTCTTTTTTACTATTGTTATCAGGCATTAATTGTAATTATAGCATGAAGGAAGATGCTATTTTTATAGGAAGAGGAAGAGAGTCTTGTTTCTGAAAACAAATAATAGTTCAAGGTCAAGAAGTGAAGAGGATTAGTATACACCCGACTACCATAACAACAAATGACACAGAGATTGAGCTATTATTTACTTTCTCAACGGGCTGTCTTACTTTATAAAATATTCATTCTTTGAAATCTTAGAATAGGACTGCTGGACGGGTTGTGGTGCCCGGGGTGGGACTCGAACCCACACG
>JBDGRM010000028.1:0-1402 GCA_042218035.1 Candidatus Magasanikiibacteriota bacterium
AGAGGGTCGTATTTTAAGTTCTAGTTTTACTGATTTGTTTTCCGGTGTGGGTTGGATTAATTCCGAAAAAACGACCATGCATCATGACAAAGTGATGACTGCATTCACCTTCAAGCCTGTTTTTGAATGGTCCCGCATTAGCAATCCAAAGGTAGACGAAAAAGCCTTTGATAATAATTCAAAAGAAAAGGTTGAGTTGCCCGAGAAGTTGCAAGATAAAAGTATAGTAGATACCCAAAGCTATAATTTAGGTTCTAAAACAATTTTGGCAACTGTCTCGAAAGGGTCTCAGCAATATAACGTTCGTGCTTATTACAAAAAAGAGAATGGGTTTAGACGCTTAAAGGAAGTTAATTCTAACTTATTTAAAGATGTTTCAGATCCTTTGTTCAGCTCAAAGTACAAAGGTAGAGTTAGCATCGGCGGAGTTGGGGATAATTTTTTAATAATATACGGAGCCAAAAAGGGCAGGGCAGTCCAGATAAAACCCGGAGAGATGGCCCAGGATATTTCTTGGGGTTTTGATTACAGAGTAATGGAAAATGGATTCGAGCCTGGAATTGTTAAAGCTCGAGCCGGCGGTGAAAACGTTTGGTATATTTATTCCAAAACAAAAGGCACACCAAAACTGGTGAAATTCTTTACGAATGGAAAACAAAAAATAGTAGGTGGTGTTGATTTAAGCAATGAAATTTTTTCTAGAAGAACAGAAAAAGCCGAATTTCATTGGAACAAAGAGAAAGGTGTGCTTATAGCCAAAATACTTAAAAACTCAAAAACCAGTTTTTGGAAGTTTACGGATAAGGGGTTTAGCAATTCTTCCAAAAAGCGGGTAGTCTCTTCTGATATAAATAATTATCCTGCTGATCTAATAAGCGCCTCCATTAAAATTCCAAACAAGAATTTCATTCCTTCGGCAGACTTTTATATGCAATCGGGCAATGGGTACCAAAAAGTAAAGCCGGGAACCGATATAAAGTTTTCAAAAGGTAACAAAAAGCTTTTGTGGAAGGCTGAGTTTCAATCAATGAAAAATAAATTCCACTCTCCATTTTTTGGTGAGATCCGGTTAAGATACAAGGTTGAGTTCTAATTTTCTAATTGCACCCTTTTGTTTGGTTGACGGTGAGATTATTATCGACGTCCGACGTCGATAATTTTTGCTTAGATTAGCTTGTACAAAGGGATTAGCGACGTCAGACGTCGATAGATTAGAGTAGCTCATGAATATTTTGTTATTTCTTGCTTTTGTTCTTATCTTTATTGTTGTGATATGATTAAACTACTGTGACTGAGGAATTAAAAATTAAAACAGACCCTGAAATTCAATTTGGAAAACCTATAATTGAGGGAACCCGAGTTCCGGTTGAAAAGGTAGTTGGTCATGTGGCTGCGGGCCAGC
>JBDGRM010000028.1:1412-2331 GCA_042218035.1 Candidatus Magasanikiibacteriota bacterium
ATTAATTTCTGGAGGCCTCTCAATTTTTCCATGTATTTTTTTGAAATTTTATAGGTCATTAGCGATTTGGGTTTTAATATTTTGGGTAGTTGTTTTGAAAAATAGGTTTCGGGTGTTTTTATATAAAACCTCAACTCCTTTTATTGTTAAAGTTATTATTTCTCGCAAGATTTAATGAGCTTATATAAAAAAATACTACTTTCTCTTCTTGTTTTCGGGTTCAGTTTTGGTGTGGCTTCTTTGGTTAGTGCTGCTGATGTTAATTTTGGAAAGAATCTCAACATACAAGGTAATCACATAAAAGACCCTGCCGAGGTGGGTGAGCCCACTCGCTACTCAAAGATGAATTCGGTTTATCATGTTTCTTGGGAAACCGGTGGCCTGCAAGGTTGGACTGAAACAAAAAACCCTTGCGGCAGTTCCGGAGTTACCACAAATCCAACCTATCTCGGTTCAAACCCGATAGGCGACTACGCTCTTGAAATGGAAGGTAATGATGAGTTTACCTCTCCTACCATAGATCTTTCGGATGTATATAACCCTGTTTTGAGTTTTTATTTCGTAACGGGCAGTACTGAGCCTGACGAAGCCCACGTGGAAGTTTCGACTGATGGAGGAAGTTCATGGACTACTGTAGAAAACGTTATTAATGATGGAAGCAGTCTTTTTTATGAGAGGATAGACCTTTCCGGTTACGGCAATACAAGCAGCTTTAAGTTCAGGTTCAGGGGGGCAAGCGGTTGTGGAGACGGCTTCGTTGTTGACAATGTCAACATCGGCCCGAGGAACGGTCCGGGCATTGACTCAACCGGCACAATCAGGATGAATTCCAACAAGATTATCGGGCTCGCAACCCCAACCAACGCCTCCGATGCAGCAACCAAGTCATATGTAGATTCCACTGTTTCAGGTGGTACTG
>JBDGRM010000029.1:0-3007 GCA_042218035.1 Candidatus Magasanikiibacteriota bacterium
TCTTGATTATGACTTTCCGATAGGTGGCTTGTGAGTAATTTTCTGGGTGGTTAACTCCTCCCGGTCGCCTCGAAAGACGCACATGAATGTGAACCGTGTCGAGACGCACCTCGCGGTGGATGGGATATTTGCTCGGGTGAGCAAGATCCTCAGTACTCATAAACTAGAGATCTGAGTTGTTGTCAATCCTCTTCCGAATCAATCCCGTACTTTCGCCTCATTCCTTCCATATGGTAAGTTGTTTCGCCGGTTTCAGAGTCCCTAAGGGTAAGTAAACCATCATGGTACAGGTGAAGTAAGACATGCTCTGATGAGAGGGCAATGTCTTTAAGTTTGGATTGATTATACTTATAGATAAACTGTTTTGAGCCGTATGTAACAAAAGCAGACAAAATTGCTGCAGCTACATAGAAGTGGTTTGCTATCAGGAGTGTAACCGACACAATAAAAATAGAGGATAATACAAAGATATTATTATACGGATTGTACGGGTTTCCAAGGTAGTCGCCTAGAAATACAAACGGTATACCTATTAAAAGAACCCATTTAGATAAGGTTATCGATAGTAATATGAATGACCCTGACAAGTAGAGGGGGAGGTAGCCTAGAGTAGCCATCGAGACTCCGTACATTTTTCCATAGAGACTTTGAAACGCCAGCTTATTAGAAATCGTAAAGTCAATACCTAATTCTAGCTTTCTATCTTTTACATTCTGTTGCAGTTCCTCAAAGGTTTCGACTGGAAAGTCCTTAACATCAGAAATAGACTCCCAGGGTAGTTCATCACCAAGCATATCCTCCAGAACTTCTATCGGATTAGGGGAGTCTGAGTTGTTGTTTGAAGAGTTATTCATTGACACCTACATTGTACCATAATCTTATTTTCCGGACTGTTATATTTATCAACTAAATCCCCTCTCGGTCGCCTCGAAAGAATCACATGAATGTGAACCGAGTGTTGGCTGAGTGGAACCGAGTATTGAAAAACTTAAAGAGTTTTAAAGAGTTTATTCAAAAGTAAAAAAAGAAAAAGTCCCCTACCAGATGGTAGGGGACTGTGAAGGGTCCAAGAGCTTTAAGAGTTAACACTCCAAGAGCCCAAGAAACCTACTTGCGAGCGGCGAAGACGAACCGGCTGACAGGATCCCAGTCCAGACCACCATCACTGGCGCGCAGCATAAGAGCAGAGCCGCGGCGGCGCACGTTCAGCAGGAACGAGCAGCCGCCCGAGTAACGGACCGAGTCCTCGATCGAATCATGGGCTATCATAAGCCATTCTTGGTCAGGCTGGTTTGTATACTCTAAGCGAAGGTTTGGCCCTACTTCAGGAGGACATAGATCAAGCCCCAACTCTTCGGCTCTCTCATATATTTCCTCTAACGTGTGCTGCCTCTCATCACCAAAAAGATCACTAACATCCAGACGAACCAGATCAACCTGTTGAGGGTCTTCTAATGTCTTAAAATCCTCTTGTCTCATTACATCTTGCGCCCACCTAGTTATTGTTATATTCTCTGACTTATCGGTTACTTTTTTATTATATTCTTTCACTTTTTTCTTAAACTCTTTGAGGGTTGTCGGTTCAACTTCAAAATTCTCAGTTATCTCGATCTTTCCTTCAGGAAAGGAAGTGTAGATATGCTCGATATCATATTGGAAAACCTTATCAAAAACACCTTTTTCAAGAGTGCCAAGATACGCTTTGGTGTTTTCATCTATTTCATCAGGACTGGAAGCTATTTCTTCTTCACTGCATTCAAAGATAGTTAACATATCCTCTTTTGTATCGCGATCTTCTTTTATTTCCTCAATTCTGGGATCACTTTCGTATCCGAAGCCTTCGATAGAATCATTCAGTTCATATAGAAATTCAAGCTCTTTTTTTGAAAGCTTTTGGCCTGAGTAATGCTTTTCAGCAATCTGGTTGAGTTTTTCAGTGTCTTCTAGCTTTTCTTTGTATTCTTTACCCTTTTCTCCGAACTCATCCAGCTTGCTATCAACCACCTCAGTGATGTACGGATCAAGGTTTTGCTCCTCTGCTATACCTCTGACTTCAGCTATTTGATTGTCTTCCATTCTGATAGCCGCTCGAGGTGTCTCCGGATCACCTTCTTCTGTCTCAGAATAATAAACATAGAAATTACCTCCCTCGAGCTGAGTCTCAGCAGTATTTCGACCGGCAGTGCACCAGCCAGTACCGTGCCCTTGAATAGAATCAAGCAAGGGTTGGTCAAAGTCTTCTGGAACGTATTCACTCGGATCAGCGCCTTGGGGAAACTTGACCCATTTACCTTCTGTGCGTTTGAGTTCTTTCTTTTCGGTCGGAACTGTCTCCTTGAGGGCTTTGGCATACATCTTGCGTAAGCTTTCGGTGGAGAAAGCTTGCTTTTCTTCCTCAGTAAGATTTTGGGTTTGTAGAATCTCTTCCTCTTTCTGTTCCAAATTTTGAAGTTTCTCGGTTAGCTCACTTTCTTTGTTTGAAAAGTCAACATCCTCTCCGAACTCTTCTTGATAATCTTCAAGGTTTCTCTGCATTCCCTCAAGAGCCTGTTTAGGTAGTTCATCTTGTTTTTCTTCAATCTTTTGAGTTAAACGACGATAACTGTCCAATCTGTCAATTTTGTTTTTAAGTTCCTTTTTGTCCTGTTGAAGATTTAAGTACTCCTCAGAGTATTTGCCAACCATATAATCAACCGCTCGCGCCAGCGCTTCTCGGTTTAAATCTGGGAAAGGTGCTACCGTTCCTTTCGAGCGAGTATCAAACGAACCCTCTTCCTTATCATACGTTCCCAGCTTCGTCATGCCGGTGAACGCCCAGTATTTTGCCCACATCGGGAAGCTGTTTGAATCTTCTGATGTGAAGTAGTCAAACCACCGGTCAAGACTTTCCTTCTGATCATCTATTATTGTCTCCGCTAACTCTTGTTTTTTCTCCTCTGGTATATAACTTACGTCTACCTGCAGTTCACCTTCGTCGGTGTACTCAGTCTCGAAATCAACGCCTGCT
>JBDGRM010000003.1:0-26089 GCA_042218035.1 Candidatus Magasanikiibacteriota bacterium
CCTAAGTATCTCAACAGTCCTGAGACCCCAGTTTATAATAAGTCAAAAATATTATACGGACTTAACAAAACAAAGCAGTCCATTGTTAATTCGGGTAGTGTGATTTTAGTGGAAGGCCAAATGGATCTTTTAATGCTTTATCAGGCTGGTTTTGAAAACGTAGTAGCCGTTTCGGGAACCGGTCTTACTCAACAACATCTAAAAAAACTTTCTCGATTGTCGGACAGAATAATAGTTAGTTTTGACAATGACAGTGGAGGTATACGGGCCCTAGAAAGTGCTTTAGATATGTTCTCTAAAGTCGATCTCCACGTAGAAGTTTTGGGTCTCGGAGAGTTTGAGGACCCAGCAAAAGCTATACAAGAAGACCCCGAATATTTTGAGCAGTCTTTGAAAAATTCAAAACCTGCCTTCCGCCATTTATTTGAGCATTACTTCAAGGGTGATAATTCCGGTGATATGGTTGATATGAAAAATACTGTACGCCATCTCTTGAAGAAAATATCCAAACTTCAAAGTTCTGTAGATAAAGATATGTGGTTAGATGAGCTTTCTGATTATTCGGGGATATCAACCCATGCTTTAAAATCTGAGCTGGATAAAATATCAAATAATAAAAAATCAAAATCTCAGAAGAGCTCGAAAAATAAAAAAACAAGAAAAGATAAAGAAAATCGAAGAGCACGAATTTCTAAAAGACTGATACTATTGGGTTTTACTGACGATGAGCTCTGGTCTATAATTGAATCTAATCGAAAGTGGTTTCCAAAAAAGTATCGTAAAATTATTGACAATCCAGACAGTGAGGAGGGAAGCTATCTTGAGTTGAAATCAAGTTATAAAAAAGAGGATAAAAACAGAGAGGAAATTAAGAATGAGCTTGAGGATCTTCTGCGAAACCTTAAATTGGAAGGCCTTCAGAAAAAACAAAAATCTTTACGAAAAAGAATGAGATCAAATTCTAACCCGGAAGAAAAGAAGGAACTGATAAATAAATTTCACTCTGTTTCAAAAAAAATTGATGAGTTGAAAAGAAAAGTTTAGATTATTTTATCCGCTTGCTCAATTTGGGAAATATTTTGCTGTTGACTTAAAACATATAAATTGACATAATAACAAGCGTCTCCACAAAGGAGACGTTTATTATTGTATTTTTAATTTAAATGAATACATAATTTTAAATAAACAAAAATGGCAAAAGATTCTCAAAAAGAAAAAAAAGAATGCCCTGAATGCGGGGAAGAATTTATAAATCTCGGGGCTCATAAAGTTGTGCATAAAAGAGAAAAGGAAGAACTTGAAAAAAAGCGAAAAAGGCTTGAAACTCTTATAGAGCGAGGAAAAGGAAGGGGAATGGTGAGAGGGTTTGTAACAGACAGTGAAGTTTTAAGATTTTTTCCCGAGATAGAGGAAAATTTGGACTTTCTTAATGAGTTATATGAAAGGCTTGAACAAGAAGACATACGAATAGTTGAATCCTCTCCTTTGATGGAGGATGAGGAAATAGAAGAAATCGATGTTCAAGAGATTAAAGAGGCAAGCAAGGTAAAAGGAAAAGTCCCCGATGTTGTTCAGATGTATCTTCAAGAAATAGGCAGAACCCCCCTTTTGACCAGAGAGGAAGAAAAAGAGCTTGCAAAAAGAATTGAAGAGGGAGATGAAGAGGCAAGAAAAAAATTAATGCGAGCTAATTTAAGATTAGTAGTTTCAATTGCAAAGAGATATGCCAACAGAAGTCATCATTTAGGCATTCTTGACCTTATTCAAGAAGGTAATATGGGCCTTGCTAGGGCTGTAGAAAAATTTGATTACCGAAAAGGGTTTAAGTTTTCTACCTATGCCACATGGTGGATTCGTCAAAAAATTACCAGAGCTCTTGATGATTACTCTAGAACTATCAGAATTCCGGTTCACATGGTTGAAACTATAACCAAGCATTCCAGGGTTAAAAAGCAACTAATGCAAGAACTTGGAAGAGAGCCGCTTCCTGAAGAAATAGCTGAAGAAATGGATGTAAGTGTGGAAAAGGTTAGATATATTCAAAAAATCTCCAGAAAAGTTCTCTCTCTTGAGAAACCAATTGGGGATGATGAAGAGGACTCTACCTTGGGAGACTTGATAGAAGATGAACAAACTACCTCTCCTGATGAAGAAGCCAGCAAAGGCCTTATAAAAGATAAAATAAGAGAAATTCTCGAAGATCTTACTGAAAGAGAGCAAAAAATTCTTAAGATGAGATTTGGCCTTGATGATAATGTTACTCACACCCTCGAAGAGGTAGGAAAAGTATTTGGGGTAACCAGGGAGAGAATTAGGCAGATTGAAGCGAAGGCTTTGGAAAAAATCAGAGAACACGACAAAATTGAGCAATTGGAAGGATACGAACAAACGGGATAAACAAAAAACTTGCCTATGAAGTCGAACAAATTAAGAAAAAAATTTCTCCGTTATTTTGAAGAAAAAAACCATACTGTAGTTCCATCTTCCAAACTTCGATCTGATGACTCTTCGGTTTTGCTTACCACTGCGGGCATGCAACAGTTTAAAGAGTACTTTACTGGAGACCTTAATCCGGAAGAGGTAGACCATCCGAGTCTAGACTGCAAAATAGGAAAAAGAGCCACTTCCGTTCAAAAGTGTTTTCGAACTTCAGATATAGAGGAAGTAGGCGACTCGACCCACCTTACTTTTTTTGAGATGCTGGGAAATTTTTCTTTTGGGGCGTATTTCAAACAAAAAGCCATTACTCTTGCGCATGAATTCGTAACAAGCAAGCTGGGTTTGGATATTGCCTATGTAACTGTTTTCGATCCGGAAAAAGTAAATGAAAATAGCTGGCTTTCTCAAGTGCCCTTTGATGAAAAATCTTATAATGTTTGGAAAAACGAGAAAGGCCTTTCACCTTCTAAGATAAAAAGGATGGGAAAAGATAATTTCTGGGGACCAACCGGGCAAAAAGGTCCTTGTGGTCCGACCACTGAAATATTTGTAGAGGATAAAAATGGAAATCCGGTGGAAATATGGAATCTTGTTTTCAACCAATTTTTTTCTCATCCTGATAACTCACTGGAGGAACTGGACCAGTACGGAGTAGATACTGGAATGGGTTTAGAGAGAGTAGCTATGATTACTCAAGGAACTGAGACCATTTTTGAGACTGATTTATTTGAGAAACCTTTCGGGGAATTGCTAAGCAGTGAAAACAAAGAAAGCGCTCGAATTATCTCGGATCATATTCGAGGAGCCTCCTTTCTTTTGGCGGAAGGTATTGAGCCATCAAATAAAAAGGAGGGTTACGTATTAAGAAGAATTATACGGAGACTTCTTGTTCATAAAAGAAAAACATCCCTCTCAGAGGAAGATGTGTTAGATTATCTTAAGCAAGCTATAGACTTTTACGGAAGTTTTTATAACGAACTTCTGGATAGTGAAAAGGCCATTCTCGAGGGATTCAAAAAAGAGATGGAGAACTTTCAGTTAACTATCAAGAAGGGGTTAAAAGAATTTGATAAAGAATACCCTTATGAGGGTTCGGGAACGATTGAAGGGAAAAAAGCTTTTAATCTTTATCAATCGTATGGCCTTCCACTGGAGATTATGAAGGAACTGGCAAAAGAAAGAGGATATGAGGTAGATGAAAAAGGTTTTCAAAAAGCTCTTGAAGAACATAAAGAAAAATCCCGTGACTCAAAAGGAAAGAAAGGCGGTCATGGACTAAGTCTTGATACTGGTGAGCTCACAGCTGAAGACGAACAAGAGAGACAAAAGGTAGTTAGATTACACACCGCCACTCATCTTCTACAGCAAGCCCTCAGAGACGTTCTCGGTAATCATGTAAAGCAAATGGGATCTAACATAAACGCTGAAAGAACGAGATTTGATTTTTATTCCGAAAGGAAGCTTACTGAGGAAGAGCTAAATAGAGTAGAGAAAATAGTAAATGAAAAAATAAAAGAATCATACCCGGTTCGATCTAAAGAAATGCCGAAATCCGAAGCAGAAAATACAAAGGCTTTAAGCTTTTTTAAAGCAAAATACCCCGAAAAGGTTACTATTTACTACATAGGCCCTGAAGATAAAGAAATTGAAGGGGCCTACAGTGCTGAATTTTGTGCTGGTCCCCACGTTGAAAACACCTCCGAGATAGGAGACTTTGAAATAATTAAACAGGAGTCAGTAGGAAGAGAAACGAAAAGAATTAGAGCCACGGTTCATAAAGACGAATAAAGTATTTGACTTTTCCGGGCTTAAGTCTCACTCTTAAAATAGCTCTCTTTAAACTGACAATAAGTCTATGATATGAGCAGATTAAGCCACACTGAAAGTTTTCGTTCATTTACCGTGAGAGGGGAAGGAGAGTATAGTACTGAAAGAGCTTTAGCCTTAAAAGAAAGGGCTCAGGTATTTTTTCACTTCCGGTCTTTTAAAAAGAAAGGAATTGATAACGAATTGTTAAGAAATTTTAGAAGCTGTCTCAAAAGAGAATCACTGAGAAAAATTTTAAGAGAGTCAATTAAAGTTGAAAAAAATTTCTCCAATTATCGTTTTCACGTCCTTGTAGCTAAAAAAGGGATAACATGTAAAGATGTTTTACAAAAATTTCCCGAAAACCTACTTAATCGCATAAGAGTGAAAGAGTACCCCCCTTCAGAGTTTAATGGTCGTTGTTTTGCTAAAAAAGCCTCAGCCTGCCCCTTCCTGTAGGTGGGTATTCTAAAGAAAAAGATGCAAATTAAATTAATTCCGACCAGCGTGGATTAGCTGGTCGGATTTTCATTTGCGAACAAGTTTTGGCTTTGCAAGAATGTAAATAGTCATGAAATGTAAAAAATGCTCTCATTCTATAAATTCCGAGACTCAAGAATGCCCTCAGTGTGGTTGGGAGATAAATAAAGCAAACGAAAAACCTAACCGCCTCTCCCAGCTATTTGTAGATTCGCTTTCCGCTCCTTATTTTGAAAAAACCCCCAAAAAAAAGAGAAGTTGGAACTACTTTAGGTTGAATAATTTTGGTTTTGGAATAAGAAGTATAAACTATTCTTTTTGGCTTAAGTCCCTAGTGGTTTTTCTTCTCTTACTTTTTGGGTATTTTGGGGTAGCTTATGGCTACCCTAAATTGAAAGATTTTCGAGAAGTAAGTTCTGCTATTAAGAAAGCAAAAAATTTAGAAAGAGAAGGAAGTTATAAGCAGGCCCTAGCTTCTATCAGTTCCACTGCGGGTAATTGGGCTTTTGATTACCAAAACGAAAAAATTAATAAAATTAAAGAAAGGCTTAAAGAAAACTTAGAAAGCAAGGAAAAACTTGAAAAAGCCAAAGCAGAGAGAAAAGAGGGCAACTTTCAATCATCCGCTAATATCCTTTCCCAAATAAAAAAGAACTCTCCTTATTATGAAAAGGCTCAAATAAGATTGAACGAAGTAAAACAGCTCATTAAGGAAAAGAAAAAGAAGGAAAAGCCAAAAAAAGAACAACCAAAAAGTTCAAAGTTTAAGATAGGCGATCATGCAAAAACCACCGGCGATCTCAGCGTGCGAAACAGGCCCTCCACTGAGGCCAAGCTTTTGCTTGTGGCCCCATCTGGAACCAAAGGTAAAATAGTGGGAGGTCCTAGACAAGCGAACGGTAGTTGGTGGTGGAAGGTCGATTACGGTAGTGGAATTTCCGGTTGGAGCATAGAAGGGTATTTAACAAAAATTTCTAAAACTCCACCTAAACCAAATAATTTCTCAATTGGTCAAAAGGTTAGAACCACCATTGATTTGAATGTTAGAAGTGAGCCTTCTATTGAAGCCCCTAAAATAGTGAAGGAGTCTAAACATTCTCGAGGAACTGTAGTTAAGGGGCTCAAATATAAAGACTCTCTTTGGTGGTATCAAATTATGTATTCAAGTGGTTATACAGGATGGAGTGCTGCTAAGTACTTAGAAAAAGCTCCTAAAATTGAAAAACAAAATGAATCTGGAAGTAGCGACTCTAATAAAAAGAATTCTGACTCCCAAAAGAAAAATGAAAACCCTCCTGAATTTAAGACCTATGTTGAGGCAGCGAACTATTACCACGATACCCTCTTGGACTTTGCAAACAAACTCAAAAAAGATGTAAAAGAACTAAAGAAGAAGGCTAACTTTTCTGATATAGACATAAGCCTCCTTAGAAAAAATCTTTCTGAGATTAGAAAAAAAGTGAAGGAATTGGGAAGCAAGTTTGATAATCCAGGCACCTCAAGGCACCTTCTTTTAAGAGCTACTTCTGATTTGGGCGATGTACTTGATTTTGTGGAAGATTCTAAAAACGAATGGAAGAGCAAAAATTATAATGAAGAATATGCAGATAACTTTTTGATTAAGGCTGAAAACGTAATCCTTAGCTCTAAATCAGCTTTGGAAAGAGCAAAGAAGATTTTAAGTTCTAATTAACCTTATGGAGAAAAAGAAACTTTTAATAATAGAACAGTTTAACTCCTTTTTTCGTTTGATTCATTTAAATTTATTGGAAAAACAAAATCTTGAAGTAACCTCTTTAAAGAAGGTGAAAAATTATAATCAGCTTACAGAAGAGGGAATTAACTTTGATAAAATTATCTTATCCCTTTCCCCTGAAAACTGCACTACTATCACTAAAACTATGCATTTGAGAAGAGAAAATAAAGAAGAAAAAATAGATGAAGGAGAAATGGGGAAATTGATATATAAAGCTCTTTGGAAGTTTCTTGATGAAAATCGAGGCTGGGCCTCTGAAAAAATGAACGTAAAAGACTCAGAAATGGTTTTAGGAAATATAAATATAGTTAATGCCTCCCTAGACAATCACACCATCTTTAACCCCCTTGGATTTAAAGGAGAAAAACTCACCTTAACACTGCGAGGTTCTTTTATCTCTAGAAATTCTCTGGATTTTTTCGATATTTTTTCAAATAAAAAAAATAAGGTAGAAATTATAGAGGGGCTTTCTTTTAGCTCATCTCTTACTCAAAATCATAGCGGAGTATTTCATCTTAGAAGAGATTCCTCTTACTCTTTTTGGAGTAAAGAAAGAGAGGTAACATTTCGAGAGTTTCACCCAATAGGGATTAATGACCTTATTGATTCAATAGCGAACCCCCTCTCGGTAAGTCGAGAAAACGCAGCCCTTATAATAGATAGATATCTTTCAGGCAACCTATCGAAAAGGTTTAGAGATTTTATATCCGATAGAACTGCTGATTTTTATGCTCAAATTGAAAGTTTTTTAAAAAAATTTAGCAAAGACTTAGAAGGTAAAGTTTTTTTGAATATGCCGAAAAATTTATTTGATTTTACTATTTCAAAAAATTCCAATTTTGAGTACATTGATTACATAAACCTCTTAGAAAAAAGAGGATTTAATGTTATTCTAAAAGAAGACAAACAAGAAAAAGAGCCCGAAATTTTCGAAGACAAAAGCTTTACTGCCCTTTTGGTAAAGCCAATTTTTAATTCACATTACACTTACATGAATAAAGTTTTAGAAAGCAAGTCCAAGTGGTTAATTCCAAATAAATAAAAATGTCTGAAGAAAAAATATTTATAAAAGCAGAAGAAGATGTAGAAGAAGTGGCTGATCATATTAAAAATTCCAGTGCTGATAAAATAATTTTGAATATACCTGAAAATTCCAAAATTAGTTCCTCCCTTGATAACTTTCATCGTCTTAAAAGGGAAAGCGCTATAGAAGACAAAAAACTCGTAATTGAATCGGTTGACTCCAAAGTAGAAGAAATGGCAAATCTTTCAAACGTTGACTGCGTTAATCCAATATTTGGAAAGCAGGAAAAAATATTTGCCGATATAGTCCCTAGAGGGGGATCGAGCGAAACCCCTTATGATGATCCTAAAGAAGAAAGTAATGATTTTGAAACTTCGGAAGAAGATTTTCTAAAAAAGAAGAATGAAGAAAAGAATGAAGGTAATGGCTTTTTTGGTTCAGGTTTGAAATTGCCTAGTCCTCAAATGGGAAAAAAGAAGAAACTGACAGCATTCATTTCTCTTATTTTATTAACAGGCCTCGGTTATTATTTAGCCACCAGCATACTCCCCACTGCTTCAATTGCAGTTGCTCTTGAGTCAAAGTCTAAAACCTTTAAAGAGAGAGTTGTAGTCTCAAGCAATTTTTCAAGCTCTTCAGTATCAAAAAGTAATATAAAAATTCCAGGTGAAATAATAACAGCTCAAAAAAATATACGAAAAGACTTTTCAAGTTCAGAGGTTGTGGAGAAAAAAGTTACGAAGAGAGCTCGGGGTAAAATTAAAGTTTTTAATAATTACGGTCCAACGTCCATTACGTTAGTTAAAAATACAAGGTTTAAGTCTCCAGATGGCTTGGTATATAAGTCTACTTCTAAAGTCGTAGTTCCTCCCGCTAAAAAAAGAGGAGGAGAAATTATTCCATCTTCTGTCGAGGTAACCGTTAGGGCAGCTCGGGCAGGAAGAAAGTATAATACAGAAAAGATATCAAACGAGAAATGGACAATTCCGGGCTTCAAAGAATCTAATTTAGAAGAAATGTATAGGGGTTTCTATGCAAGACCGGTCTCTTTAATGAAAGGAGGTTTAGTAGGCACACGCGTAGCCCCTTCAAAGAAAAAACTTAGAGAAGCCCGAAAAGAAGTTAGAAAGGAGCTCCTTAGTGCCTTAAGAGGTCAAATTAAAGTTCTTCACTCATCTGACTTAAAAATCCTACCAAGAGGAGGGCAATTTTTGGTTGAAGAAACAAATGTAAAAAAGAAGAAAAAGGGTGAAGGGTTTACAGTGTTCATGAGTGGAACGTTGAAAAAAATAGGCTTCAATGAAGAACAACTTAAAAAAGTATTAAGAGACAAACTAATTTCTACCAGTTATCCTGTAAGGATAGTAAATAGTAAGTTTAAATACAAAAATATAAATAGTAATTGGTCAAAGAGCCAGATGGAATTTACAATAGAGGGGCGTTTGGAGACTAAACCCAGAATTAATAAAAGCAAAATAAAAGCTCAAGTTTTAGGGAAAACTGAGAACTTAATGAAGCCGGTTATATTTGATATTCATGGATTAAAAGAAGCAAAAGTCAGTTTGTGGCCCTTTTGGGTAAAGGAGGTTCCATCCGACCCCTCAAAAGTAAGGATAAAACTCAATTAATTTGACCCTGGGATGTTTATTTAGTATAAAGAGTGGAGCGTTAAAAGATTCGTTATTGACTTAATTACTTATATTTTTTAGAGTAAAAAATCGAAGAATGTCTGAAGAAAACAAAATTACGAAAGAAGGGCAAGTCTCTCAAACCTTGCCCAATTTAAGATTTAAGGTAAAGCTAGATGAGGAAGAGGAAGATAGAGAAATATTGGCTCATTTGTCCGGAAAGATGAATAAATATCATATTCGAGTAGTTCCGGGAGATAGAGTAAGGGTAGAACTTCCGAAAGAAAATTCTGAAAGAGGCCGAATAGTAAGACGACTTTAATTAAAAACACAAATCATGAAAGTAAGATCATCAGTTAAAAAAATTTGTGACGATTGTAAAATTGTCCGAAGAAAAGGACGCTTGTATGTTATTTGCAAAAAACCTAAACATAAACAAAAACAAGCATAATGAGAATAGCAGGAGTTAACATACCTGATGATAAAAAGATTAAAGTTTCTCTTACCTATATTTACGGAATAGGCCGATCTTCAGCTGAAGAAATTTTAAGGAGAGTAGGTATAGACAAAGAGAAAAGAGCCCATGAATTGGATTCAAATGAAATTAATAAGATTCAGTCTGAAATAGAAGAAAACTATGAAATTGAAGGAGAGCTTAGAGAAAAAGAAAAAAGGGACATAGAAAGACTTAAGGAAATAGGATGTTATAGGGGCGAACGTCATGAAAAAGACTTGCCGGTGAGAGGGCAGACAACACAAAAGAACTCCAGAACAGTTCGTGGCAATGTAAGGAATACCTTAACTAGTGGTAGCACCTCTACCGAGTTGAAGTAACTTATCATTTATTTTTTAACTAACTTTATTTATTTCGTAGTTAATCATGGGTAAAAAACAAGTAGTAGAAAAATCAGAAGAAGAGGCCAAAGAAGAGGCTCAGAGAGTACAGAAAAAAAGAGCAAAACACGCCAGCCAAAGCGTAGACAAAAGAGCAGATAAAGGGAGGGTATATATAAGAGCTAATTATAACAATACACACGTTACCGTTACCGACATGGATGGTGATGTTATAGCATGGGTTTCTGCCGGCTCTCTTGGATTTTCAGGACCTAAAAAAGCAACTCCCTTTGCTGCTTCAAAGGTAGGAGAGGCTATAGCTGACAAGCTGGAGGATTCAGGCCCCTTTGATGTTGAGGTGTACGTAAAGGGTATAGGTAGCGGAAGAAATTCTGTGCTTAAAACTTTGAATTCGAGAGGCTTTAATATTCAATCAATTAAAGATATCACCCCTATCCCTCACAATGGCCCGCGACCGCCAAAGGAGAGAAGGGTATAATTTAAAATAATTATGGCAGGATCAAGACCAGTAAAAGAAAAAAAGGAAAGAGCTCTTGACGAGCGACTCTTCCTCAAAGCGGAAAGATGCAACTCTCATAAGTGTGTAATGGTAAGAAGACCTTATCCCCCTGGAGAGCATGGAGAAGACAAAGACAGAAGAAAGTCTGAATATGGTCGCCAATTACAAGAAAAACAAAAGGTTCAGATAGTATATGGCCTTACGAACAAGCAAATGAAAAATATTTTTGAAGAACATGCAGGAGACCCAAAAGAAATTGTGAAAACCCTTGAAAAAAGATCAGACAGAGTAGTTTATCTTTTGGGCTTTGCTCGCTCTCCTAGAATAGCAAGGCAAATGGTTGCTCATGGGCACATTCATGTGAATGGGCGCAAAGTTACTATCCCTTCTTATGAAATAGAAGAAGATGATGAAGTAACAGTAAGACCTCAATCGAGAGAAAATGGATTATTTGAAGATTTAGGAATCCGTCTTAAAAATCATGAACCGCCAGAGTGGTTAAAACTTAATAAAGATGAAGAAAGGGGTGTTTGCGTGGGACAACCTTCCCAAGATGCAATTTTACCATTCGACATTAATATGGTCGGAGAATATTACAGTTAATATAATTAATTATTCTATGGAATATTCATATTTAAGCGATAGTGTAGAGGTCAAAAAAGTTGAAGAGGATGATAAAAAGGGTGTTTTTCATATTGAAGGTCTTTATACCGGATATGGTCAGACCATTGGTAATGCTCTTCGAAGAGTTTTGCTTTCCTCAATTCCTGGTGCTGCAATTTCTAAAGTTAAAGTAAAGGACGTAGAACACGAATTTTCTACCATTCCGGGAATGAAAGAAGATGTGGTGGAATTTACTTTGAATCTGAAGCAGGTTAAATTTAATTTTATGGCTGATGAGCCCCAAGTTTTACAACTTAACGTTAACGGTAGCGGGGAAGTAACGGCAGGGGATATAGAAGAAACCACTATGGTTGAAGTAGTAAACCCCGATACTCACATAGCCCAGTTAACTGATGACTCTGCCAGTTTGGAAGCTGAGCTAACAGTTGAAAAAGGTTTGGGATACCAAACAGCAGAAGAGAGAAAGTCCGAAGAGAGTCTTCCTATAGGAACTATAATGCTCGATTGTATTTTTTCTCCTATAGAGAATGTTAATTTTGAGATAGAAAATATGAGGGTAGAAGAAAAAACTGATTACAACAGAGTAAAGCTTACTATAGAAACTGATGGCTCTATTCTCCCTTCCGAAGCTTTGCACAAAGCGGGTAGTATTTTAGAAGATCATTTTTCTGCGATAATTTCTCAAGTTTCAGTTGAGGGAAGTGAAAAGAAAAACTCTGAAGAAGATAATTCTGAAGAAGATAATGAAGAAGAGTAAATTATCTAAAGATAAGATTTAGTGTTATGAGTAATTTAAAGAAAGGTAGAAAATTAGGACGCGATGAACATACTCAGGAAAATCTTTTGCAGAATCTTGCAAACAACCTTATTTTTCATGAGAACATTAAAACCACTGAAGCTAAAGCAAAGGAGCTCCAGCCCTTTATAGAGAAGATGATAACAACAGCCAAAAAACAAGAGACATCAGCCTTAAAAGAATTAATGAAAGAACTTTCAGAAGAGGCGGCATATAAGCTTTATCATGATATAGCGCCAAATTATGAAGAAAGAGAAGGCGGTTACACCAGAATCATTAAACACACTTCAAGGAGAAAAAAAGACGGGGCAAAAATGGCTACAATAGAATTTGTCTAAATACTTAGAGAATATGCCGGAGACTAAAAAAATCGATGCAAAAAATAAAAAATTAGGTAGACTAGCAAGTAGGGTAGCTGAGTTTCTCCAAGATAAACACTTGCCATCTTATAATCCTTCGAAGCCTGGAAAAACAAGGGTTGTTATTTTGAATGCTGATAAGATTGAAGTTTCAGGTAATAAGAAAACTCAGAAAGAATACTTTAAACACACTGAAAAACCCGGGTCTTATAAAAAAGAAAGTTTTGAAGATGTCTTTGAGAAAAATCCGGCTCTGGTTATTAGGAATGCTGTTAGTAAAATGCTTCCAAAAAATAAATTAAGAGACAAAAGAATGAAAAGGTTAGAAATAAAAACAGAAGAAGAAGATAACACAAATTAACCATGGCTGAAAAAGAAAATAAAGATAAAAATTATTATATTGAAGGTATAGGAAGAAGAAAAAGTTCTACTGCAAGAGTAAGGATTTATCCTAATCAAGATGACTCCAAAAGTGAATTTCTTGTAAACGGAGACCCTCTTGAAGAGTACTTTCCTATAGAAAGAAATGCAGTGAAGGCTAAAGCTCCTTTTGAAGAAATAGGAGAGAGGCATCGTGTAACTGTTCAAGCGAAAGGAGGAGGTAAGACGGGACAAGCAGAGTCTGTTCAGCTTGGTTTAGCAAGAGCGATAGTAGAGTTAGATGAAGACTGGAAACCAAAACTTAAGAAAAAAGATTACCTTACAAGAGACGCTCGAGAAAAAGAAAGAGAAAAACCTGGACTCAGAGGACCTCGTCGACCTCAACAGTGGAGAAAGCGTTAGAAGCTCGAAAAAACTTTTTGTGAAAAGCCACAGATCTTCTGTGGCTTTTCTTATTGACAATTTACTCAACTTAGTTACCCTCAAGAACAGCATTCAATATTTTTAATAACGCCTTCCTCCGATATGCCTACCGCCACCCGCTCGAGTTCAAACCAATCTTCTTCGATTTCAATTCCCGAAGAGTGCAAAGATTACTCAAGTGAATATAAACACTTGGGTTATTTTGCCCAAATGTGGAGAAGGTTTAACAGGGCAGGAGCAAAAGAACAAAAGGAACAGATGGAAGCAAATATTAAAAATTGGGCCGCCTCGGTTGAGTGTCTCCCCTGCCTGATTTATTTAACCAGAAGAAACCAACCCTTTGGCAGGCCTGAGAAACCCTTTGAAATTTTGAAAGAAAGGATTGATGAGCTAGCAGAGCAAAATATTAAAAGAGCAGAAACTTTAGAAGAGCTTATCAAGATTGATCTCAAGCCTGACAGCTTTGTTTTTAAATATAGCCCTCATATTTCACTAAGAAGAAAATACGAGACCAAGGCATCTTCTCTTGCTCAAATGGTCGAGGATGATTCTGAGTCATTGATAAAGTGGCTCCTTTGGTTGATTGAAAACTCAACCAATAAACCTTTAGGATGGGATTCAGTAAATAGAGTTATATGTTTGAAAGCTCGAAATGCTTTGGAGGTCTAACTTCCGACGTTTTAGGGTCACGAACACCTTGTGGTCTTCAGGATTATTTTTTGACACAGTAAGGCCATTTAGGTACTCTGCAAACAGTACTTTTTCGATATCTTTTTTTGCAACTTCGACTCTGCCATGCCCCTTTCGAGCTCTCAAGAGATTACGCAGACTGAAAATCAACTCCCCCCTAAACCTGACTTTTCAGACGGGGAACCTTCACAGAAGAAGATAGCAAATTATGTAAATGCCTTAATAGAGGGCTGGAACCAAAGTGCAAGAAGTGAAAAAACCGAGCTGCAAGTTGAAGCTTCTTCTCAAATAAAGGAATTGCGCAAGGTTCTAAATAAAATTGATGAACCCTGGCGAATAAGAGACTTGATACGACGGAAACCCTTAAGCCTGCTTTATAAAAACCATCATAAGGGACATGAAACTCCCTTGGGTGCCTTAAAAGGGGCACTTCTAAACTCTTTACAGAAAAAGATAGAAAATACTCAAGATTTAGAAAGACTGCTTTCGCTTGAATTAGAAGGGTTTGAGTCTTGTAATACTCTAGAAACTTACAACAGAAAGTTGTATAAATTAGTTTCAGAAAAGATTGACAAAGGGGACTCTGAAACTTTAAGAAGGTGCTTTTTATGGTTAAAAGACCATAGAAAGGAAAAACCTTGTGGATGGGAAGCTGTTCGTAAGGCCTTTAATCACAAGAGAAACCAACTTTTGGGCATCCAGATATAGAAAATTTGGACCCGCTCACCTCTCGGTGAGCGGGATTTTCTTTTGAACTTGAATTTCAATTCTCCAAATATTAATCTAAGGATAGTTATTAAACCTTTTTATAGAATATGTTTACTAGAAAAATAGGCATAGATTTGGGAACGAAAAACACATTAGTTTTTCGACCCGATAAAGGAATTTTTATAAATGAACCTACTGCCGTAGCCCTTAAAAAACCGGATTCGGTATTAGCTGTAGGCTCGGAGGCTAAAAAAATGGTAGGTCGCACGCCTGATGATATCGTTACCTACAAACCGCTGAAGGAAGGAGTAGTGGCGGACTATTATATTACTCAGCGGATGTTGGATTACTTTATTTCAAAAAGCGTAGGGGCCTTCAATCTTTTTAAACCCGATGTTGTTGTTTCAGTGCCAGCGGGTATAACTTCTACTGAGTTTAGAGCAGTTATGAACGCTGCTCGGGAAGCGGGGGCTCGAGAAGCTCATTTGGTAAAAGAGCCTCTTCTTGCTTCTTTGGGGGCAGGAATTCCAATTCATTCTTCGGAGGGAAATATGATTGTGAACATAGGCGGAGGAACAACTGAAGTTGCTGTCATATCCTTGGGGGGTATAGTTACATCTCGAAGTTTAAGAGTGGCAGGAAATAAATTTGACCAATCTATTTCTGATTACATAAAAGAAAAATACAGCCTGGCTATAGGAGAGACTACCGCTGAAAAAATTAAAATTGAGATAGGTACAGCCATGCCGGACAAGAGAGATATGGATTTAAAAATAAGAGGAAGGGACTTAGTAACCGGACTTCCAAAGGACTTGGTCGTTAATTCTTCAGAAATTGCTGAAGCTATCAACCCCCACTTAGTTGATATAGTTAATACCGTGCAGTCTGTTTTTAATGTTACTCCCCCTGAGCTCTCTGCTGATATAATGGAAAAAGGTGTAATAATGTCCGGAGGCAGTTCCCAGCTGAGAGATTTAGATGAATTTTTTCATCGATCCTTGGGAGTTCAGGCTTACAGGGCAGAAGACCCATTTTTCTGTGTTTCAAGAGGAACCGCCAAAATACTGTCACACTTGGATGTCTATAAAAGAACACTATTGAATAAATAATTATGATTTATGGCCACGAAAAGAAGGTTTCCACATTTAAAAACCTAGCCGACAAAGAAAAATTGAGTCACTCATATCTTTTCCATGGTCCCGATGGAGTAGGGAAATTTCTATTTGCTCGATCTCTTGCAAATTATTTAGAAAACGGGAACTTTTGCGCTGAAGATGATTCACTTCTGGATTCATTGATAATTGAAACTGAAGATAATTCTATCGGGCTAGGGGATTTAGAGGATAATAAAGAATTTTTTCTTAAAAAGCCATTCAAATCCTCCACGAGACTCGTTATAATAGACGAAGCACATAAGCTGACTGTGCATGCCCAAAGCTCCCTTTTAAAATTTGTTGAGGAGTCTCCCAACCACACTATATTTGTTTTTGTGAGCAAGGATCCTAAAGCTCTTTTAGTTCCATTGCAGTCTCGCTTAACTAATATTTATTTCTCAAGACTTTCTCTTAAAACAGTGAAAGATTTTTTAATAAATGAAAAAGGTTTGAAAAGCGAAAAAGCTGAAAAGATAGCAAAGCAGTCTTTTGGTAGAATAGGTAGGGCTATTAATATAACAAAAGAAAACAAAAAAGAGGATGATAATATAGAAGAGTTTTTAGAAAGTAAAATTTTAAAAATATATCTTGACGACAAAATTAGCAATGCTTCCAAATTAAAAAAACTCTTGCAAAAAGAAAGGGAAATAAAAAGATATAACACCAACCCAAAACTTCAAAAAAAATCAATTAAAAGCATTATTTAAAATGAGTACGGATATAATAGAAAACTTTCAAAAAGAAGGAGAAAAAAGAATAGAAAAATTTCGAAATGAGCTAAAAGGGGTGAGAACAAACCGCCCCTCCACCTCTTTGGTAGAAGATATTAAAGTGGAATATCATGGTTCCAGTACCCCTATTGAGCATGTCAGCTCTATAAGTATTTCTCCTCCTCGAGAAATTACAATAAGAGTATGGGAGGAAGATATGGTTAAAGATGTAGCAAAAGCCATTGAAAAGTCTGATTTGAATCTTTCACCCAATATTGATGATCAGAATGTCATAAGAATATTTTTACCGGAACTAAGCCAAGAGAGAAGAGAAGAACTTATAAACCATATAGATAAAAAAGCAGAAGAGTATAGAATTAAAATAAGAAAATTAAGGGAGAAATTTAAAAACCAGGTAGAAGAAAGGTTTGAGAATAGTGAAATAGATGAAGATAAAAAATACAGACTGGAAGATGAAATTCAAGAACAAACTGATAATTTCAATGAGGAAATCAAAGATATTTCCGAAAGTAAGAAGACTCAAATTAGAGAAAATTAAAAAATGATTATATTAGCTACTGTATTAGGTCTCAGCCTCCTCGTTCTTATTCATGAATTCGGCCATTTTAGTGCTGCAAAAATATTTGACCTTAAAGTAGAAGAGTTTGGCTTTGGGTTTCCTCCAAAGCTTTTTTCAAAAAAGTGGGGAGAAACTGAGTATAGCTTTAACCTTTTTCCTTTAGGGGGATTTGTTAAGATTTATGGCGAAGACAAGATGGAAGTAGATGATATGGAAGAACCAGAGAGAAGTTTAGTATTTCAGCCAACTTGGAAAAAGTCTATTATTATGCTTGCCGGAATAGTGATGAATATAGTTTTAGGCTGGTTGGCTATTAGCCTCGTTTTTATGTCGGGAATACCTCAACATCTTGCCGTAGCAAAAGTTTCTCCTGAGTCCCCTGCGAAAAAAGCTGGACTCAGGGTGGGAGATATAATAACAAAAGTCGAAGGCCCTCAGGAAACATTAAAAGACCCTATTTCAGCAGAAGCTTTTATAAATAATATAGATCAGAATCCCACTGCTCAATACGTACTTACCATAAAAAGAGGTGATGAAACAGTAACAAGAAAGATAACCGGACGCTCAGACCCACCAAAAGGAAAAGGCAATTTAGGTATAGCATTGACTAACATGGGAGTCCCTCAAAAATCTTTCTTGCAGAGTTTTGTGTCAGGAGCTCGTTCGACCGTTCGCACCCTTTATGCTATTTTTTCTGCATTTGTAGGGCTTATTAAAAGCGTTTTTAGTACACCCCAAACGGCAATTCAAGGACTTACCGGACCGGTAGGAATCTTTGTGTTAGCAAAAGAAGCGGGCGAACTTGGAATAGCATACCTTACTCAACTGATCGCCTTAATTTCTTTGAATCTAGCAGTGCTTAATTTGATACCGTTTCCTGCATTGGATGGTGGAAGACTTGTGATGGCCTGGATAGAAAAAATAAAAGGGTCACCAATCTCACGAAAGGTTCAAGCAAGCATCAATTTAATTGGGTTCGCTTTACTTATAATTCTTTTGATTTTTATTACTTTTAGAGATATTACGAAATTTTTCTAATTTTTATTTGTAGAATTAAAAAGTTTTTTTGTTATAATTTTTTATAAGTTAAGGTGAAGTTTAAATAAAAATGAAGGATAGAAAAAATTGGCCAAATAAATGGATTTTTATCTTAGCTGCTGTAGGATCTGCAGCGGGTCTTGGTAACCTATGGCGTTTTCCATTTCTGGCTTATGAACATGGAGGCGGCGCTTTTCTTTTGGCATTAATAATCGGATATCTCTTAATAGGCATTCCACTACTTACTTTAGAAACAGGTTTGGGACAAAAAACACAGAAGGCTGCTGCTGATGCTTATGGAAGTATAAAAAAGGGCTTTAGATATCTAGGGTGGTCTGCCTTGAGTATATGTTTTTTGGTTGTAACTTATTACATGGCAGTGCTTTCATGGGGGTTTAATTACCTCAAAGAGTCTTTCAGTTTAGGGTGGGGTTCAGATACTTCTGCATTCTTTTTTGATAAAGTTTTGAATATTTCAAAGGACTTTAGCACAATTGGTGGAATAGAAAACCCACTTTTAATTGGGTTCATCTTTGGCTGGATTGCTGTTTACTTTGCGGCCTGGAAAGGGGTTGAAAGCATATCTAAAGTAGTAGTTTGGACTGCTACTATACCTTTTCTTATTCTTTTTGCTTTAATACTTAGGTCTGTTACACTTCCTGGAGCCTCAATTGGTTTGTCTGCCTTCTTTATTCCTGAATGGCAAGCTATGGCGGACCTCCAGCTCTGGTTGGCTGCTCTTTCTCAAGTGTTCTTTTCTCTTTCTCTGGCTTTCGGCATAATGATAGCTTATGGCTCATATCAGCCAAAAAATTCCGGTGTAGTTAAAAATGTGCTTCGTATAACTTTTGGTAATTTTTTAGTAAGTCTTATGTCAGGTATAGTAGTTTTTGGAACGCTTGGATACATGAGCTTAGAACAAGGGTCTGCATTCAAAGAAGTGGTAGCAGGAGGCCCTTCCCTTGCTTTCGTTGCTTTTCCAAAAGCTATCAACCTCCTCCCTTCCTTTTCTGTTCCGGTAGCTGTTCTTTTCTTTGTAACGCTTTTAACCTTAGCGATAGATAGTGCCTTTTCTTTGCTGGAGGCTTTTTCTTCGGCCATTAAAGATAGATTACCGACAGTAAGTACCGAAAAGATTGTTTTAGCCCTTTCTTCTATAGGAGCTTTAGTCGGTCTATTATTCATAACAGAAGGAGGAATAAGATTCTTAGATACACTTGATCATTTTGTAGTAAATTATGGCCTAGTAATTATAGCTCTAATAGAGTCTTTGCTGGTAGGCTGGACAAAGAAAGGAGAAGAATTGAAAGAATTTATTAAAAGTAAATCTGAAGTATGGCTAGGAAGATGGTGGGGTATATCAATCAAATATTTAACCCCCCTCTTTTTGATTACCCTTTTGGTAACTAATGCATATAAAGAATTTCAGGCCCCTTATGAAGGATATCCTGTGTGGGGACTCCTTACTTTCGGGGTTCTGCCTTTGATTTTAGTTCCTCTTGTCTCTCTAAAATTAGACTCTCTTGGAAACTCATAATCAACTAACCGGACCAATTACGGTTGCTCCGGTTCTTTATTTTTGCTTTAATTGAGAATAGTTGATATTGAAATTATTTACCCATGAAGCAATCACAACTTCCTATTAAAACAAGAAAGGAGAACCCTTCCGATGAAGAAGCAAGGAATGCCCAGCTTTTAATTCGTGCCGGTTATATAGATAAACTAATGGCAGGAGCCTATTCCCAGCTTCCTCTTGGTTTGAGAGTAATAGAAAATATAATTTCTATCATCTCCGAAGAGATGGAAGAATTAGGGGCAAAAAGAATTCTCATGCCTGCTCTTCACCCAAAAGAAACTTGGGATATGACCGGTCGTTGGGAGCAAGTTGAAGAGATGTACAAATTACAAGATAATTCCGGCAGCCGTATCGCGTTGGGTTTTACTCATGAAGAAGTTATTTCACAAATAGCTAAAAATAATATTGAATCCTATAAAGATTTACCTTTTTCTTTGTACCAAGTCCAAACTAAATTCAGAGATGAAGAAAGGCCTAAATCCGGGCTATTGAGGGGAAGGGAATTTACAATGAAGGATCTTTATAGCTTTCATGAAAGTCAAGTTTCTTTAAACGATTTTTATGAAAGAGCTAAAGAGGTATACTTTAAAATTTATGACAAGGTTGGGGTTGGAGAAAAAACCTTTCTTACATTTGCAGATGGAGGAAGTTTTTCTAAGTATTCTCATGAATTTCAAACAATTTCGCCCGTGGGGGAAGATACAATATATCTTTGCAAAGAGTGTGAAGTGGCAGTCAATGAAGAAATCATTGACGAACAGGAACACTGCCCTCAGTGTAATCAAGAGGAAGCCTTTGAAACACATTCTGCAATTGAAGTTGGAAATATATTTAAACTGGGCACAAAATTTAGCGAGCCGATAGACTTGAACTACAAAACCCAAGAGGATGAAGTGAAAAACGTGATTATGGCTTCTTATGGAATAGGAGTTGAGAGATTAATGGGTTCCATAGTAGAGGTAAGTCACGATGATCGCGGTATAATATGGCCTCAGTCAGTTGCTCCTTTTGATGCTCACCTTCTTGTAATTGGAGAATCAACCGAAAGGAAACTCAAAGAGGGACAAAAAGTTTATAAAAAGCTATCAAATGCCGGTCTTGAAATTCTTTTTGACGATAGAAACGTGTCTCCGGGACAAAAGTTTTCCGAGGCTGACCTTATGGGAATGCCTTACAGATTAGTAGTAAGTGAAAATACGATCGAGCAAAACAAAATAGAAATAAAGCGAAGGGATGATAAAAAAGAAAAATTAGTTGACTTGTCTAAGGCCAAAGAAATTATTCAGATGAAATAATTTAATTAAAAAGATATGCTTTTTACCAAATACCTTGGCATAGATTTAGGCACAGATACCACAAGAATTTATCTTAAAGATAATGGCATAGTGGTTAATGAACCTTCTATAGTAGCCGTTAATGACAGAACTGACAGAGTGGTTGCGGTCGGTCAAAAAGCAAAAGAAATGCTTTCAAGAACTCCAACTCACGTAACTGCCTTAAGACCCGTAGATAATGGAGTAATTGCTGATTTTGACATGGCTAAAGAAATGGTTCAAAGGTTCCTCAATTCAAATTCACTTCCTTGGTCTTGGTTTACAGAAATAGTGGGTACTATTCCGACTAACCTCACTGAGGTCGAGAGAAAATCAGTTATGGACCTCCTTGAAGAGGTTGGTGCGAGTGACGTGTATTTGCTAGAAGAACCTCTTGCAGCAGCTTTTAGTGGTCACCTGGAAGTAGACAACCCCACTGCTTACTTAATGGTCGATATCGGTTCAGGAACGACAGATATGGCCATTATTTCAATGAATGGAATTGTAATATCAGAAAGACTCAAAATAGCGGGGCGCCATTTCGACAGAAAGATAATTCAGGGAGTTGAAAAAGAATTCAATCTTGATATTGGAGAGCCCACTGCTGAAAAAATAAAACTAGGAACCGGTACTGTGGTCAGTGATGGGGAAAGTTCGGAAGTCACTATAAGAGGAAGAGATATAAAAACAGGACTACCAAAAGAGATGAATATCTCTGGCAGTCAAGTAAAGGAGTGGCTATCTCCGCCCGTAAAAAAAATTACAGAATCATTAAAAGATCTTATAGAAGAAACCCCCCCTGAACTCGTAGGAGATGTATATAAAAATGGAATTTATATTGCAGGAGGGGGAAGCCTTTTAAGGGGGATTGATAGAGTAATAAGTGAAGAAGTTGGAGTAGAAACTAATATTATAAATGAACCCCAAACATGTGTAGCGAGGGGCTCTGGTATAGTAGTAGAAGACCTTCAAAATTACGAACACCTTTTGAATAATTTTGCACCCTCACCTCTCAACAAGTAGTTTATTATCTTTAAAACTCACAGAGCATGAAGACTTATAAAAATTACATAAATCTTCTTATCTTAGTAGCGACTCTCCTTTTGTTTTTTTTGTTTCCAAATGTTTTTTATAAGTCTTTTAATTATATTAAATTTACTTTTAATAGCTTTTTGGACCGAGGATTTAATTATCAAAAACTAAAAGAACTAAAAAAAGAAAATAAAAAACTTAAATTTGAGTTAAAACAAGTTAAAAAATTTGGTGCTTCACCCTCGGATAATGAATATCAGAAGGCAAGAGTTTTTTCAAAGTACCCTTTTAGCAACAAAAAAAATATTACGATAGACTTAGGTAGCAAGGAAGGTATTAAAAAAGGAATGCCTGTTTTAACTAAAAGCAAATATTTACTAGGAAAAGTTATCTCAGTAAGGGAGAGGATTGCAAATGTTAAAACTATTTTCAGCAAAAACTGGAAGAACAGCGTAGGGCTAGGTTCACCCAAAACAGAGGCGGTTTTGTCGGGGGGGACTCCACCAGAAATCAAACTCATACCGAGAGATGTAAAGTTTCCTGGTAATCCGAAAGTTTTTAACCTTTCTTCTGACTACCCTCTTTATCAGCTTATGGGAAAAGCGGAAAATATACAGAAATCTGAAGAAAGTGTACTCCGCAAAGCTTATCTGAAAACACCTTATAGTTTTTCAAATATAATTGAAGTATTTGTAATCACTAATTTTCCATGAAAAACTTTTTAGCTCTCATTCAAAAGTGGATATGGCCGGCAACTGTAATAAGCGTACTTTTCTTTTTGCAAACTTTCCACTTGTTAGAAGTAGCTTCTATTAACCCTAACCTATCCCTTTGTTTTTTATTTCTTGTTTCTTTTTCAAGGAATATTGCCAAATCTTTAAACTTTGTAATACCTGCGGCACTTGCTATTATTGGTTTGTCTATTATTTGGGTTCCTTTTTCTATTTTTCGCTTTTTATTAATTATAATTATAGCTTTTGCTTTTGGATTTTTGGGTTCTTTTTTCGATAATTTTCTTTTAATAATACCTATAACCTCCATTTTTATGACTTTTCTTTTTTATTTTCTTACTTCGTTTCCTACACTTCCTGAATTTTACATGGTTTTATTAGAAAGTATTTATAATTTTTTATTTATTATAACGGGATATCTTTTATTACGGAGATATAATTTTTATCTGAAATTAAAATAAATAAAGTAAAAGTGGATAAAGATAATTTAGATATAGAGGAAATTTTAGTAGATAAACCCTCCGAAGAAGACTTGAGAGAGGTTCCGTTGGACGATAGTGTTTTTTATTACTTTTTAGGAATAGTTTTTCTTGTAGGCTGCGTAGTTTTGTTTCAAGTTTTTAGAATAGGAACAATAAATAAAGATATTTATACTGAGGCTGCTGTAGCGAACAGAACGGAAATTCGGCACCAAGAATCTCCTAGAGGTTTAATTAAAGGTAAGTTTGGTAATCCTCTCCTTGAAAATACCCAGGACTTTGAAGTTCGCTTGTTAGCTTCTGAGTTACCGGCTGAGCCTGATAAAAAAAGCGATCTCTTGAAGAAAATAGCGAAAAATTTAGAAATTAATTTTCAGGATTTGAAAAATAGACTCAAGGATTATCAATGGTCTCTTGGCCCGCCAGTTTTGAAACACTCGCTTTCTCATAAAGAGTTAATAAACTTAAAAACAAAAGAAATTAGAGGAATAAAAGTAGAATCAGGGTTTCAAAGAACCTACTCTAACCCCTTTGCTTTTTCTCATATTTTAGGATATGTAGGTCCTGTTACAGAAAAAGACCTAAAACAAAACAAAAAACTGCGACTTCAAGAAGATGTAGGAAAAGCTGGTCTTGAACTTGAATATGACTCTTGGCTTAGAGGAAAAGAGGGGAAGAGAGTTAAATTTATGAATGCGCTAGGCGAAATAAAAGGTAGTAGACTAGTAGAAAAACCAAAATCTGGTTCCGATTTAAAAACTTCTATTGACTCTGAAATGCAGAAAGTACTTTACAAAAACTTAAAAGACAGATTGAAAATTATTAACAGTAATTCGGCCGTAGGCATAGCCATGAACCCTCAAAACGGCTCCATCCTTTCTATGGTTAGCTTACCCAGTTATAATTTGAAAAAAATTGAGGATTATCTCCATGAGCCCAATAATCCTCTTTTTAATAAAGCTATAAAAGGTCAGTATAATCCGGGCTCCACTATAAAGCCGTTAGTTGCTTTAGCAGCGCTCGAAGAGGGGATAGTTAATCCTGAGACTCGTTTTTACTCCCCTGGGTATCTTAAAGTTGAAAATCCTTATTTTCCAAATCAGTTTTCTACGTTTAAAGATTGGAGGCCTCACGGCTGGGTTGACATTAAAGAGGCCTTAGCGAGATCAAGTAATGTCTACTTTTATATTCTGGGAGGAGGACACGATAAAAACTCTTTATACGGGATTCAGAAAGATAGATCTGGTTTAGGGATAAACAAGCTAAAAGAATGGTGGTCACACTTTAATCTGGGTTCTAAAACTGGAATTGATTTACCGGGAGAAAATGAAGGTGTTTTACCCGGCCCGGAGTGGAAGAAGAAGCATATTGGGAGCAGTTGGCGCCTTGGAGATACTTATAATGTGAGTATAGGCCAAGGGTCTTTTGCAATTACACCCCTTTCATTGTTAAACTACATTTCTACCATTGGCAATGGTGGCACTTTATATAGACCAAATATTGCTCAAAAAAGGCAAAAAAAAGTTGTAAAGGATTTAAGTAAGATAATTTCAAAGGACAATTTAGAACAGGTAAAAGAGGGAATGGAAAATACGGTAGACAAGCCGTATGGAACTGCCCACAATTTGAGTTATCTAGATATGAATATAGCTGCTAAGACAGGAAGTGCTGAAGTGGGAGAGAAAAGTGTAAACGCTTTGTTTGTAGGTTTTGCTCCGGTAAAGAAACCCCAAATTGCTTTATTAATTCTAATTGAAAAATCTCCAGAAGGAAGTTTAGATGCTGTGCCGGTAGCAGGTGACTTTTTTGAGTGGTATTGTAAAAATAGATTGAAGCAATGTAGTATTTAAGTTAAGATTGATTTAAACATTGATTAGAATAGCCATTCATTTTGCAAAATTTAAATTTAGAATTAAATTATGAGCGACAAACACTACTTATCAAAAGAAAGGTTCGAAGAAATAAAAGAGGAATTGGAAGAACTTAAAACCAAAGGGCGGAAAGAGGTTGCTCAGAGGCTAAAAAAAGCAAAAGATATGGGAGATCTTTCTGAAAACTCAGAATACCAAGAAGCTCGCAATCAGAGAGAAAAGCTTGAACAAAGAATAACCCATTTAGAGGAGGTTGTTAGAAATGCAGAAATAATAGATGAATCTCAAGATACTGATAAAGTTGTAGTTGGTTCTACTGTTACAATAGAAAAAGACGGTAAAGAGTTTACCTACCAAATAGTAGGGCCGGAAGAGGCAGAACCCAGTGAGGGAAAAATATCAAACGAATCTCCAATGGGACAAAGCTTGTTAGGTAAAAAAGAAGGAGAAGAAGCTACTATAAACGCGGCAGGAGGTGAATCTACATGTAAAATTATAGATATTGATTAAATCTTTTTATGTTGGAAGACCTAATTGAGCATAAGCTTGAAAAATTAAAAAATTATCAGAAGAAAAGTAATCCTTACCCTTCTGATGTTGAGAGGGATTATTCTCTTGAGGAATTGCGTGACTCTTTTGATTCACTAATAGAGAAAGATGATTTTTATATTGCAGGTCGTATAACAGCGATTAGAGATCAGGGTAAGATAGTTTTTGTTGATATAGACGATGGAACTTCGGAAATTCAAATTGTCCTCAAAGCAGAGGAAGCCAAAGATTTTGAGTTTATAAAAGAAAGTTGGGATAAGGGAGATTTCATTCAAGTATACGGAAGTCCCTTTAGAACAAACAGAGGAGAGGAAAGTGTTCTCGGTAAAGAAGTAAAAATAATTTCTAAGAGTTTGCGACCGTGGCCCTCATCATGGTATGGCTTACAGGACAAAGAAAAGAGAATGAGACACCGTTATATGGACTTGTTTTTAAATGAGGAGGCAAGAGAGGTGATAGAGACGAGATTTGAGATAACGTCAAAACTCCGGTCTATTTTAGAAAGGGATGATTTTAAGAAAGTAGAAACCCCCATATTACAACCTATTCCCGGAGGAGCTACAGCAAAACCATTTCAAACACACTTTA
>JBDGRM010000030.1:0-1427 GCA_042218035.1 Candidatus Magasanikiibacteriota bacterium
CAGGAGTAGAGGTATCGGACTACTCTTGTGTTAGAAAGATCCTGACCGTACATGTAGTCGGTAAGGTCAAGAAGAATTTGTTTATTGTGCTCTGAGATGTTCTCAGAGTTCTTGATTTTTTCAACTTTGTTTTGAACGCTTTGTTCAGAATAGTGAATGTCGCCTTGTGTCATGTTTCACGGGTTCTCCACCCAGTTACTTTTGACGCCCGAATCCTTTGACGAATCGGATTAAGCCCCGAGAGGACGAACACACAACAGTTCAAAAATAAGGGATAAATTCATTCCCTAAATTGAAACATTTATAAAATTTTGTTATCAACAAGTAATTATGGATCTTGATGAATCAGAAGTTAGGCAATTAATACCTAATGAGACACTTGAGATAATCCCTGAAGGCTATGAAGAAGAAGTATTTGACGCCGTAGCCTCCGGAAATAGCCCCGCAGGTGCGGTAGGTGCAATATTCCACTACGAAATGGGGTTGACTCAGAGAGAAGCTGCTGAAGAAGCCGGAGTTTCCAAAGTAACTATAAGAAATAATGGTGAATTTCTGGGATATACTGGAGATGATTCTGCCGAAGTTGAAGGTTATAAGGCACTAGTTCCAGATAAGTTTCGATCTGTTATAGACAATCATATTGATTCTGGCGGAAAAGCAAAAACATACACTGCCGGAATTTATGCCGCCTTAACAGATAATACTCCTGAAGAAGCTGCTGAGGTTTTTAAAGCCAGCAAAGATCACGTGGCAAAAAACGCTTCAAGAGCTGAAAGCTTCTTGGAAGCTGAAGAAATAGCTGGAGAAGAGTTCCAGCAAGAACTATATAAAACCACAGACCCGATTAAATATGCGAAGGCTGTAGATAGATTAGATGGAAGATTTGCAGACAAAGTATTCTCATCAGAGAGACCAGGTAAAACAGCAGAGGCTATTGAGTTCTTCATAAGTCCGGAAGGTATCACTGACAGAGAAACGACCTTTATTCCTGAAAGAGAAATAAGAGACCTGATCTATGGAGAAGATGGTATCGGTGCGAGAAAAACAGCTGAAATATTGTCAGAAAGAGTTCCCGAAGAATATCAGGAAGAATTAATGAGCCTTACTGAGGAAGGAAAAGACCCCAGAATGGTATCAGCAGTAATTCTAGAAAATGAAACTGATATGGGACACAGGGAAGTACAGAGGACATCAGGAGCAGGTACTTTCGAGATAAAAAGGAATAGGGAGGAAATCGAAGAACTTTTGGGATTCTAGAATTATATTAAGCCTCATCAAGGTCTTTTAGCAAATATTATTTCTTTAAATTTATCTATTAGCCGATTCTGACTTTTAGAACAACTAAAAATTAAAATAAAGAGATTTAAGGCTGAGCCCCGAGAGGGATTTGAACCCTCGACCTGCCCCTTTCTTGACCGACTTCCAGC
>JBDGRM010000031.1:0-1932 GCA_042218035.1 Candidatus Magasanikiibacteriota bacterium
AAATTCAAAGAAGGTCCCACCAAAAAGGAGGTTGTCTACACTTAACTAGATATTAATTGACAAAATTATATTTTTATTAAACAATTAAAGTAGTTCATAAAAATTCGGACAACCTCTAACAGCCATGGAAATTATTACATCCTTAGATGCTGGAACTATTTTCACCTTCAGTTACCTGTCTCTGCTGGCAATGGTAGCAATTTCAATTTTTTTGTATATCAGCTCCGGGATTTCGGAGCGGATTGATGAATTTCTCCAGACCTGGAAACGGAAGGGTGAATGGCTAGCCGTATTTTTAGTTTTTACGGCTACCATCAGCGGGGCCGTTTTTGCCGTCCTTGAAACCCCTAAGAAAAATCCCTACTCGCAATGGGGACTTCGAAGTCAGGGACTTGAAACTCAAACGCTGCCCCGCCCAAACAACGATACAACATCAGCAAAACACAATCTGAATATTGAAAAGGAAGCACTTCCAAGTCACAACAACCCCAAAAAGCGCTGAAGAACTTTCTTCAGCAATCCGTCCCGGAAATTAGGGACGGCTTTTTTATTTTACTTCATCATTAAAGTGCTCAAGAGAATAATCAAAGTCGGCATTAACCTTTTTGCCGGGGTTAAATATATTCTGCGGATCAAAAATGTTTTTCACCTCCTCAAAAAGATCATAAACTTCCTCACCATACATGTCCTCTAAAAAGGGAGAGCGGACTAGTCCATCATTGTGTTCTGCAGTAATTGAACCGCCCATTTCGGTAACTAATCCATAAACTTCTTCAGAGACCTCCTCTATGACCTTCTTTATTTCAGGATCAGAAGGATCCATAAGGGAATAAATATGCATATTACCATCACCGGAGTGACCACCAATAGCATAATTCATAGTATCCTCATATTCATCTAAGATTTCATAAAGTCGAGGAAGAAAGTCAGGTAGCTTCTGTGGGGGCACAATTAAATCTTCGATGAAGGGTTCGGACTCTTCTCCTTGCAAATGATTGGCAATCAAGTCAAAAGCTTTTCTTCTTATTTTCCAATACTTGCGGGCTTCGAGTTCGCTTTTTGCAAGATGAGTGTTAACGTTGCTATAGCTTTGTATTTCCTTTTTTGCTTCTTTTGCTTTCTGATCAACTTGAGCTGGGTTTTTGCCGGTAAATTCGGCAAGCATAACAAGTTTAGGAAACCCTCCTCTTAGAACCATTTTAGCCTCGGGCAAAAAGCTATACAGCAACTTAAAAAGATTTTTGAATCCCAGCAATTTTACAAAGTCAAAGAAATATCGAAAAACCAGCTTAAGAGTTTTGTCGTCATAAGATTCCAGACTTTCGGGTTCATGTTCAAGAAGTTTATTGATTATTTGGGCTAAGTCCTCCATATCTTTCATAAAAATAACCAAAAGCTTCGAGTAAGGTTCTGGCTCCACAAGTCGAAACTTTATTTTATCAATTATCCCCAGTGTTCCCTGAGAACCTACAAAAAGTTGGGTGAGGTCAAAAACCCCCTCTTCTTTGTCATAAACGTTCCAGAGATAGTAGCCGGCTGAATTTTTCGAGACGTTCGGCCTCGCTTCCTCAAGAAGTTCATAATTATCATTAACCAAATTATACATCCTTTGGTATATTTCACCTTCTCTGTCATCTTGATTTATTTTTTTCTGAAGCTTCTCTTCATCTATTGGCTTTAAAGTGCATCTTTGTCCGTCATTTAATATTACTTCTAATTCAGCCACATAATCTTCAGTTTTTCCGTACTTGAGTGTTTTTTCACCACCAGAATTGTTAGCTACCATACCTCCCACAGTGCAAATATCTCTAGAGGCAGGGTAGCTCGGCATTAATAAATTTTCTTCAGCAGCTTTACTTTCAAAATCTCTGTAAAAAGCACCGGGCTGAGTAATTCCGTAACCTCTACAAAATTTGTTTTTGTTGAGATCAT
>JBDGRM010000032.1:0-59797 GCA_042218035.1 Candidatus Magasanikiibacteriota bacterium
TGCAGGATGTTTTTGGTGAATCAGGAAAACCCGAAGAACTTATTGAGGAATACGGAATGAGTTCAGAGGATATAATAAAGGCAGTAAGGAGGGTAGAGGGTAGAAAATAAACAATTAAAAATTGTTTTTTTGCAGAGACCAATTTTTAATTGTTTAATTAAATAAATTTAAAAATAATAATGCATGATGTAATCACTGTTGGTTCGGCTACCCAAGACGTTTTTTTGCGGTCTTCAAAGTTTCAACATATAGAGGATAAAGACAAACTGGAGGATATTGGTTTTGGTGAAAGTAAAGCTGAATGTTTTGCTTTGGGAACGAAAATGGAGATGGAGGAAATGAATTTAGAATATGGGGGCGGAGCCGTTAACGCTGCTATTAGTTTTTCTAAAAGAGACCTTAAAACTAAGACATTGACAAAGGTGGGAGAAGACTGCTTTGGGGATAACATCGTTGATTATTTGGATGAGCAAGGCATTAATGTGGAAGTTATAAGGGATGATAAAAATATTACCGGTTATTCCAACATTCTTTTAATGCCAAATGGAGCAAGAACTGTTTTGGTTCACAGGGGGGCAGCTGAAAAAATAAGTAAAGGTAGTATAGATATAGATAAACTGAAGGCCCATTGGTTTTATATAAGCCCTTCTGAGATGCCTTACTCAACAGCAGAATGGTTGCTGAAAAAACTTTCTAAAAGAGAAAAAACAGTTAAAACTGCTATGAATCCGTCACAATATTATCTGGATAGAGGCTTGAAGAAGTTAAAGCCTATTTTTTCCAAGCTGGATGTACTTATCATGAACAAAGAGGAGGCCTCTTATTTGACTAATGTCGATTATACAGCCGAGACTCGAAAGATGTTAAGAAAGTTGAATAAGTACACTGATGCCGTAGTAGTTGTAACGGAAGGAGCTAAGGGCTCCTCGGCTTCAGATGGTCGATATATTTATGAGGCTGGTACTTATGATGAAGAAGAAGTTGTTGACCGAACCGGGGCAGGTGATGCTTTTGGGGCCGGTTTTGTTGCAGGTTTGATAAAAGAAGGTGATATTCCTTATGCAATAAAGTTAGCTACTGCAAACGCTACTTCAGTGATAGAGAGCGTAGGAGCTCACACTGGAGCTTTGGGTGTGAAGAATTTTGAAAGGAGAGATCAATTTGAGTATCTTGACTTGGATATAGAACCGTTAGTGTAAGCAGAGTCTATTTGTTGAGTTTTAGAGATTTAGGAAAAAGGTGGCTAATTTTAGTTCTGGTCGCGTTTAATTATATTGTAATAATGCTCCACTTTAGATTATAAAATCAAAAATGACTCCAGTAGAAAAAATTTCTAAAGTTTTAGGCGCCAAACAGGACAAAGCAAAAAAGGTGAATGAAAGGTTGTCTGAAGTGACCCAAAAGAGAAACGTTTTGAAGAAGGTGATTGAGAACATTGAACGGAAAATTGAGAAGAGGTTAGGGCTTTTGGGTTTAGATAGAAGTTCTAGCGTTGAAAAGGTGATAAATGCCCTGCTTGAAAAGGCTGAAGAGGACAGCAGGCAATTCGCAGATTATTTTAATAATCCTGAATTCGGTCGAAAGGGAGGGGGTTACGAAAAGGTTTTGGAGGTTACAAAAAATAGAACGGCCGCTCAGGATGAAGGCTTTTTTCTAAAAAAAGAGATTGCGGCAGATTTTTTAAGAAACGAGCCTCCCAAGAATGTTTTGGAATATTTAGGATACTCGAGTGCAGAAGAAATGTTATCACAAGAAGATTTGTTGGAGGTATATAGCTCTCTTCGTTTTCTCGAATCTAGAGATTGGATGAATAAAAAGTTTTTTGAACAATATAAGAGGTTGACCCCTGATGATTTCGAACGTAGAGAAATTGAGTTGAAGATTTTAGGAAAAAAGTGGGCCGAGGCAGGGGAAGACTTTGTTGCAAGCAAATGGCATAATGTTTCACATCTCAAAGAACTCGGTTTCATATTTGTTCTTCCTGTTGAAGCTAATTTTGTTGGGCAGTTGATGAGGACAGTGGGCTTAGTTTCGCACTACCTTCATGAGGTTCCTTTTTATTCAAATATGTTTGAAAAAATTTCTGAAGAGCCTTCAACTTTTGATAATAATTTGAGATCACTTTTAAGAGGTGATGTAGTGGATAAAGAAATTGAGGAAAGTGGAGAAGAGGTATCGTGGTTGGTAGTTCAACGTTATCTGGTTAAAGATGATGAAAGCGATTGGCGCCTTAAAGTTCCCAGAATTAATCCTGAAGCTCATCACTATCTTCGGGCTGAGGAGGCGCTTATAAGAATGGCTGAAGATATAGAGAAAGGCGGAGGGTTGTCTTTCTGGAAAGGTCTTGATTGGGTGGGAGGATTTTTTGAAAATTCTTCCGGTAAAAGAGAGTTAGTTAGTTTTAATATGATGGACAACGCCTTCTCATTGGTTCGAAGAAGTGAGAAAATTAGATATACGTATCATCAAAGAGAGGCGCTTTGGAACAGGCTTTTTATGGATTATTTTAGTCGTTCTGAGTTGGAAGATTATTTACAAAAGTATTTATTAAGGGGGTATTTTAAAATTTAGAAGAATTTTATATGGCTAATCTCAAACAAAAAATAAAAGAAGTTGATTCGAATAAAGCTATTCCTCATTTTAATATTTCAAATTTTGAAATGATGAAGGCTATTGATAGGGTGGCTAACAAATTTGAAGCACCAATTTTTGTAGGCACTTCAGAAGGAGAGCGTGGATTTTTAGGTGAGAATATAGCTGTGAGTTTAGTTAATGAGTTTAGTAAGAAATTACAAGATAAAACCCAGCTTTTTTTAAATGCAGATCACACTTATTCATTAGATTTAGTTAAAAAGGCTGCTAGGGCTGGTTATGACTCGGTTATATATGATGGAGCAGATCTCCCTTTTGAGGAGAATGTGGAAAAGACGAGGGAGGCAGTCAATTTGGCAAAAGATATTAATTCGGAAATAGTAGTAGAGGGAGAGCTGGGGTATATCGGAAAATCTTCCACTTTGCGGGAAGAGGTCCCCGAAAAAGCTGAGATAAAGAAAGATAATCTTCCGGAGCCAAAGGAAGCACATGATTTTGTGAAAAAGACAGGTGTAGACATGTTTGCTCCGGCTGTAGGCAATCTCCACGGCATGTTTTCTAACCGATCTAATCCTAGTCTTAAAATTGAAAGAATTCAAGAAATTCGAGAAGCTGTTGACACCCCTTTAGTTTTACACGGCGGATCCGGGGTTAAGCCTGAAGATTTTAGAAGGGCTATAAAAGCAGGGATTGATATAGTACATGTTAGCACTGAAATAAGAATATCCTGGAAAAAGACCTTAAAAACAAAAATTAATGAGAGCGAAAAAATTGCTCCTTATAAAATCTTTCCAGAAGTTATTGAGGCAATGGAAGAAGTAATGTCAAAAAAAATGGAATTATTCGGTTGGTAAAAATTTTTAATTCTTTTTGTATTTTTATAATTTCCTTTGATTTTTAATAATTTTTGGTTTAGTTTTTACAAGCCAATTGTTAAATGTTTAGAATGAAAAAATTAATTTATTTAGCTAAAAATGTCTAAACAAAAGATAAAACAAATAGTAATAGAGATAAGAGCGGGTGCAGGAGGTGATGAGGCTGCTCTTTTTGGGGCTGATCTAGCCCGTATGTATAAAAGGTATGCCGAGAAGAAAGGGTGGAAGTTTAAGCCCATAGGGGTTAACTCCACAAGTAAGGGAGGTTATAAAAGTTTTTCTGCTAAAGTCTCTGGTGAGGGCGCTTATGAAGCTTTTCGTTTCGAGTCGGGAGTCCATAGGGTTCAAAGAGTTCCCAAAACGGAGAGTTCAGGGAGAATTCATACCTCTACTGCAACAGTTGCTGTTCTTCCTGTAGTAAAACCTAAGGATGTGAATTTGAAGAAGAGTGACTTGGATATTTCTTTTGCTCGATCTTCCGGGCCTGGGGGACAACATGGAGATAAAGCTGAAACTGCCGTAAGGATTGAGCATAAGCCTTCAGGTTTGGTAGCTACTTCTGAAGGTCAGCGCTCACAAGCGTCGAACAAGAAGAAGGCTATGAACACTCTCCGGTCAAAAGTTTATGACTACAGAAAGAAGAAGAAGCAAGAAAAGTTAGGAGCTTTGCGATCTGAACAAATTGGTGGTGCAAAGAGGTCAGAAAAAATTAGAACTTATAACTTTCCACAGAATAGGGTGACTGATCATAGGATTGAAGAAAAGTGGAAAAGGTTAGAGCATATAATGGAGGGTAACTTAGATATGATTTTAGAAGAATTTAAAGAAGATTAATTTGGAATAAATGCCTGAATTAAGAAAACACCCGATTTTGAAAGATTGGGTGATGATAGATCCGAAGAGGGTTGAAAGACACCTCCATATTGATAGTGGAGGTAATTTTGAAACCGATAAAAGTAAATGCCCCTTTCAAGATCTCAGTTCTAATGAGGAGGATCCCATTTTAAGTTATTCTCAGGATTCTGATTTGGAAGGCTGGACTTTGCAGGTAATAAAAAATAAATTTCCGGCAGTTGAGCCGGAGAATAATTCTTCTGTATGGGGGGTGGGCCCTTATAAAAAAAGAACAGCCCACGGTTATCATGAATTGTTAGTTACAAAAAGTCATCATGAGGATTTCGACTCTCTTAAAGATGAAGAGGCCTTTGATGTTTTTCGGGCTCTCCAAGAACGTTATAGAGCTTTGAGTCAACGGAATCGGGTGCAGTTTGTGTCCATGTTTCATAATTGGGGAAAGAGAGCAGGAGCGAGTGTTTATCACCCTCACTACCAAATTATATCTTTGCCCGTTGTGCCATCGGGAACCAAGGAATATTTAGAGGGTTCTCGAAGATATAAAGAGAAAAATGGAACTTGTGGTTATTGTGATATGATTCAAAAAGAGCAAGAGGATGGAACTAGAGTAGTATTTGAGAATGAGAAAGTAATTTGTTTTGTTCCATTTGCAAGTAAGGCTCCTTTTGAGATGAGGATATTTCCCAAAGAGCATTCTCCTTATTTTAGAAGGGAAGATGAGAGAGTCTTGAAAGAAATTTCTTTTGGACTGAAGAATGTCATAAAGTCTTTAAAAAGGAATCTTTCTTCCCCGGATTATAACTTTTTTATCCATTCTGCCCCTGCTGAGAATGATGAATTTAATTATTTTCATTGGCATATTGAAGTAAGACCGAGGGTAATAATTCCTGGCGGCTTAGAAAAGGGAACTGGGATGTACGTAAATGTGGTCTCTCCTGAGTCTGCAGCAAAAGTTTTGAATGGTATTTCGGCCGGCTTCCCTGAAGAGGTTTAAGGTTAGGAGGAGGAAATCACTTCTATATCTTCTTTTATCTCCTTTGCTTTCGTAAGCACGGCATCACCATACCAGAATCTGTATGTCCACCATCTGTTCCCTGCGTAGTATTTTGTGGCAGCACATCTTTCTCTTAGTTTTCTTTTAGACAGGACATGAGAATATTCCTGTGCATAGTTTTGACAGTCAGGACTTTTTAGTAACTTTTTTATATAAAGGGCTGTAGCTATAAATGCATCGGTATTATTCCAAGGATTAGAAGGGTCATCTCCACCTGTTAGTTGTCTAATTTCATCTTCTCTTTTTATGTATTTCCATTCCCCGTTTACTTTTTCAAAGCCTCCGTATATTGCCCAGGTGGAGGGTATAAATTGAGCCGGCCCCATAGCACCTCCATATGATCCGTGTTTTGTAATAGGGCAAGATACTTGAGCTACTGTAGAGTTGGGTTGAATATTGAGGTTATCTAATATTGCCCTGAAAACGGGAATATCCCTTTCGGGGTGCATAGCGTTCTTATAATTGCATTGACCTACATTTTCCCCCAACCTTGATTCTCTTGCAAGGATAGCCATTATGAGTGGAGCTCTTACACCTGTGGCACTTTCCGCTAGTTTGGCATATTTATAGGCCTTTTCAAAAGTTAGTTCGCCTCCTCCAACCAGTTTAAAGATTTGTTTTCTTATTTCTGCTGCTGTTTGCTTTGTTTTTTGAAGTCTTTTTCTGTATTGATATTTTTTGCTTTCAGTAGCTTGTAAAAGTTGTCTTTTTTGTTTCTTAGCGACTGCTAGCTCTTGTTTTTGGTTTTTTCTTATCCTTTTGAGGTTTTTAACATCTTGTTTTTCCAACCTCAACTCTCTTTTTTGTTTTAGAAGCTTGTCTTTTAATTTTACTACTTTGTTAAGGGAGCTTTGGAGGTTGTTTTGTAACATGAGCATCTCATTTATCTTTCGGAAAAAGTCAGAGATTTCCTTATTTTTTAAAAGTATTGCTAAAAAACTTTGGTTTTCTATTTGGTATAAGGTTTCAATTGATCTTCCCAGAGCATTTTTGTGCTCTTCTATTTTGTTTTGGGTTCTATTTATTTTTTGCTGGGTTTTGTAGATATCTTGGTTTAGTTTTTGGAGGGTTACATTAACGGCTTCAATTTTTAAATTCATTTTGTTTATTCTGGCTCTCAACCTGGATATTTCATTTTGTAGGCTTCTTTCTTTTTGGGCTATATTCTGAATGCGTTTTTGTTGTGTATTTATCTTTTGTTCCAGTTGGGTTAACTTTTGTTCCAATTTGGCTCTTTGCCCTTTTGTAAGTTGATCAGCGGTACTTGTTGCTTGTTGTGCCTTTTTTTGTGTGGTGGTGCTTTTTTTGTTTTGGGCTGCCTTACTGAGCTTTAAAAGGAAAGGAAGGGTAAGGATTGCTATAAAAAACAAAAAAACTACCCCTAACTTAATATTGAGGTAGCCTTTTTTATTTTGGGTAGCCTTTTTTGTTTTTGAGTAATTATTCATGAGACTCTACCCAAACATTATATTATATTTTTTAGGAGTTAAAAGTTATTCTGTCATTTCTTCATCTTCCATCTCTGCCACTTCCTCTTCTTCGCTTCCCTCTTCTAGGGGGCTTTCTTCTTCAGTTTCTAGTTCTCCAAGTTCTCCAGGCATAATGGTTTCGAGCTCTTCTTCTTCCTCTTCTTCCCGTTTTTCTGAAACACTTACTATTACTGTGTCTGGATCTCCCATTATTTCAATTTCTTCTTTTGTTTCTAAATCTTGAATATGAATCATGTCACTTTCTTCTTCTAACTCTGTAAGATCAACTTCTATTTCTTGAGGAATTTCATCGGGAAATGCTTTGATTTCTACTTCGTTTAATATCTTGACTGCGGTAAATCCTTCTTTTTCTATTGGAGCCTCTCCGATGAATTTTAAAGGAACAGTGGTGGTAAGTTTCTCGTCCTTGCTTATTTTATAAAAATCAATGGCAAGTGGTTTTCGAGAGATAGGATGATATTGAACGTCATATATAAGGACAGGAACCTCTTTGCCTTCTATTTGTAGATCAACTATTTGACTCATCCCTGCCTGTTCAAACACTGTATTGAAATCTTTTTCTTTTACTGCTACGTGCTCGTTTTCAAAATCTTTTCCATACACTTCAGCAGGAATAATACCCTCTTTCCTTAAGTTTTTTGGTTTGGTGTCCGTATTTCTTTTTTGAACTTGTAATTCCATTTTTAGAAATTTAGTTTAGTTTTTCTTTTGCTTTTTGGGCTAACTCTTCAGTTTCATCGGTTTTTTCCGGTTCATCATTATTATTTTCTGAACCTTCTCCTTGCTTATTTTTTTGTTTTTCCATTTCGGCTCTTTTTTCTTTTGCTTTTTGTCTTCTTTTCTCAAATTTTTCTGCTCTACCTGCTGTGTCTACCAGCTGATCTTCTCCAGTATAGAACGGGTGGCAGTTACTGCATATTTCAATTTCAATGTCTTCTTTTGTAGAACCGACCTCGTAGGTTTGGCCGCAAGCACATTTTATTTTGGTTTTTTGGTATTTTGGGTGAATGTCCTCTTTCATAATGTATTTGATGTCTTTTACAGTTATCAAGACTATCGTAATTTCCTTAATTTGTCCAGCCCTGTTTTTTGATCGGTTGTTTTTTAGGTAAGTAGAACTTTGTAAATAGGTAGGTCCTTTGGTACAATTAAATTAGTTGAAAAGCCCTCTTGAGAGAGGGTAATTTAAATTGTATTAAATTGATAAAAAAATATGGCAGAACCTCAAGATCCAAGAGATTATACGGCAAAAGACATAAAAGTTCTATCTGGCCTTGATCCGGTAAGAAAAAGGCCGGGTATGTATATAGGCTCTACTGGCTCTGATGGACTACATCACCTTATTTGGGAGGTGGTAGATAATGGTATTGATGAAGCTATGGGTGGTCATGCTGACGAGATTGAGGTGAAGTTGTTGGAAGACGGCCGGGTTCAGGTTAAAGATAATGGTAGAGGAATTCCTGTTTCTGAACATGAAGAAAGTGGCAAATCAGCTTTGGAAACTGTTATGACCACCTTGCACGCTGGAGGTAAATTCGGTGGAGAGGGTTACAAGGTGTCTGGAGGTTTGCATGGAGTAGGGGTTTCAGTTGTTAATGCTTTGTCTTCGCACATGAAAGTTGAGGTTTGCAGAGAAGGAGAAAAGTATGTTCAGGAGTATGAGCAAGGCTCTCCGGAGAGTGACTTAAAAAATGAAGGTAAATGCAGTAATTCGGGCACAAAGATAACTTTCAAGCCGGATTCTGAAATATTTTCTACTTTAGATTTTAATATAGACAGAATTAAAAATAGACTTCGTCAGCAGGCTTATTTAACAAAAGGTACCAATTTAAAAGTTGTAGATGAAAGAGAAGGTTCAGATATCCCTAAGTCCTATAGTTTTTATTTTGATGGGGGACTCGCCTCTTATTTGGATTATTTGGTAGGAGCCGCTGACAGAATTGTTAAGAATGATTTGTATGTTCATAGAGAGCTTGATGACGTGGAGGTAGAAATAGCTCTGACCTACACTGATGACACTGAATATGAAGAAATTTCCTTCGCTAATCATATAAGAACTGTTAACGGAGGTACTCACGTAACGGGCTTCCGTTCGGCTTTAACAAGAACTCTGAATAAATATGGCCGGAACAATAAGCTTTTGAAGAAGTCAGAAGACAACCTTACAGGCTCGGATGTTAGAGAAGGTTTGGTGGTGGTTATATCGGCTAAGCTGAAAGAACCTCAGTTTGAAGGCCAGACTAAAGGGAAGTTGGGTAATCCAGAAGCTAGAAGTGCAGTTGAAAAGGTTACCGGAGAAGCGCTTGAGGAATTTTTGGGTCAATACTCTAAAGACGCAAAAAGGATATTAGAAAAGAACAAAGTAGCTAAGAAGGCTCGGAAAGCTGCTAAAGCTGCAAAGGATACAGTGGTAAGAAAGGGGGCAATGGAAGGCCTTGCTTTGCCTGGTAAGCTTTCGGATTGCACTTCTAGAGACCCGTCGGAGTCAGAACTTTTCATCGTGGAAGGTGACAGTGCAGGAGGGAGTGCTAAGAGTGGGCGAGATAGAAGGACTCAAGCAATTCTTCCTTTAAGGGGTAAGATTTTAAATGTTGAAAAGGCAAGGCTTGATAAGATGCTTAAGAACAAGGAAATTAAATCTCTTGTTATAGCACTGGGTACTGCTATAGGAGATAGTTTTGATATAGATGAGTTGAGGTACGATAAAATAATCATAATGACTGATGCGGATGTGGATGGGGCTCATATTAGAACTTTGTTGCTGACTTTGTTTTATCGTTATTTTTACGAAATTATTCAAGAAGGCCACCTTTATATCGCTCAGCCACCTTTGTATCAAGTTAAAAAAGGCAGGAAATCAGAGTATGCTTATTCAGAAAAAGAAAAAGAAAAACTGGTTGAAGAAATGGGAAAGCGAGCAGGGGTTCAGAGATACAAAGGACTTGGTGAAATGAATCCTGAGCAACTTTGGAAAACTACCATGAATCCTGAAAATAGAATTTTGAAAGAAGTAAAGGTGGAAGATGCAGAAGAGGCGGATAGACTTTTTGATGTTCTCATGGGAAAGGATGTCGCTCCCCGCAAGAAATTTATCCAGTCAAAAGCAACTGCAGTTGAAAACTTGGACGTTTAATAAAGGTATTTTAAACCTTGAAACTTCGCTAACAGGATTTTTATGATTGTGCTTAAAGAGGGAGGAGGTAGATTTGAAAAAAATTACCAAGTCCGATAGATTGAATACAGTCCCTCGGTTTTCCGGGGTGGTTAATATCATTTTAGAAGAATTATTTTTATGTGGCAGAAAACAAAAACATTTCTTAAAGAATCCCGTAAAGAATTTGAAAAGATTAGCTGGCCCACTCGAGGAGAGACTATACAGTATACTGCTTTTGTGATTGTCTTCTCATTGGTTCTTTCAGCTATTTTAGGGTTTTTGGATTTCATATTTACTCGCCTTATAAGTTATATAATCTAAATTATTATGAGCGAATCTTTACTAGGAGGACTTGATTCCTCTGAAGAAAAAGAAAGACACTGGTACGCTGTTCATACTTATTCAGGTTATGAAGATGCCGTAGCCCGTTATTTGAAGCAACGGGTTGAGTCACTTGCTATGGAAGACAAAATTTTCGATGTGGTAGTTCCGAAGGAAACTAAAATAAAAGTGGAAGACGGACAAAGGGAAAAGGTAGAAGAGAAAGTTTATCCAGGTTATGTTTTGGTTGATATGGTTCAAGATAGTGATTCTTGGTATGTAGTGAGGAACACCCCAAGGGTCACCGGCTTTGTTGGGGCCGACTCAAAGGAACCAACCCCCCTTTCAAAGGAAGAGGTTGAGGAAATAATGGAAAAAATGTCAGAAGAAGAACCTGAGGTGAGCATTGATTTTGAGGTTAATGAGTCAGTAAAGATAGTTGATGGTCCTTTTAGCGGGTATGATGGCAAGGTCACTGATGTTAATGAAGATAAAGGAAAAATAAAAGTTACCGTTCCGATGTTTGGGCGTGATACGACTGTAGAGTTGGATACTCTTCAGGTGGAAAAAATCTAGGAAAGTTTTTATTTTTTGGTTTCTATATTTTACTTCTTGAAGGTTTCTAGTTAGTATTGTTAGTCGCGTAGTTCATTTTTTGCAATTTCCAATTTTTGAATATAAGTAAATAAAAATTATGGCAAACAAAGACGTAAAAACTGTATTAAAAATGCAAATTAAAGCAGGAGAGGCAGATGCTGCTCCACCAATTGGGCCTGCGTTGGGTCAGCACGGAGTGAACATTGGAGATTTTGTAAGTCAGTTTAATGAGCAAACAGCTGACAGAGAAGGGGATCTTATTCCTGTTGAGATTACCGTTTACAAAGATAGAAGCTTTGACTTTGAAACTAAAAGCCCTCCTGCTTCTTTTCTTCTCAAGCAAGCCGCAGGTATTGAAAAGGCAGCTGCAGAACCCCACAAGGAAACGGTTGGCACTGTAACGGAAGAAGATCTAAAAAAGATAGCTAAGAAAAAGATGGATGGACTGAACGCTCGAGACATGGATGCAGCTGTGAAGATTATAAAAGGAACAGCCAAAAATATGGGAATTGAGGTTGAATAACCTCAATTCTTATATTCTTCAAAAAGGGGCCGGGGAAAAGAATTTTCCCCGTGTTGGAAAGCAACGAGTGGAACGAGTGCCGGAAACCGTGGGTTTCCGGGAACGAGCGAAGCGAGGACGGAATATCGGGAATTGAGGTTGAATAACCTCAATTCTTATATTCTTTTTATAAGATAAGGCTTAAGTAAATTTAGTTTTTTACTAAGTTTTAAAGTTATGGATATGCCGGTTTTTTCCGGCATTTTTTATTTTTGCAAGTTAATGTTACTGTTTTATTTGAATGCTATGAATAAAAACAAAGAGAGTACTTTAATAGCTATTGAAGGAACCGATGGTTCTGGAAAGACCTCTCAGTTTGAGATTTTGAAAAACAAATTAAAGAAGCAAGGTTTTAACTTTAGGACACTTGATTTTCCTCAATATGATAGAAATTCTTCTTATTTTATTAAGCGTTACTTAAACGGAGATTATGGTAATTTAGATGAGGTTACTCCTCGTCAGGCCTCTCTTTTGTATGCTTTAGACAGGTTTGATGTTAAAAATCGAATGAAAGATTGGCTATCACAAGAATTGATAGTCCTGTGTAATCGTTATGTTTACTCGAATATGGCTCATCAAGCAGCTAAAATTGACTCACCTTCAAAGAGAGATGAATTTTTAGATTGGATTTATCGATTGGAATACGAAGTTTTAGGTCATCCAGAGCCCGATTTGAGTTTATTTCTTAAAGTACCGGCTGAAAAAGCTCAAGATTTAGGGAACAAGAAACCTGAAAGCAGAAGAAGTTACGTGAACGGAAAAGAGCAAGATATTCATGAAGAGAGCCTTGAGCACCTCAAAAAGGCAAAAAATGTTTATGGTACACTAGTAAAAAACAATTCTGAATTTAAAATGATTAATTGCTTGAAGGGTGGAGAGCTGATTTCAAAAGAGGAGATTCATAAGAAGGTTTGGGGAGCAGTAGATAAATTTTTAACATAATTAATTTCTAAAAATGTCTTACAAAACAACAATAGGGCTAGAAATACACATAGAGCTGGATACTGCAACGAAGATGTTTTGTTCTTGCCCCAATGATCCTTATGAATCACACCCTAACGTGAATATATGTCCCATTTGTCTAGGTCATCCCGGAACTTTACCAACTATAAACAAAAAAGCGGTAGAAAAAGTTTTGTTGGTAGGGTATGCCCTGGATGCTGATCTAGTGAATGAAACTCATTTTGATAGAAAGAGCTATTTTTATCCTGATTTGCCAAAAGGTTTTCAGATTTCTCAATATGATAAACCTTTAGTTAAAAACGGACAGTTGAAAGGTGTATCGATTAAACGGATTCATTTAGAGGAAGATACAGGGTCCCTATCTCACTCTTCTGGTAATTACAGTTTGGTCGATTATAACAGAGCAGGAATGCCTCTTGCAGAGCTTGTTACTGAGCCGGATATAAATTCTAGCGAGGAAGCTTTGGAATTTGCTAAAGAACTTCAATTAATCTTCCGCTATTTAAATGTTTCCAGTGCTGATATGGAAAGGGGTCAGATGAGAGTTGAAGCAAATGTTTCGGTAAGTGAGGATGAAGGTAACTTGGGTACAAAAGTAGAATTAAAAAACTTGAACTCATTTAAGGCTGTAAGGGAGGCTATAAAGTATGAAGTAGAGAGACAAAAAGAAAAATTGGAAAAAGGGGAATCAATTACCCAACAAACGAGAGGGTGGGATGAGCAAAAAGGGGTTACGGTTGCTCAACGAGAAAAGGAGGAAGCTCATGGATATAGATACTTTCCTGAACCCGATTTACCAACTTTCAAGGTGGAAGATGAGTGGAATACTCAAGATTTAGAAGAGAAGACCCCCGAACTACCTCAAGAAAAGCGACACCGATTTAGAGATCAATTCAATTTGGATAAAGAGGATATAAATTTTTTGGTTCAAGATAAGACGCAGGCTGATTTTTTTGAAAATGCAGTTTCGGAATTAAAGAATTTTGATTCTTCGTATGATGAAAAGGTTTTATTTAATTACTTAAAAAGCGATTTACGGGGAATATTAAAAGAGAGAGCGGCTAATTTTGAGGATTTACTCGTAAGCCCAGAGGATTTTGGCCATCTTATTGCTTTAGTTGAATCAGGAGAAATTTCCTCTAAAATAGCCAAGGACATGTTGGAGGAGATGTTTGAGACAGGAAAGGACCCTGAAACTTTGCAAGAAGAAGGTCAGTATGAGCTTATAGGATCAGAAAGTGATTTGGAGCCCTTAGCTAAAAAAGTCATAGAAGAGAACCCTGATCCGGTATCAGATTATCTAGATGGAAAAAGGGCAGCTGTGCAGGCTCTAGTTGGAAAAATTATGTCTGAAACGAATGGACAAGCGGATCCTGAATTGGCAAAGAGCGTGCTGGAGGAGGAGTTGTCAAAAATTGAGGACTAAATTTCTTATTTATTTTTCTATCTCTTTTAATAGTTTGGTTTTAAACTCTTCCAACTCCTTTTCTCCGATATCACCTTTTTCTCTATGCCTAATTGAAACTGTTTTGGCTGATTTTTCATCTGGGCCTACTATTAAAGCATATGGGATTTTGTCGGTTTCAAAGTTTCGTATTCTTTTCGATAAGCTTTTGTCTACGTTTGGTATTTCTACCCGAATTTCCTCATTCTCAAGCTCCTCTTTTATTTGTTCGCCGTAAGAAGTTTCTTCTTCACTTATAGGCAATATTTGAACTTGGGTTGGGTGTAGCCAGGTTGGCAACTTACCTTTGTAGTGTTCTATGAGTATTCCTAATATTCTTTCTATTGACCCTGTAGTTGCTACGTGTAGTATTGTAGGTCGAACCTCTTTCCCTTTTTCATTTTTATAAGTCATGTCAAAATTCTTCGGTTGATTGTAATCAAGCTGAATTGTGGACAGTTGCCAGTCTCTTTTGAGAGCGTCTTGGAGCATAATATCTATTTTTGGGCCGTAAAAGGCGGCCTCTCCCTGACCTATTTCATATTCTATATCTGCCTTTTCAAGGGCTGACTTTAATGCGTTCTCAGCCTGTTGCCATGTTTTTTCACTTCCCAGATAATCTTCGGGAGATTCGGGATCTCTTGCTGAAATTCTTGCTCTGTATTTTTCAAAGCCGAGTGCTTCAAGAATGTTTTTTATTAATGCCAAAACGCTCCGAAGCTCTTCTTTTATTTGTTCTTCTCTTAAGAAGATATGGGTATCATCTATGGTGAGTGACCTTACTCTAAATAACCCACTTAATTCTCCCGATTGCTCGTATCTGTAAACTGTTCCGTTTTCGGCTAATCTGATAGGAAGTTCTTTATAGCTTCTTTGCTTGTTATTGTAGATTTGGAAATGGTGAGGGCAATTCATTGGCTTTACCACATACTCCTCATCATCGGCCTCGAAGGGTTTGAACATAGCGTCATATTTTCCCCAGTGTCCGGATTTGTGATATAAGTCGGACTTTGCAATATGAGGAGTTTTTACAAATTCATAACCTCGTTTTTGTTTTTCTTTGTTTATAAAGCTTTTGATTTCATCTCTTACTATTTCACCTTCCCGTGTAAAGATAGGCAAACCTTTCCCAACCTCATCAGAAATAAGGAATAGATTCAGTTTCTTGTTTAATTTTCGATGATCTCTTTGCTTGGCCTCTTCCCTTTTTTGTATGTATTTTTCCAGTTCTTCTTCCGTTTCAAATGCAAGCCCGTAAATTCGAGTTAGCATTTTATTTTCTTCATCACCCTTCCAATAAGCCCCGGCTATTTTGTCCAAGGTGAAACCGGAAGGGTTTATTTCTGAAGTTCTTTCAACATGACCTCCCTTGCAAAGGTCTTTAAATTTTTCACCAGTTTTATAAATAGTTAAGTCCTTGTTTTTCTCAGAAAAATCTTCGATTAATTCTAATTTAAATGGTTGATCAGAGAATATCTCCTTTGCTTTTTCAGTGTTTACTTTTGAGCCGGAAAAAGGAAGATCTTCGTTTATTATTTCTTCCATTCTGTCTTCAAGACCTTTTAAGTCTTCTTCAGTTGGTCCGTCATTTGGGAATAAAATATCATAATAGAACCCATTCTCGATAGTGGGTCCTATCCCTAGTTTTGCTTCGGGCCATTTTTCTAGAACTGCAGCGGCTAAAATGTGAGATAGCGAATGTCGAATTTTGTCTATTTTTTCTTTTGATTCATTCATGATTTTATAATTGGTTTATATTAGAAAGGGTAATTTTTGTAGAGGTTTCAGTCAAAAATTTTTTACAGCCCCTCCACTTTGTTGCAAATTAGTTTTGGTTGCTCATCTCGAAAAGAGACTCGCCCCTTTACTGCAATAGCTTTTCCTTCTTTCCAAATTTGTCGGGTTTTCTTCAGTAAATCTGAAAATACGAGAAGTTCCATTTCATCGGTATCGTCTTCCAGGGAAACAAAAAGCATAGGGTTGCCTCGCTTGGTAGTAATTTGTTTTACAGAATTGATTATGCCCGCCGCTATTATACCTTTGGTATGATCATCCTCCTCTTTAATTAAAATCTGTTCTATCGGTTCGGTTTCAGGGTGAATTTTGTCTTTATATTCTGAAAAAGGGTGGTCTGTTAAGTACAGGCCCAGTAGTTCTTTTTCCCAATCAAGCATTTGTTTTTTGTCAATATCTTTTGCTTCTTCCAAATTGAGAGAGCCTGTTTTGCTTTTCCCAAAAAGGTCGCCCTGATCGCTGTTTGCCTTTTTCCGAGCTGCTTGGTTGAAATTGACCAGCTTTGAAAGGTTTGTAAGGGCTTTTTCTCTTGAGATGCCCAAAGAAGTGAGAGCCCCTGATTTTATGAGACTCTCAAGGGAAGTTTTGTTAAAGTCACGCCTATGGATTCGTGAAAGAAAGTCGGTCAAATTTTTAAATGGTCCTCCTTGTGTTCTTTCTTTTATTATACCTTTTACTACATTTCTTCCCAGGTTTTTTATTCCAAGAAGGCCGAATCGAATTGCATTTTCTTCCTCGTCTATAGAGAAATTTTTCATGCTTTTATTTACGTCGGGAGGCATAACTTCAATTCCCATGTTATTAGCTTCCTTAACTAGTTCAGTGATTCTATCAATATCAGTAGCGGATGTATTCATTAACCCGGTCATGAACTCAATTGGATAGTGTGCCTTAAGATAAGCTGTCTGATAACTAATCATTGCGTAGCTTGCTGCATGAGATCGGTTGAAACCGTATCTTGCAAAAGGAGGGAATAATTCCCAAATTTCCTCCGCCTTTTTTTGGCTTATTCCATTATCAATCATGCCTTCAATTAGCTTTTGTTTTTGTTCTTGGAGTAGCGATTCTATTTTCTTTCCTATAGCCTTTCTTAGAACATCGGCCTCCCCAAGGGAAAATCCTGCCAAATCCCGAGCTATCTGCATCATTTGTTCCTGGTAAATCCCTACTCCGTAAGTTTGTCCTAAGATTGGCTCAAGGTCGGGGTGAATGAAAGTTACCTCTTCCTCTCCGTGTTTTCTTCTTATATATTGGGGGATCAAGTCCATAGGGCCCGGTCTGTATAGTGAGATCATAGCTATTACATCTTCCAATTCAGTGGGTCTTAGTTTTTTGAGATAACGTTTCATTCCGTCGCTTTCAAGTTGAAAAACGCCAGTTGTTTTTCCTTCTTGAAGAAGTTCGTAAGTTTTTTTGTCATCTAAAGGAAGATTCTCTATGTCTATTTTATCCCCTTCGTGCTCTTCTACGAGATTTATTGTTTCTTCTATAGTGGTAAGGTTTTTAAGGCCCAAAAAATCCATTTTAAGCAACCCCAACTCCTCCACGCTATCCATTTCAAATTGCGTAATGACTGCATTTTCATCTTGCGGAGCTCTTTGTAAGGGTACATGTTTAGTAAGGGGCTCGGGAGAAATGACAACTCCACAAGCATGGACTGAAGGGTGCCGGGCAACCCCTTCTAATTTTTTAGCTGAATCTATCAGGTTTTCGATTTCTTCATCCTCTTCATATTCTTCTTGCAACTCGTCTACTTGTTCCATAGCTTCATCTATAGTGGCATCGAATGGGATAAGTTTGGCTATGCGATCACAAAGTCCATAAGGCAGTCCGAGCGCCCGACCTGCATCTCTTATTGCAGCTCTTGCTTTCATCTTTCCAAAGGTTATTATCTGTGCTACATGGTCTTCGCCGTATTTTTCCCTTACATATGCCATGACCTCATCACGTCGAGTGTCGGTAAAGTCTATGTCTATATCAGGCACCTCTATTCTTTCGGGGTTTAAAAATCTTTCAAACAAAAGATCATATTTTATAGGGTCAACGTTTGTAATTCCGAGGACATAAGAAACAAGGCTTCCTGCTGCTGATCCTCGCCCCGGACCTACTACTATGCCTCTTTTTTTGGCCCAATTTACTATATCTTGGACTATCAAGAAGTAAGTGGCGAAATCCATTTTGTTGATAACTTTCAACTCTCTTTCTAGCCTTTCTTTAATCTCGTCTGTTATTTCTTCATACCTTTCACGTAACCTTTCTTCTAGAAGGGTTCGCAAATATTCCTTTGAGCTTTCACCGTTTGGGGTTTCAAATTCGGGTATCCTGTAAGTGTCTGTTTCAAGTTCTATTTCGCATTTTTGAGCTATTTCCATGGTGTTTTTTATGGCAGAGGGATACTCTTCAAATTCTTGCTTCATTTCTTCGAGGGATCGGAATGAAAGATTAAATTCTTCTAAACTTAATCTGTCTTCATCGTATATCGTGTTTCCGGTTTGAACTGCTAAGAGTATTTCATGAGCATCTTTGTCTTCCAGATTCGTGTAGTGAGTATCTCCTGTTGCTACCAACGGAATATTCAGTTCTTTTGATATTTCTGACAGATCTTCATGAATTTCAGGCACGTGTGGTTGCATTTCCAGGTAGTAATCATCACCAAACAATTTAGAGTACCTTTCGGCAGTATTTTTGGCTTTTTTCTTTTCTCCTTCCAGAAGGTGAGTTGATATTTTAGAAGACCGGCAACCGGAAAGGCATATTATTCCTTCATTATATTTTTTAATTAATTCCTCATCTACTCTTGGCTTGTAGTAAAATCCTTCCAGGTGCCCTTTTGTAGAAAGTTTAATGAGATTTCTCCAACCTTTTTTGTTTTTTGCTAAAAAGGTTATATGTCTTCGCTCTTTGTCCCGGCCCCCTTCTTTGTTTTTTCTTCCGTGTGGAGCTGTGTAAGCTTCCATTCCAAGGATTGGTTTAATATTTTCTTCTTTTGCTTGCTGGTAAAATTCTACTGCTCCGTAGAGGTTTCCATGATCGGTTAGTGCAAGAGCCTCCATCCCGTACTCCTTGGCTTGTTTTACTAGGCCTTTAGGCTTGGAAAGCCCATCCAGCATGGAGTAGTGAGAGTGAACGTGAAGGTGAGTAAAATTGGAATTTATTGATTGATTTCCCATTGCCGTTAATATTTTTTGAATTACTTGCTAACGTGTTTACTTTATCACTGCAGAACCCCTTTGTTAATTTTTTGGTTATTATTTCGATTTTTTTCTATAATTGAAAGTAATGTTTCATTATCGAAGAGTTTTGTTTGCAGTTTTGGGTATGGTCATTGTTGGTTTAATGGCTAGTTACCCTTTTTTGCGAAAAATTCAAACAGCTAAAAGAAAAGCAAAAGTTAAAATCAACGATCAGGTTATAGTTGCTGATGTTGTTAATTCTGAGAAGAAACTGAAGAAAGGGCTCTCCGGTAAGGAGTCTCTGGGTTTGAATGAGGGTATGCTGTTCGTTTTTGACGAAAAGAAAAAAAGAAGTGTATGGATGAAAAATATGAGTTTTGCTATTGATGTGATATGGATTTCTGATAGAAAAATAGTTGGGGTCACTGAAAAAATTCCTCCCCAGCCTAATGTTTCTGAAGAAAACTTAGATACATACAAATCTCCAAAACCGGTGGATAAGGTCTTGGAAGTCAAGACAGGGAGAGCTCAGTTGTTTAAAGCTTCGAAAGGAGATGAGGTGCTTGTAAAGCCCGTGATACCGGGTGCTTTTTAGAGTGTTAGTCGATTTTGTTGTTTTTAATTAAAATTTAAAATGAATCTTTATGGAGGTAGCTTATCAATCAAAAAATAAATACGTGTTAATTTTTGAAAAAGGGGAAGACTTTAAAGAAACCTTTCTTGAATTTTTAAAAGAAGAGAATATTGAAAGCGCTTTCTTCTATGGGCTGGGGGGGTTTTTGAGTGTAGAGATAGCTTTTTATGACTTGGAGGGAGAAAAGGAGTATCTCACAAAAGAAATTGAAGGTCCTTTCGAGGTGGCTAACGTGGTTGGTAATGTCTCTCTTCAGGAGGGAGAATTATCTATTCATAACCACGTAACTTTAGGAAGAGGGGATTACAAATCAAGAGCGGGACATCTGGTTAATGGAATAGTGGGAGGGACTTTAGAAGTAAAGTTGGATGTTCTAGAAGAAGGAGAGCCTTTAACTCGTGAGTTTGATGAAGAAACCGGACTTGATCTTTTGGGATAATTTTTAAATTTTTAAGGTCGCTTTAAGTTAAAAATAGATTTTTAAAAATGGTTAATATTTCAATAAATGGTTTTGGCCGCATTGGGCGCCTTTTCTTTAGAAAAGCCTTTAAAAGTGATGCAATTAATTTAGTTGCTATCAATGATTTAGGTTCTACTGAGGAATTGGGCTATCTTTTGCAATACGATACTGTATACGGTGAATTCGAACATGATGTGCAGGCGAGTGGTGACTCTATAACTGTAGGTGAAAAGAAAATACCCTTTTTTGAAATTGAAAATCCTTCTGAACTTCCCTGGGAAGAGCTAGGGGTTGATATTGCTGTAGAAGCTACCGGTGTTTTTACTGAATATGAAAAAGCGCGAGCTCATCTTGAGGCGGGGGCTGATAGAGTTGTTATTACCGCTCCTGGTGAAGGGGAGGAGGGTGTCCAAGGGAAAACCGTTTTGATGGGGGTAAATGAAGGTGAGATTGAAAAAACATTACTTACTTCTAATGCTTCCTGTACTACGAATGCTGCTTCCCCTGTTATAAGCATCATGAAAAACAATCTTGGAATAGAGAAGGCTATGCTTTCGACTATTCATGGATATACCGCTAGTCAAAATTTGGTGGATGGACTTCCGCAGGGTTCTAAAATTCGAAGGTCACGAGCTGCTGCTGAGAACATAATTCCCTCTTCTACCGGATCTGCAAAGGCTGTCGGTAAGGCCATAGAAGAAATGAAGTCAAAATTTGATGGGATTGCCTTTCGGGTTCCTGTGCCTGCCGGCTCGGTAGCTGATATAACTTTTCTTGCCAGCCAAGATACTTCAGTGGAGGAAGTTAATAAAATATTGAGGCAGGCGGATGAAAAACCTGAATGGGAAGGGGTGTATACTTATAGTGAAGATCCAATAGTTTCTTCAGATATAGTTGGAGAACCCTATGGGGCCATAGCTGACCTTTCTTACACTCGAGTTGTAGATTCTAACCTGGTAAAAGTTCTTTCTTGGTACGACAACGAGTATGGCTATGTGTCTACTCTAGTTAAGCATGTTAAAAAGGCAGCGGAATTACTGTAGATTTCGTGGTTGGCGGTTAGAATTTTTAATTAAATATTTTACTTATGCAAAATCTTTTAGATGATTTGGAAAATGAAAAAGAAGAAGGTGAGGCTGAGAAAGATGTATTTTCCGTGAGCGATTTTTTAGATTTGATAAACACTGAACTGGAGGAGTTTGAGGCGCGGATTGTAGGGGAAGTTACGAGTATTTCAAAAAGAAGCAACTACCTTCGCTTCAAAATAAAGGACAGTGAGGATGAGAGCATTTTGAAATGCTTTATGTGGAGGAGTGACTATAAAATTTCTGATGTTGAAATAGAAGAGGGCATGGAAATAATAGTGCAGGGCTATCCTGAAGTTTATAAACCTTATGGTGATTTGAGCTTGCAAACGCAGACCGTTGAGCTGGTGGGAGAAGGGGCTTTAATGAAGGCTTATAAAAAACTGAAGAAAAAACTTAAAAAAGAGGGGGTTTTTTCAGAAGAAAGAAAAAGAGATTTGCCGCAATTTCCTAAAAAAATTGGAGTTATAACCTCTCTTCGAGGAGGGACTGTTATTCATGACTTTGAAAATAACTTGGGAAAATTTGGATTTTCTATAAAAGCTATTGATGCCAGGGTGGAGGGTAAAAAAGCTACTAAAAGTTTGCTCTCTGCTTTGGATAGGGCGGAGGATTTGGATATAGATGTTTTGGTAATTATAAGAGGAGGAGGTTCAATTGAGGCTCTGCAGGCGTTCGATAATGAAGTTCTGGTGAGAAAGGTAGTTGATTTTGATGTCCCGGTTATTGCCGGTATAGGCCATCACGAAGACAAAACCCTTGTAGCTTTGGCTGCTGACCGAGCCGAGTCTACACCTCAAGGAGTTGCTGAAATGTTGAACGAGCCCTGGAAAGAGGCTCGAAATGCACTTGCTTTGCACAAAAAAAGTCTTTTTTCCAAAATGGAAAATGTTCTCGGCGAAACCCGGAGAGAGTTTGATAACCTCTCTTCTTTGCTCAGTAATAATTTCAAACAAATAGTTGACACCTTTAAGAATGTTCAGAGCAAGTGGGAGTCTGTAATGGGTGAATTTAGCCATAGAATCCAGAAAGTAAAAAAGGAAATTGAAACCTCATTTCAATTTATTAGCCGCGATATGGATTCCGCTATTGAAAATGTTCACTCTGAACTTCAAGAAGCAAAGAAAGTTTTTGACATGAATGACCCAAGAAGAAATCTAGACTTGGGATATAGTATTGTTTCAAAGGATGGAGACGTAATTAAAAGTGTGGATGACGTTTCTGTTGGAGATGGTCTTGAGATAAAAGTTTCAGATGGTAACATAGATTCTGAAGTGAAAGAAAAGAATTCTAATTAGTTTAAATTCTAAATTAAATCATTATGTCGACAAAAAACCAAAAGGAAGGAGAAGATTTTGACCTTTCTCAAGCATTATCTAATTTGAGGGATTTAGTTGACTGGTTTGAAAACCAGGAAGAGGTGGATGTAGAAAAGGGGCTTGAAAAGGTAAAAGAGGGAGCTGATCTTATAGACAAAAGTAAATCGAGGCTCAAAGAAATAGAGAATGAATTTGAAGAAGTTAAAAATGATTTAGAAGATTAAATGTAGATAAAATTAATTTATAGAAAATCATGAAAAAATTTATAACTTTTCTTGTAATAATTTTTGCGGTTACGGGATTAGTTTACTTTTTTGCCAATAATTCCGTTCCAGAAAATGGAAACACTGAAGGAGATAAAGAGGTGCAAGTTTCCCGTAATTACGGTTCTAAAATAGTTTATACTCAAAATGTAGGTTCTGACGCTTCTTCTTATAGAAGTGATTGCAAGAGAAGGGGGGGTACTTTCAGAGAGTGTGGAAATATATGTAAGCCGAATGCTTCAGCTTGTGCCGAGGTGTGTGCCTACACCTGCACAGACATCCCAACGGGTGACCAGAACAGTTCAACAAGTTCGGATGAGAAAAAATCAAAAATGGTTCCTACTTCCAGTCCAGAGTCTCCAGACACCCCGACTTCTACAAAGCTATAAATTTTTTTGCTTTGATGGAGGAGAAAGAAAAAAATAAGATTTTCCAAATTTTTCTCCCAGCCCTATTAATCGTAGGAATTGCAGTTCCTACGATTGCCCGGGCTGGTTTTTTTAATTTTTCTGGCTTTTTTGAGGATATAGAAAGTATTTTTTCTGCAAAGCAAGCAAAAAAAGACCAGAGCAAAAAGGATTCTAACCAGCCCGTTCTAGTCCGTAGCTTAAAAAAGGGTGAAAGCGGAAAAGAGGTAATTAAATTACAGAAATTGTTGGATAAGATATTCAAATCTTATGATAAAGAAATAATCACTGGTTATTTTGGTGAAATAACCAATGAGGCAATTAAGAATTTTCAAAGGATTTATGATTTGAGAGTTTCTGGTAAGGTAAACAAAGAAACACGCTCTGAATTAAATAAAATTGCTAACAAGAAGGGTTTTAATTTAAGCTCGCCAAAAGGTTTAAGTTTAGCTCCCGGTGTGCGTACCGCCAGTTCCGTAGAACACTTTCAGGCCAGTAATATTACTTTAAGCAAACCCAAAAAAGACCAAAGAAATTATTCTTTAGAAGATAAACCTTCTTACGATATTTCAAAGATTGAAACTGCCATTTTTCGGGAGGTAAATGACTTCCGTCGTATTTCTGGAAAAGATCCTCTTAAGCATAAGGGTGCTTTGTCGCGGATAGCTGAAAAGCATTCAAATTATTTAGCTAAAATAAATAAAGATTTGGTTTCTAGAGCAAAACATTGCGATTACCCTTTATTAATACACGAAGGTTTTAACTTTGGCTCCGATGTAGTGGAAAGATTGAAAAATTCTGGATTAGAATTTCAGTCGGCAGGTGAGAATCTAGCATTATTTCCCCTGGACAAAAATTTGATTTATCGCTATCGAAGTGAATCTGATATAAAAAAATGTAAAAAAGTTAAAGACTTTAATTTTGACAACGGTTGGAACCAAGAAACAAAGAAAAAGGCTTTAAAGAGGGAAATAAAGCAAAGAAAGCGTTTATTAAAAAAAGCAAGGAGTGTAAACTGGAAACAGCGGGAATGGAAAAATATTAATGAAATATCGAGAAGGGCAATCCGTTTGTGGAAAAATTCTTTTCAACATCGAAAAAACATGCTGAAAGCTTCTTTTGATGCCTCAGGTGTGGGAGTTGCTATAGCAGGTGATTATTTGATAGTAACTCAAGTTTTCATTGACAGCTGAATTTAGTTATACTTAAGCTTAGTTGTAAAGAGGTTAATTTAAGTAAAAATTAAAAAAATAGTATGTTTGATAAACTAAAACAGATGAAAAAATTAAAAGACCTTCAAAGTCAAATGAAATCGAAGGAAGCTAGTTTTGAAAGAGATGGAGTGGAGGTTACCGTGAATGGAAGTATGAAAATTGAAGATGTCAGCTTGAATAATGAGCTGAGTTCTGAAAAGCAAGAGAGGTTGGTTAAGAAATGTGCTAATAAGGCTTTTGACCAACTTAAAAAGGAAATGGCAAAAGATTTTAGTTAAGAAATAGTAATTTATGACTCAAGAATATGTTTTAACTGAAGAAGAAAGAGAGTTAGCCATTAAAGAGTTAGCTGGTCTTTTAGAGGAAGCAAAAGAGGCCCATCACCAGTATGAACAGGAAGAATTAGGTGGTGAGACTGATGAAAACTGGGCTGAATTTTATGCGGAATATATTTTGGAGCGTTTTCAAGAGATGGAAGAAGAAAATTAATTTAGTAAGACCCAAAAGGTCGTTAACAAAAATTTATTGAAATTAAAAAAATGAAAAAACAAGTTTTTACTTTAATTTTTGCTTTTGTTTTTTTGTTTGTAGGAGTTGCTGCTGTTCAAGCTAATGGACACCAGGATAATAGTTTTAATTTGGTAGACCCCGGTGTGTTACCCGGAAGCCCTCTTTATTTTGTGAAAAGTTTCTCTGAGAGAATAAACACTCTTTTTACCTTTGGCTCTCTTAATAAAGCAGAAAGATATAGCCGTTTGGCTGAAAAGAGATTAGCTGAAGCTAGAGCTTTAGCTGAAAAAGGTAAAGAAAAAATGGTGTCCCGGGCTATAGATAAATATCAAAATTTTTTGAAAAAAGCTGAAAAAAGAGTTTCAAAGGTAGAGAGAAAACCAGAACGTAAGCAGTCAGTTATTTCAAAGATTGCCAGTTCTACTATGAAGCATCAAGCAGTTCTTGCAGAAGTTTATGAAAAGGTGCCTGAATCTGCTAAGAACGGAATTAAAAATGCTATAAATGCAAGTAAAACAGTTGCGAACGGAATGGTGAGGTCCTTACCTCAACAAGCACAACAAAAAGTGCGGAAGGAAATGGAAAAAGTTCAGATGAAGGTTTCTCAGAAGCTTAATGAATTGCGAGGACGAGGCGTTCCCATTCCGGAAGTGGCTGGTCCTAATTTTGGTACTAGCACGCAACCTGGTGTGCCCAAGAAGCCCACTTCTTCTTTGGAGGGTCCACCAAATAATGTTCCTGGGCCTGGAGAAGATAAAAAACCACCTAAATCTCCTCGAGGCGAACCTAAGGAAAAAGAAAATAATAGTGAGAAGGTAGAAAAGCCATCCCTTGATCGAGTTCAAAAAGCTTCTAGCAAGGATCAATGTATTTTAGTTGATGATGGTATTTGCGGTTGTAGTCAGGGTGGTGGTTCTGTTGCTATTAACAAGAAATATAAAGAGGAATGGAATAATTGGTTGTCTAATTTGAAGGACAAGAAAGGTAATTTGGCCTGTCCGCAGGTTTACAAGTGTGGAGATTACAGTATTAAGTACAGCAATGGTAGGTGTAAGACCTCTTTTCAGATGAATGAAACAGATGAGTTAGAGAGCTCAAACAACAAGGCAAAGGGTGAGAAAAACCAAAATGAAAAAAGCCAAGGCGTTACCCCAACTTATTAGAATACCCTCTTATTTTGAAATGGCCCCATCTTTATGGTGGGGCTTCTCTCTTTCATAACATAACTTTAGATATAAATTTTATGTGGTTTTACATCTTAGTCTTGATATTAAGTTTTTCTGGGTTTTTACTTTCTATTTATATCAACCAAAAGAAAAGAGGGGAAGATAAGCTAGTGTGTCCGGTTGGAGCGAGTTGTAAGCCGGTGATAAAAAGTAAGTACTCAAAATTTTTTGGTGTTAATTTAGAGATTTGGGGGATTTTGTACTATTTTTCAATATTTGTTTACTACAGTATAAGTTTTGCGTTTCTTGATTTTCCCTTACAACTTGATTTGTTTGTCTTTGGGCTCACATTTGCTTCATTCTTATTTTCTTTGTATTTAACGTTTATTCAAGCCTTTGTTTTAAAAGAGTGGTGTAGTTGGTGCTTGTGTTCTGCTTTTTGTTCTACAATGATATTTTTCTTTTCCTCCCTTATTTTGCCTGAAGGAGTTTTGAATGTTGTTCTTCAAGAGACTCGAGCCATTTGGGGGGTTCATCTCATTTCTGTTGCTTTGGGTGTAGGGGTATCTACTGTATTGGTAATTCTTTTTATGCGTTTCTTGCGAGACTTGAGGGTTTCGGATTGGGAATCTCATATTTTAAGAATCGTTTTTGATTTAGGCTGGTTGTCTCTGTTGGTATACATAGCCAGTGGAGGTTTAATTTATTTGCCCGGCTTGGCAAGTGGAGTAATTTCTCCTTTAGTTTTTTTAAAGTTTGTGGTTTTAACTTTTGTGGTGGCCAATTCTGCAGTGCTTCATTTCATTTTAGAGCCGAAATTGGAAAAAATCTCTTCGGGCAAACCTCATAATCATCAAGAAGGTGAGCTTTTAGAAATTCATAAGGCTAGTTTTGGTTTGGGCGGCACTCTGCTAACTTCTTGGTATTTTCTTTTCTTTATTTCTATCTTGAGAACTGTCCCGCTCGGAATTTTTAGTATGATTTTGGTTTATATATCTGTTTTGCTGTTTGGTTTGTTTATTTCTCAAATAGCTGAAAAGCACTTTCGGAAAGCTAAAGAATAATTTCTAGTTTTTTGTTTAATAAATTTGTTATAATTAATTTTGTAATGTTGAATATTTTTCAAGAAAATCAGAAAGGTTTTTCTAATCTAATATTGCTATCAGCTTTTTTTGTGGTGGCAGTAGGGTTGGGTGTATATGGGTATATAGCTTTTTCTGGCCAATCTCAGGATGTTTCTAAAACGAAGGATGGCAATAATGTGACATCTAAAAAAACAACCTCTACTTTTAGTTCTTCTGAAAGTGTAGGTTCAGAAGTTGAAAATCAAAAAGCGGCAACTTCTGATGCAGTTAAGGAGGTAGATGTTGCTACCTCAGCTAAAGAGGTTTTACCCGACTCTCCCCAAGAGAGTGTCCCTAATCCAATTGATAGTTCTTATAAAAATCCTTTTAAATAAAAAATAATTTATGATTGGAAAAAGCTACTATAAAATTTTTTCATTTTTCGTTATAGTCTTTGGTTTTTTGGTCAGTTTTGGAATTATGTTTCAAGCTCAAGCTATTTCGAAAAGCCAGTTAGAAAGGAAGGGCATTGAGTTTCCCATTAAAGAGCTGGGCTCTTGCTCCTCTATAGAGGACTGTAGAAAGTTTTGTAACAAACCTAAAAACATGAAAGCTTGTATGAAATTTGCTCGTGAAAACGGCTTAGTAAAGCAGAAAAAGACCTCTCAAGAAAGTTTAAAAGAAGTTGAAAAGTTCTCTACAGCCCTAGAAGACGGAGGTCCTGGTGGATGCTCTACAGTTAGTGAATGTAAAAATTATTGTTCTAAAATAAGCCATCTTGAAGAATGCGTGAAGTTTGCTAAGAAGCATAACTTAGACCAAGAGGAAATGAGAGGTGCAAAAAAGCTTTTGAATTATATTCGAAAGGGAGGTGAAACTCCTGGAAACTGCAAAACGAAATCAGAATGTAGAAGATATTGTTCCAAACCATCTCATGCGAAAGAGTGTATTAAATTTGCTAAAAAAGTAGGCTTTAAGGGGGTAGACAAAGAAGAAATGAAAAGGATGAGAAAATTCTCTCGACTTGTAAAAAAAGGTAAGACTCCTGGAAATTGTTCAACTCAGGCTGAATGTCAAAGATATTGCTCTAAACCTTCTCACTCAAGGGAGTGTTTTCAGTTTGCCAAGAAAAACAACCTAATACCTGAAGAGGAGAAACGGGAAATGAAGAGAGAAATGCAAGAGATGAGAGAACAATTTGGAAATATGCCTTCTCAAATAAAGGAGTGTCTCAGAAAATCTATAGGTAAGAGTAGGCTTAAGGAGATTAGGAAAGGTAAGGCATTGCCAGGTCCTTCTTTTGGTAGATCAATGCAAAAATGTGCTAATAACTTTTCTCCAAAAAGGCTAGAAGCAGAAGAAATGAAAAAAGGATTGCAAAGTGAGTTGGATAATTTTCCTCCTAAGGTAAAGAGTTGTATTAAAAACTCTTTGAAGTCTAACACTTTTGAAAAGTTGAAATCTGGGTCTATGCCCCCCGGCCCTAAACCTAAGATAGAAGAGGTTATTGAAAAATGTATGAATAAGTTAAAGGGGCCGCCAAAAAGAGGTAGAGATGCTGAAATGAGTCCTAGAGAAATAAAAAGACAGATGAAGGAAGAGTTAAGTAGAATGCCGGATAAAGTTAAGAGTTGCTTGAAAAACACAATAGGAAAGGAAAAATTCAGCGAACTTCAGTCTGGATCTGAAGCCCCTGGCCCTCAATTTGGGGAAGCGATTGATAAGTGTATGAATAAATTTCACGAAGAAAAGAGGCCCGAAAGCGAAAAGAATCTTAATGAGAGCAATTTAGAAGCTATGAAAGAACGAGCTCAAGAAGAGTTGAGTAACTTACCTAGAAAAGCTGAGGACTGTTTGGTTAAATCTCTTGGTAAGAAAAAGTTTAAAAGCCTACGTTCTGGTTCTGTAACTCCTGGACCGGAGGTGGGTGAAGCTATGGAGAAATGCATGAGAAAAGTAGATGAAAGAGAAAATAGCATGAAAAAGGAACCGGATTCTGAACATAGCAAAAGGAGGCTGGCTCCAGCGGAAAGCTTTCCCGATTATGCTAAAAAATGTTTCAAAAAGAAATATGGTAAATCAATAGAGGATGTTAGAAAGAATGATCAGCTCAATTCAAAAGTTATGGATGTAGTTGAAAGTTGTCTAAAGAAAGACAAACTTGAAAGAGAGATTAATAGAAAACCTAGCAATAATGATGGTTACGGAATTCCGGAACCTCCTGAAGGTGAACCTTCTCCTCCTCATTTTGATAAGTCAGAAAGCAGGAAAAACGAACCGCAAAAAAGAGAAGAACATAAGAGTGACCCCGACTTCCAGATACCTGAACCGGTTCGAAAATGTTTTCAGCAGAAGTCAGGAGTCTCCTTCAAAGAGTTTAAAAACAACTCTACCCAAAAGCTGGAAAACATTATAGAAAATTGTATGAATAGCTTTAGGCAGTCGAGTTCTAATTATAGAAACCCAGAAGATGATAAGTCTTCCTATAAAAATTCTCTTAAGAGTGGTTTTGTAAAGATGCTATCTGTGGTGACTGGCCCGGCTCTCTAAAGCTTTCTGTCAAACAAAAGGTCTAAACAAAAAGCCTCCAACTAGGAGGCTTTTTGTTTTTAAGCAAAATTTCTAATGATGTTGATTACCTTTCCTCGAACTTCTATATTTTTTTCGTAAAATGGATCCATATTTGGATTGGCAGGTTGGAGTTTCCACTTGTCTTTTTCTTTGTATACTTTTTTGAGAGTTGCTTCGTTTTTTCGGGGTATGTAGACAGCAGCTGTTTGTCCATTTTCAATATCAGGCTGGTCTCTTAATATGACTATATCTCCATCTTGAATTCCTTCTTCTACCATGCTTTGGCCTTCTACCTTTAAAGCAAAGTGATCTCCACTTTCTGAAAGCATTTCTTTAGGGACTTGATATGGCTCACTTTCTTCTACAGGTTCTATTGGTTCACCAGCTCTAATTAATCCGAGAATTGGAACTTTTACGTTGGAGTTACTTTTTTTGGGTTTGATAGCTCTTGTCTTGTATTTCTATGTAGTTCTTGTCTTTCAATTTTTGGAGGTGTTCATGAACTGTACTCACAGTTGAAACTCCTATATGTTCAGCTATTTCTTCTAAAGTAGGGGAGTAGTCATGTTCATTAATATAATCTTGAATAAATTCAAGAACCTCTTTTTGTTTTTTGGTGAGCATGTTTTTCATTTCTATATTAATTATACCTATGTAAAAACCGAAAATAAACCGAAGTTATCCACAGATTTTCGGTTTACTTTCGGGTGTAGGGGTATATAATAGAATTAGAAAGCAATTTTAGGATAAAAAATTAAAGGTCGCGTTAATAAATAATTCTTTCATTTAATAAATATGCTCAAAAAGAAACAAAGAAAAAACAAAAAACTTTCTGTTCGTTTGGTGTGTGACAATTGTAATTACTGTAAGGATAATATTCGTAGTTTTCACCCTGAGAGGTTAGCTGATATTTTGAGGGGCGCTCATTGCCCAAATTGTGGTCAAGTTTCTTTGATGCAAAATAAGGCCGTGAGGTTTAGTTAAAACATAGATTTGCGTAATTCTTGATCTATTAGAGTTGACTTTATGAGTAATTTTTTTATAAGTGTATTTAGTTCATTGAAATTTGAACAACCTCTGCTGGTATGAATTACTCAAGAAAAGAGAAAGAGTTGGTTGAACTTTGGAAGAAGCACCGAAATAGAATAAAAGAATATAAAGGAGGCAAGAATCTAATGGAAAGGCCTGCTAAAGGTCGCAACTTTAACGTTTCTCCTATTCTTTTGGAAAGAAAAGGAAATAATTTTAAGGATATAATTTTACGGAAAGATGACAGTAAAATCTTGCGGCTTTCAAATTACTTGCCTGAAGGTGTTTGTTTTGTAGAAGATAAAACTTTTATGTATGACACTCGTTCCGGTAGTATATTTTTTGATGGTGGCAAAACGAAACTTGCCTCTTTTTTGCCGTTGATTTTTTACAATATCGGCCATTCAAAACAGAAAGGTGAAGACCATGATCACTTTAATGAGATAAGTTTGAAGGCCCGATTTAGTATTCCAAGAAATCTTGAGGAATGTATAGAAAGCATTAATAACAAAAGGATGAATGCGGACTCAAAGGCTTACTTCTTAGATAAATTTGCTTTTAACAGCTCGACAATTTCTAGAGAGGACTGGTTGTCTTTTGCAAAGCTTCATAGAAATGCTTGGAGTTACTCTTTGCGTAAAGTAAGGGCGTTAAGAAGGCAAGGCTGGAACGTTTTTGCTGGTTTTAGCATTGAAAAGGATTTTATGAAAATGATTTATAATTGCCTTGAAAGCAAAGAGTTGTGGGTTAACTCCGTTGTTGAGCTATCGTGTAAGGCTCAAAACAAAGAAGTGCAGCTGCCCGGTGAAATTTTTACCCGGTAGAGAGCTTTATTTTTAAAACCACCCTGGTTAGGGTGGTTTATTTTTTTGTGCATTTTTACTTTGTTATAGTTTAAGCAGCTCTCTTTAGAAAGTTACCTGTCTTAATTATGGAAAAGAACCCAAAAAATATTTTAAGTAATTTAAGTCCTGGAGACGAAATTTTGAAAACAAATATAGCTGATGACATGAGGAGGCTTGAAGTTAAAGAGGTTAGTAAAAATTCTGAAGGACATACGGTAGAAATTAAAGTTGAGTTACAAGAAGGCCCTTCAAAGGGGGTTATTCGCTTTATCTATCCCGGTATAGTTTCTAAGACTGCCACTTCTTTTAGGGTAATAGATTCTTAAATTTTCTTTGATGATAATTAATCGTTAGGATTCTTATTTTTTGGCCTCATCCGTCTTTGGCGGGTGAGGTTTTTTATTTTGGGTTTTAGTTATTGTAAGGGTCATGTATCTTTTTGTTTCGAGTTTCTTTTTGATTGTTTGTGATAAATTTAATAAAATTAATATTAGATTGAGATAATATATAAAACATGAAACCTTTCAAATTGTTTTTTGAAACCTTGAGTAATGAGGTTCGGTGGAAAATAATTCATATTCTCCAAAACGGAAAGATGCGCGCCACTGATATATCTGATGAATTAGGTTATGAACAAAGTAGGGTGTCTCAAAATCTTAAGAGGCTCAGGACTTGCGGCTTCGTATTTGTTGAAAAAAGTGGAAGAGAAAGAATTTATAAATTGAACAGTGATACCATAAAACCACTTTTACAACTTATGGATAAGCATATCAAGAATTACTGTAAGGATTGTGTAGAAAATTAATTATGAATTTCAATTTTAAGCAAAACCAAAATTGTAAAGAGTGCAGTGATAGTTCAAGTTGGAAAATGATTGGAAAAGCTGTTTTGAATTTGTTCCGTAGTTCTTTATTTGTAACTTGGATTTTGCCGCTGATGTTAATTTTTATTTTATTGTTTATTTCAATACCGGTTTTGGTTATACCAGGAAATAGCTTTCAGGTCCAACTTCAATTGTATGGCATTGTTGATTATTTAATTATTATAGTGCTGTCTTTCCTCTCTTCTTTTCTGGTTATTTCAGGTATATATAGATATAAAAGAAGACAAAAAGGGGTTAGTTCGGATGGTTTTGGGGTGGTGTTTAGTGTTATTGCTTCTGTCTTTGGAGCACCCTCTTGTCCTATGTGTTTAGCTGCTTTGTTTAGCTTTTTAGGTTTTGGGGCTGTTAGTTTTGTAGTAAAAAATCAATGGATAATATTTTCTGCGGCTCTCTTGGTTGTATTGTTGTCTCTTTATAACTCCTTGTTAAAGATGCCTAATACCGATCATGAGTAAAAAGGCTTTAGGTGCTACAGCTCTCATATTGTTTATTGTAATAGCAGGCGGTCTGCTGTGGCTGGCTATTCAGTCCGGCAATGCAGTTTCTGCTCTTCTTTCTTTTGCTGCAGGTCTTTCTATGATTTTTCTTCCTTGCACATTACCCTTGGCTCTTGTAATTGTCCCCATTGCTGCTCGGGAAGACAGGGCAGGCAGAGGTTTGGGTTTGGCTGTCGCTTTTGGTTTGGGTTTAGCTGTTACATTAACGATATATGGCGTTGCAACGGCCCTTTTGGGTGGTTATTTTGGTCTTGACCAATTCAGCAGAGCCATGTTTGTTTTTGCCGGGTTGGCTGCTTTGCTTTTTGGCCTTACTGAGCTTGAACTTTTTCATGTGCCTCTTCCCGAGCTCACCTCTTATGTGCCGAATTGGGTAAAGGAGGGCTATTTCAAAACTTTTCTTTTAGGGTTGTTTTTAGGAAATGCTGGTGTCGGATGTCCCAACCCGGCCTTTTATGTTCTTTTGACCTACATTGCTTCTACGGGTTCTGCAGCTGTCGGAGGGTGGCTCGGTTTAGTGCATGGACTGGGCAGAGCCACGCCCTTAATCTTTTTGGTGGTACTGGCTATTTTGGGTATCAAGAGCTCAGACTGGATTAGCAAGGTCTCAAAGAGAATAAGTATATGGACTGGTGTAGGGTTGGTTCTGGTGGGAGCATTTATTCTTACGTATGGATTGTTTGGAATGCATTGGTGGGAAGATTCGGTATTCCACGCTGGGTGGAATCAGTTGATGATGAGTATTGACCCGGCCTTGGCTGAAAAACCGGACCACCCTGTGGCAAAGGGGGTGTGGGAGTCTCCTCAATGGGCGGGTTGGTGGTCACTTGTTTTGTTTACGCTTATTCCACTGATTTGGTTTAAGATTAAGAAAGGCATTAAATCTACTGTTTTTTGGATTTTGGCTCTTTTGTTAATTTCTTTGGGGGTTTTGACCTCAACCGGCATTATTACGGTTAAACATGGCCACGGTTTGAGTTCGGAAGACTCTCAAAATCATGCCCATCCTCAAAAAGTACCGAAACACAATCATTAACCTTTTGTAGTTGTAAAAAATTTGATGGAAGTTTAATATGAAAAGAGTAAGAAATTAGAAAGACGATAATTAAATTTTTGTCTATATATAAAAACATGACCGAATCAGAAAAATGGGTAATAGGCTCCGTTGGGGTAGTGGGTATTTTAATTGTTTTGGTGATGTTGTTCTCTCCTTCCGGTGGAGGTAGTGGTTTGAGCCTTCAAGGTAAAAAGGTTTCCATAATGAACAGAAAGCATATAGACAAGGGGGTTAATTTCAAAAATTATAATTCGAATCCACCCACTTCCGGCCCTCACTGGACTAACCAGGCTGGATGGGGGGTTTATAGCAAGCCCTTGCCGGATGAACAGTTAGTACACAACTTAGAACACGGAGGTATTTGGATAAGTTACAAACCTAAAAAGGTAAGCAGTTCTACTTTAGATCAGATGAAAAATTTGGCCCAAAAATATACTAATGCTGTAATTTTGACACCCAGATCTAAAAACGACAGCCCGATTGCTGTTGCCTCTTGGGGTCGGCTTATGAAACTGAAAAAGTTTCAAAGAAAGAAGGTTGAAAAGTTTATAAAGGCAAATATTAACAATTCTCCTGAAAAGATGGCCCAGCTTTAGTTTGGGTTCTAGATTTCTATTTATTGTTAAAGTAATCTCAAAAAATAAAGCACCCAAAAGCCTCAATTTAGACAAAAAGATTTTTCGGTGTGAAGAGTGCGGTCTTCATTATGAAACAATTCAGAAAGCTGAAGAGTGTGAAAATTGGGGTAAAGATAACAAATCTTGCAATTTAGAAATTATTCAAGATGCTCTTGAAAATAAAAAATGATGTAAGGAGAATTATTATTTTGGGATTTATATAAGTTGTGATATTCTCTTATGTAATGAGTGAATTATTGAGCAAAAAACAGAAAAAATTGTGTGATGAATATGAAAAAGACTTATCAGATCTGAGAGCTACTTTTTTAAATTGCACGCTTAAACCAAACCCCAGAGAGTCTCATACTAGAGGGGTTATAGATATCAGCAAGGCGATCATGGATGAGAATGATGTGCAGACAGAAGTTGTAAGACCGGTTGATTATGATATTGCTCCGGGAGTCAGGCACGATATGACTGATCATGGTTTTGAGGTAGATGAGTGGCCGGAAGTTCACCAAAAAGTGATGAACAGCGATATCCTGGTTTTGTGTACACCTATTTGGCTTGGCGATAAATCTTCTGTGTGTACTAGGGTTATTGAAAGACTTTATGCTACTTCTACAAAGACTAATGAGAAAGGACAGTATTCTTATTATGGTAAAGTGGGAGGCACCCTTATTACAGGTAACGAGGATGGTCTAAAACATTGTGCCATGAATATTCTTTATTCTTTGTCTCATTTGGGTTTTACCGTTCCTCCTCAAGTTGATGCGGGATGGATAGGAGAAGTAGGGCCCGGCCCTTCTTATAAAGACGAAGACAGTGGGGCACAAGAAAATGATTTTACTAACAGAAACACTACTTTCATGACTTGGAATATGTTACATTTTGCAAAGATGTTAAAGGATCAAGGCGGAATTCCGAATCATGGTAATGTGAAAGAAGACTGGGATGCAGGGTGCGATTTTGACTTTCCCAACCCGGAACACCGTTAGATGTTATATTTTTTTGTCAGCATTCTTTTGGCTGGAATTGTAGGAGGTTTGTTCATAAGACTTGCTCCTCTACATTCTGCACAGCTCAATGGAATAATTTCAAGGAGCGCAACTTTCGGTTTCTTACTTGTGGCTGTTTGTGCTGGACTAACGGAAGCTTTCCTAGGAGAAGTAGATCGGTACTCTTGGGATGTAGTGGTTCACCTTGCTCTGTTGTATTTTATTTTCAGCATGGGAATGGGAGTGATGGGTGCTCCTTCTTCAGTAGTCATAGGAGGAGTAGTGCTTCCCATTTTCGGCATTATAGTTTACTCTCTAGTGAGAGGTGTAGCAGGAATGTTCCGCTGGCTAGGATTGAATATTTACCGCCAATTTCAAAAGAGATAAGCAGCAAGACTTTAAGACTTAAAAACCTGTCCGGATTTTCCGGACGGGCTTTTATTTTTGTTCCTTCAATTGAATTTAAAAAAGAAAAAGCCCCCATAATGAGGGCTTGAATTGATTTTTTATTTTTGAGAAATTAGATCCGGGTTTTTGATTACCATTCTAATAAATCAAAAAGCAATTTCCTTCCTACTTGAGCAAGAAACACTGCGTCCTGATCAGCCCGGTGTGTTTTGTCTCGATTGTCTGGAACCTCAAGCTCTTGTAAGCTTGCTCCTTCTTTTTCTGTGTATCCACGATAAAGTGAGTCAAGATCGAGACCTTCCCAACCAAAAGGAGAAGGTTCTTTGAGGTGTTTTCCAAAACATAAATCTATATACCCGCCATCAAAAAAGACTGTATCAGTGACACCTTCTACTTCTTGATTTTGACTCATTTCTTCAATCCAATCTTTAAAGTCTTTTGTGGCTTTTTCAGGACTCTTGCAAACCTTACCCATATGCTTTAAAACTAATAAAGGTGAAAAGTCCTTATGTGTAGGGTCATAATGAGAATCTTTTTCTCGAAGTTCTTCGAGACACATCAAGTGTTTACATCCGACACGCATAGCCTCAATTTCAAATTTATATGAAGTTGGCTGGATTTCTCTGTAAAAAACAAGACCTTTTTCAAAATATTCTTCTAAGGTTAGTTTTTCTCTCGTTATGACGCAAGCCCCAATTGATAGGACAGAGTGATGGCCTAGCTTACTACCGGAAGTCTCAACATCATTAACGATATACATCATAAAAAGCTGGGTTTTTTGAGAAGAGGCGAAGAATTCGAAGGCTTCATACCCGACTCTGGAAGATATATTTATCAAGGTTCTTAATCGAAGATAATAAGTTATTTTGTTGTTGTCAATTTTAATTTATTGGATTTGTTTTAAAACTAACTTAAATTACCTGAATTCTTGCCCAACTCAAAATTGAGAGGGGCTGCACTCTTTGAAGGTTATTTTGGGCAACGTATGTTATAATTTTGAACGTTATGAAAACAACAATATTTTTATCAAAACTTATTGGTATCTGCGCTCTTATCACAGGTATAGCTTTTAGTTTTAGGTGGAAGAAATTCAAAGATATGATTGAGGATTTGGCTGATAATTTAGGAGTGTTCTATATAATTGTGTTTTTGGAGCTTGTAGGAGGTGTTGCCCTTATTCTTTCTCATAATTTATGGGGAAATCTGTTGCAGTCATTAGTTTCTATCTTTGGGTGGATTATGGCTGCAGAAGCTACACTTTATCTTCTTATGGATCACAAAAATGTAAAAAAGATTATAAGCTACTTTAACAAGAAGCCTTTTTATGTGTTTGGGAGTATATTTTATATAGCTCTGGGAATTTACTTCATTTATAGCGGATTTGGATTTTAAGAGATTTACCAAAAGTGGAAGGAGCCTTTTCTATAAATGAATAACTTTTCTGTAAGTAAGTCTTTATTTGATACAATTATTACTGATGATGAATGCTGAAAAGAAAATAAAAGAGCTGGGTGAAAAAGCGGATATTCAAATAAATGGAGACAGGCCCTGGGACATTAAGGTTCATAATGATGATTTTTATAAAAGAATCTTATCTCAAGGAACTTTAGGGTTGGGAGAGTCTTACATGGATGGGTGGTGGGACTGTGAACGTGTTGACGAGATGATCTCAAAAGCGATAAAAGCAGACCTCGCCGATGAAATAAAATTTAATCCGGTTATGATTTTTTCCGCCATTAAGGCGGCTATTTTTAATTTAGCTGACAAAACAAAGGCCTGGGTTTTAGGGGAGCATCATTATGATGTAGGGAATGAATTATACGAAAAAATGCTGGACAAACGCATGATTTATACCTGCGGATGGTGGAGAGATGCGGATAACTTAGAGGAGGCTCAAGATAATACAAAAAGCCGCTCTCCAGCGGCTTTTTGTAATTGTGTCCCCTGATCTGCCCAGAGCCCGAGCTATGTCTGCTTGGGAGTAGTCTTTCTCAAGCATGGCTTTGATTTCGTTTCTTTCGTCTTTGTCTATGTGTTTGTATGTGTTTTTGTCTTGTTTTTTGTCTTTCATGATGGCTGCATTCTATTGCAGCCGAACGTTTCGCTTCAAATGAGAATTTGGGTCCGATGTTTAATAAGGCTTTATACGTTTTATGAGTGCAAACTCTGAAGAGTCTTTTAGAAGTTCGTTGCCTTATCCCTTAAGAGTGCATCTTATATCATTTCTGTCTGTTTTTGTTGGTGGTGACCATAGGAATTTTTATTTGCGCAATTTGGAACTATGTGGCAGATAGATAGTGTAATAGGAGGTATTTCTTTGGGTTTCGTCATTGCCTATTATGCTGACAATTTCAGTCAAGGAAAGTTAATAATGCTTTGTTTTTTAGCTTCTTTTTTTGTCTGCGTTGATTTTTTATCCTCAATATAATTTTAACTTGGGATTAGTGTTGGGGGAGTTTTCCGGAACCATGATCGGAGTTGGATTGGAATACGGATTTCGAAAGGTTTACTTTTATTTTAGAGAATGATTTTCAATTAAAATCCTTCCGCTGTTTTTAACGGTGGAAGGTTTTTCTTTTTGCTTGCTAAGAATTAGTGTCTGTTCTAATGTTAGAGAGGAATAATCAAATTTTTATGAGCAAGAAAGTTAATCCTGAAAAATTAAATAATTGGCTTGAAAACAGGGAAGCGGTTGTAATAGATGTTCGAGAGCCAGATGAGTATTCTCGAGGGCATATTCCTTCGGCTTTGAACTTACCTTTGAGTACTCTCAAGCCGGATGTTTTAGATAATATTGAAGCTGAGAAAGTTGTTATGCAGTGTAATACCGGTGGTCGTTCTTCTCGGGCTTGTGCTGTTGTCAAAGAAAATACAGACAAACAGCTTTATGATCTGGATGGAGGGATCGAAGCGTGGAAACAGGCAGGGTTCGAGATTGAAAAAAACAAAGACTTGGGGTTACCCTTGCAAAGACAGGTTCAGATTGCTGTTGGTTTGTTGGTAATAACTGGTTTGGTTTTAGGGTACTTTTTGCATGAAGCTTTTTATCTTTTGAGCTTATTTGTGTCTTTGGGTTTGTTGAATGCTGGTCTGACAGGTTGGTGTGGCATGGCTAAGTTGTTATCAAAAGCTTTTTGGAATTAAAGCAAAACCGAAAAAAGAAAGTTTACCTTTCCGGGTTAGTTTGAAAGTTTGAGTTGAGGTTTTTAGTATGTTTGCAATTTCTTTTTTGTTGTTTCATTATTTTAGCAGGTTTACGATATAGCTCCTTGAAAAAGACCATCTACTGATTATGGAACTTTTAGCGGTGGATGTGCTTTCGTTATGCCTGCTTTCGATAGCTTTTCTGTTCCTTTTAGTTAGTGATGATCGAAACGGGAATTCTGGCCTTTATTTTTGGTTGAATTTGATTTTGTTCGGATCAATTCTTTTGATCCGGTTGTTTGAAATACATTTTCTTGTGCCTTTATATCCTTTGGTTTTAATCTTCCTGTTGTATCTCCAGGTGGATGTGATCGCGGAAAATGTTCACGGCAGTTCTTCTGATTTTGAGAAAAAAGTACAAATTTGGAATGTAAGGGTTTTTGGAAAGCTTTATTATTTGAAATTACCTACCTATTTGTCCGGTCGTTTTTGGCGTGAAACTTTCGGTTTTTTCTATTTTTCTTATTATCTTCTTCTGGTAATTCCATTTTTGTGGTATGGATTCCTCAGCCCGGATCCGTTCGCTCGATTTTCTTTTATTGCAGTGGGAATTTTCGGAAGCTTTATGGCTATTTTTATTTGGTTTCCGGTGGCGGGCCCGCTTTCGAAAGAAAAAGTCGAGTTGGAAAGGAGAGGGTTTTTCCCAAAATTGATCTATTGGGCTTACAAGCCAGTAGTCTCAAACGGTATTAATTCCGGAGCTTTCCCGAGTTCGCATGTGGGAATGAGCGTTGGTTTGATGCTTTTGATTTCCCCGAACGCTTTATGGGGTTGGCTTGCCTTAGGACTTTTAACTGCGGGGATAGCAGTTTCGACGGTTTACGGCCGATTTCATTATGCAATAGATGCGTTGATGGGAGCCTTGAGTGGATTTGTGCTTTACTTTTTATGGAGCGCTTTTTATTCGTTTTTGTGAAAGTTCAAACCCCAGCTCTTTGCCGGAGTTGGGTTTTCTTTTTTTGGTTTTAATTTGATATAATCATTATTAATGATGGGAGCTGAGGAAAAAGTAAGGAAGCTGTCCGAAAAAGCAGACATTCGGATAAACGGAAACCGGCCTTGGGATATTCAAGTTCATAACAATGATTTCTACAGCAGAATATTATCTCAGGGAACTTTGGGTTTGGGAGAATCTTATATGGATGGGTGGTGGGACTGTGAACGTGTTGATGAGATGATTTCAAAAGCGATAAAAGCAGACCTCGCCGATGAAATAAAATTTAATCCGGTTGTGATTTTCGCCGCTGTCAAAGCGGCGATTTTTAATTTAGCTGACAAAACAAAAGCTTGGGTTTTAGGAGAACATCATTATGACGTAGGCAATGATCTGTATAAAAAGATGCTAGACGAACGCATGATTTACACCTGCGGATGGTGGAAAGATGCAGATAATTTGGAAGAAGCCCAAGAGAATAAACTCGATCTTATCTGCCGAAAATTGAATCTTAAAGAAGGCATGAGTGTTTTGGATATCGGGTGCGGTTGGGGTGGGTTCCTGAAATACGCTGTCAAAAATTACGGTGTCTCCGGTGTCGGTCTCACAATCTCTAAAGAACAAGCAAAACTTGCCAGAAAAATGTGTGAGGGGTTGCCTATTGAGATAAAACTTAAAGATTACAGAGAAGAGGACAACGAATATGACCGTGTAGTTTCAATTGGCATGTTTGAGCACGTCGGATGGAAAAATCACAAAAAATACATGAAAGCAGTAGAACGTTGCCTTAAGCCCGAAAGCCTTTCAATGCTTCATACCATAGGCCGGAACGAAAGCACTATAATGCTTGAACCTTGGACGAAGAAATATATTTTCCCCACCGGAACTATTCCATCTATAAAACAAATAGGAAAGTCAATGGAAGGACTGCTGATGATGGAAGACTGGCACAACTTCGGCCCTGATTATGACAAAACCCTCATGAGTTGGTATCGAAATTTCAATGACAGCTGGGATAGTCTGGAAGGATATGATGAAAGATTCAGAAGAATGTGGAACTATTATCTTCAGTCGTGCGCGGGAGCATTCAGGGCGAGGCGTCTACAGTTATGGCAGATAGTCCTCTCAAACGGAGTGGACGGTTACAGATCTATTCGATAGTAATTATTTTTTTATATAATATTTTTTTGAATGAAGATGATATCTTAAGTTATAAATTTTATTCTTTTTACTTTTTTGCGTTCATTTGTCCTTGTAGATTATTGATTTATGACCTTTTACAAGGACAAGAGATGACAGAAACCCACCGGGGTATCCAGGGAGGGTGAAGTTGATAATTTGCTTTATTATCAACGGTTTTTGAGTTAAATTGAATATAAGTCATGAGCAATAACAACAAAATGAATCTTACTGATAGTGAACGGGAAGAGGTTCGTCGATTATTAGATAAGGGAAAGCCATTGCCGGATAAATATCGCTTTAAACTTTTTGGCGATAAGCGAGAAGTGGAGCTTGTTTGGCACGGTAAGACTCATGAGGTGACAAACGCCGTTTTGCCATTTCAAACGATTGAGGAGGTGTGGGAGCCTAGAGAAGAAAAACCGGAAGAGGCTCAAGATCAGCTTATAGACACATCTGGCTCTCGTACAACTGGCTGGTCTAACAAGCTTATTTGGGGAGAGAATTCTTTGATACTTTCAAGTTTAAAAAACGGTCCGCTCAGAGATGAAATTGAACGTCAAGGCGGTATTAAACTTATTTATATTGACCCCCCTTTTGATGTAGGTTCTGACTTTTCTATAGATATTAAAGTTGGGGATGAGACTTTAGAAAAAGAACCATCAATAATTGAGGAAATTGCATATAGAGATACCTGGGGTGAGGGTACTGATTCTTGGATAGCGATGATATACGAACGTTTAAAGTTAATGAAGGATCTCTTAGCAGACGATGGCTCAATTTATGTACATTGCGACTGGCGAGTCACAGGGTATTTACGTCTGGTTCTGGACGAGATTTTTGGCAGAGAAAACTTCAGAAATGAGATTGCCTGGTGTTATAGCGGTCCAGGGAAAAATAATAATGCTTATACACGAAAACATGACACAATTTTCTTTTACGCCAAAGATAAAGACTCTCAAATATTTAATGTTCCTAGAATAGAACATAAATCTGGAATTCATAATAAGGGTGCATTTATGGGGAAAGAGTCTGATGATTCCGAAGCTACAGTAAAAGAGTTAGAAGAAAAGGGCAAAAGGCTAGAGGATTGGTGGACAGATATATATACCGCAGATAGGAAGAGAGATGAGCTTGTTGGGTATCCAACCCAAAAACCGGTAGATCTTTTAAAAAGAATTATCAAAGCTTCTTCTAATAAGGGCGATATCGTGGCAGATTTTTTTGTGGGGTCTGGTACTACTTCTGCAGCTGCTGAAAAATTGGGGCGAAAGTGGATATGTTCTGATCTTGGAAAGTTTGCTATTCATACTACCCGCAAGAGAATGATCAATATCCAAAGGGGGTTGAAAGAGAAGGGGGAAAGTTATCGTGCATTTGAAATTTTAAACCTTGGACGTTATGAGAGGGAATATTATATAGGTGAATCTCAAGAGGGTTCCATAGATCAAAGAGAAGACGAATATGAATCATTAATACTTTCAGCTTATAAAGCCGAACCCGTTAGTGGGTTTTCAATGTTTGCCGGCAAGAAAAACGATCATATGGTAGCTGTGGGTCCGATTAATCTGCCAGTAACTCGGGGATGGGTGGAAAATGCAGTTGAAGAGGCGCTTGATAATAATATTACTAATGTAGATATACTTGCCTTTGAGTATGAGATGGGTCTTTTCCCCAGAATTCAGGAAGAAGCAAAGGAAAAAGGTGTATCACTCCATCTAAAAATTATTCCGCCTGAGGTTTTTGATAAGCGTGCAGTAGAAAAGGGTGAGGTTAAATTTTACGATGTAGCGTGGATTGATGCAGAAGTATCTCAAAAGAAAGGCAAGGTGCGTGTTGAGCTTACTAACTTTTCAGTTAATTACAATCAGGATGCTGATTTGGACCCCGCAGATGATCTTAGAAAGCGAGGCAAAAAGGTTATCATTCGGAACGGCCAGGTTGTAAAACTTTCAAAAGACAAAGACGGCGTTGTTGAAGAAGAGATTGTTACTAAGGAGTGGACCGACTGGATTGATTATTGGGCTGTGGATTTTGATTTTGAAAGCAAAAAAGAAATTGTTCAAGTAGAGAATGAGGATGGGGAATTTGAAGAGAAATGGACCGGAAATTATATATTTGAGAATGAATGGCAAAGTTTCCGAACCAAAGATGATAGGGAGTTAGAGTTGGAAACCCCATGGCACGAAATTCAAGAAAGTAAGGCAGATCGTAAAATTGCTGTAAAAGTAGTTGATATATTTGGCAACGACACTATGAAAATAATTGAAACTTAATTATGGCTCTACATGAAGAATTTCCAAAATCTCCTCACGAGATTATAAAACCGGAGCATAGATGGTTTCCTGCTGAGGAGACGCTTGAAGAGGAGGGTAGAGCAAAACTGCTTCCGCCGCTCGTTGCGGAATTGCGAAAGGAGGTTAAGGAATGGCGTGATTCTGGGTATGATGGTGCAAGCGATACCAGTAAGGCCCTACTTAATTTTTGGTTTAATACCGAACATCCCCAAGAGCAGGCGGACGGTACCGTAAATTACTTTGAATACTATTTTGCTCAGCAAGAAGCTGTCGAGACTATAATTTGGCTACATGAAATAGCAGAAGTTAGAGATCCTTACGATCTTATGCAATTTGATGCGTCGGGCCTTGTTTCTAAGGATCACTTTGATGAGGTATGGACTAGATTTGTGGTAAAAATGGCTACAGGGTCTGGCAAGACAAAAGTTCTATCTCTGGTTTTGGCATGGTGCTTTTTCCATAAGACATATGAGGAAGATTCTGATTTAGCAAGAAACTTTTTGCTTATCGCTCCTAATGTAATTGTGTTTGAGCGCCTTAGAGATGACTTTGATGGGCTGGATGTATTTTACGAAGACCCTGTAATACCGGAAAATGGCTATATGGGACAAAATTGGGAAAATGATTTTCAACTCGATGTGCATTTACAGGATGATGTAACCGCACATGAGCCTACAGGGAATATTTTCTTGACTAACATACATCGTATTTATTCAAGTAGAGGAGAAGATGAGCCTAGTGGGCCTGAGGACGGCAAGGATTACTTTCTAGGAAAGAAGCCGCCAGCCGACTTACAAAGTGATGAGGTGACTGTAGGAGAGATTGTAAGAGATTTGGACGAGTTAGTTGTATTAAATGATGAGGCTCACCACATTCATGAGGCAGACTTAGCATGGTTTCAAGCTATTGAGGATATTCATAATAATTTAGTACAAAAAGGATCTGAGCTGAGTTTACAGATTGATGTAACTGCAACCCCTAAAGATTCTAACGGAAATATATTTGTACAAACTATTTGCGACTACCCGCTTGTAGAAGCTATTCATCAAGATGTGGTAAAGCGACCCGTAGTCCCTACACCCTCAGATCGGGGCATGTTAGAGGAACATGAATCGAGTAAATTTACTGAGCGATACAGAGACTTTATTAATTTAGGGTATAGGGAATGGGAAAAGGCTTATCCGATTCACAAAAAACTTGGCCAAAAAGCAATACTGTTTGTAATGACAAGTGATACAAAAAACTGTGATGAAGTTGCAGAGTACCTAGCCCAACTTCCCAACTTATCGGAAGAAGAAATCCTTGTGATACACACGAACAAAGATGGGAGTTATTCTCAGGCAAAAAGTAAGCGCGATTACCTTAATCAACTCAGAGAAGAGTCCAGTAGAATCGATTCATGGGATAGTCCCTATAAAGCAATAGTTTCAGTTTTAATGCTTCGCGAAGGCTGGGATGTTCAAAATGTTACAACCATCATCGGTTTGCGACCGTTTTCAGCTGAATCACAAATTTTACCGGAACAAGCGCTTGGGCGTGGCCTTCGTCGTATGTATCGAGGAGAAGAGGAGTCCGGAGATGAGAAATTAAGCGTTGTTGGAACCCCTGCATTTATGGAGTTTGTAGAAGGAATTAAACGAGAGGGTGTTGACCTTGAAGAGGCTGCGATGAACTCAACCTCCGATCCTGTAGCCCCTACTCTTATTGAGGTGGACAGAGATAATGAAAAGAAAGATATAGATAAATTGGACATTGAAATTCCTATTTTATCGCAGAGATTGTATAGAGAATACAAAAACCTTGAAGAGTTAGATCCTAGTTCTTTTGATAATGAAAAGTTTTCAGTTAAAGAGTTCAGTGAAGAAGAGAAGAAAGAAATTACATTTTGGGATATTGAAAGAGAGGAAGAATCTCACAAGACTAAGCTGGAGAACGTTAGGCCTGATTGGCGAAGTGTTATAGGTTATCTTACAAACAAGATACAGAAAGACATGCGTTTAGTATCAGGTCATAACGTTTTATATCCTAAGGTTCAGGAATTTATAGAAAAATATTTATTTGAAGAGGAAGTAAATCTATCGGATCCTAATGTGGTTAGGAATCTTTCAGAAATTGAAATACAGCGCACTATATATACTGAATTCCGGAAAGCGATTAATGAGTTAACGATCCAAGATTCTGGAAGCGCTGAGGTGCAAAGCCATATAAGCATAAAAGAGACCAGTCCGTTTACGACCAAAGACAAAGAAGCAGTATACTCTGATAAGACTGTTTTTAATAAAATTGTGGGCGACAGCCATTTTGAGCTTGAGTTTGCGGCATGGCTTGATGAACAGGATGACGTGATTTCATTTGCAAAGAATTACTTTGCTGTAAACTTTAAAATTGAATACCAAAAAGAAGACGGTAATCTCTCTTACTTCTATCCAGACTTTTTTGTAAAAGTTGATGAAGACGAGGTGTGGGTTGTAGAGACTAAGGGTAGAGAAGATTTGGATGATGTAAGGAAGATAGAGAGATTAGAGAAATGGTGTAAAGATGTAAATGAAGTCCAGGACGAAACCGAATTTAAATACTTATACTTGAAAGAGGATGAATGGAACGAATGGCAAAGCAAGGCAGAGAGCTTCTTGAGCTTGGCCAATGGACTAAAATAACGGTACACAACATAAAGGACTGCGAGTTTTGAGAGCAAAAAATGAAAAGTTGATAGAGTTATGAAAAAAAATTTAGTAAAAAACCTTGAAGAAACCCTAAAAGAGGTTTCGGACTTGAAAGTTGTTGACGAAGGGTGGCAGAAGATTGTTTTAAAAGCTAATTACAAAGATACGTTAATAGCTTTAAAGCTTATTGAGGTTGAATTCCAAGATGAATCTAACCGTAAAATTTTTAACGACATTGCTCTTAAGAGGGTAGAAAGGGAAATAGAAATAATGGAAAATATTAATCATAAAAACCTTTCTCAAAAGGCAGATTTAGAACCGGGCTTTGTAGGCATTAAGAGCAAGAAGTTTTTTATTATGGAGAAAAGTTTATTGACGGAGTAAGTTTGCACAAACTTATATCGGAATCGGATGAGGGGCTATCTTTTAGTAAAAATTTAAAACTTTCTTGCGACTTGCTTAGAGCTATAAATAAGCTTTGGAAAATTAATAAAGTTCATAGAGATATCAAACCTAAGAATATAATTTGGGATACAAAACATGAAGATTTTGTTTTAATAGATGCGGGGATATCTTTTGCTTTAGACGAAACTCCCCTTACTCAATCGGGTAAGACAGTAGGAACCCTGCCTTATATGTCTCCTGAGCAGATCAAGGGGCAGAAAAAATCTTTAGATTTTAGATCGGATATGTATTCTTTGGGTATCACAGTTTTCGAGTCCTCAACCGGCTTCCACCCGTATTTGGACAGAGAGACAACTTTTCGGGGGATTGAGGATCGTATTATAAGTGATCAAGTAAGATTAAGTGATTACAAAAGTGATTGGCCAGTTGCATTTACTGAAACGGTTGATCAGTTCCTTAAAAAGAAGGCTTATTTAAGGCCCAGAAGTTGTGAGGCGGTTTTGGAGACTCTTAGTCAAATTGATTATAATTAATTTGATATGATTCTTGCTCAAGATGGGTGGGGACCCACTAATAAGATTAAACGGGGACTTAGAGAGGGGGTGGTTGAAGGCGTGATATTTTGCCCAAAAACAAACAGCAAATCCAAGTCCAAGGATAGGATTAATAATTTTCTGGAGTCATTCGAGGATGAATTTTTTCTATTTGACCCCCATTTCTATGCTACTGTGATTTCTACTGATAGATCTGGGAAGCTAGAATCCCATTCTTATTACCAGAACTTAAATCCTGCCGATTTTACGGCTAGCGAGATCCAAGCTAGGGTGGGGGAAACTTTAGAATTTCAAAGAAGGTGCGGGTTAAATCGTGTAGTATCCCCTGGCTTGATAATAAATAATTTTAACGACAGATATTCCCAAATAAATTCACAGTTGTTTGCTGAATCAGTAGATAAGACTGAAGGCGGGGAAAATCTATTTGTTTGTTTGCCAATATCAGAAGAGGCGCTTAAGGATGAAGAAAAGATGGATTCATTTCTTAGCGAAGTTACTAGATTAAATACTGATGGATTTTATTTATTTGTAGAAAGGAGCTCCTATTCTTCTTTGCAGTGGTCTAATCCTCGCACTTTAAGTAATCTTATGTATCTTGTATATGTTTTATCTAGCCAAGGATATAGTGTGGTTGTAGGATACATTGATGTAGTGGGTTTGTTATTATTAAGTACAGGAGCTAACTTTATTGCTAATGGGTGGTATCGTACACAACGGCAATATACAAGGAGACGATATGAGGAAAGAGGAGTAGGGAGGCCTCCCCGCTTAGAATATACCTCCCCTCATTTACTAAATTCTATTTATGTGGAAGATGAACTAAAGCCAATTTCTGAGCTTGGATTTCTAGATGAGGTTGTGGCAAATAATAAGATATCCCAAAAATTGAAAGAGGGTAGTCTACCAGAGGAGTGGACTAGAGAAGATTTTATGCTAAATCATTGGAGTGTTCTGCATAACATGTCTCAAAAGGTTGCCGACAAAAAGAATGTTGACAACAAACTAGACTGGATGAAGGGCAGGATTAGTTCTGCCCAATCTTTGTATTCTAAGTTGAAGAAGGAAGGTATAAATTTTGATACCAAAACAAATGAAAGACATTTACAAGTTTGGAAGGAAGCTATAGCCTTATTTCAAAGTAAGGAAAGGTAATTAATTTTATTAATGCAAGAAAGTACATTCGCGAAAAGGTTTACGGAAATAAAACCAGACTTTGGATTAGGTCAAGATTTTGAATTAGTTAGAGAGTTGGAAACGCAAGCGGGCATCCCTGATTCGTTAGGTATTAGTTGTAAGGATGTAAAAACTCTTCTAGATTTTATGAGTAAGTATCCTGATATTAATTTAACTAACGGTTATTCGCAGATAATATCTCAACTTTATCCCAGAAACTTTGTCGAAATTGATCAAATATTTTCTAAAACTGATTTAAGTAAATCTTATTTTGATAGACATATCCAATTACTAGAAAATAAAGACTTGATTGAGAGAGACATTAGGAACGACTCAAGGATAAGATTAGGGGAGAATTTTTCTATTCCTGAGTTGGATATATGGACTATTGAATTTAAAATGAGTGCGTGGAAATCAGCGTTGAAGCAAGCTATTAGGTACAGGCTATTTTCTTCTAAGGTGTTTGTGGTGATGCCATCGACTAAATTAGAATTTGTAAAAAAGAAGGAGGGTATTTTTAAAAAGTTTGGAATTGGTTTGGCTTTTTTTGATAGCGCTAAAGGCGACTTAGATATTGAAGTGCCCCCCAGGAAGAATGTAGCAAATGCTAAAAGTTACTACATTGACGTTATTGGTAGATTATCTCAGAGCGATAAAATAAATTTTCGTTAATTGATAACAGCAAAAGACTTAACCCAAATACAATACTTGTTTGGGTTAGTATATTTGCTTGATAAATTTTTATCTCAAGTGTTTTAACTATTATTGTTTGCCCCAATTCATACAAAATGGGACACCCTTTTTATATGTGTCCCATTTGTCCCATTTTCCTTGTTTTTATAAAAATGTGACACTCTTTTTATAGTGTCACATTTGTAACATTTGCTTGAAATTTGAGGTCAATAGTGAGGGTAGCTACCACTAGGCTACCCTCTATTAAACTTGAAATGGCAACTGAGAGGCCAGCGCCAGTAAGGCTACCACCTAATAAACTTTGAACTAACCTCTTTTAGGTGATGATATAATGTGGTGTGAGTTATCTGTTCATATTCTAACTTTTAGTACTTATGTCCATTAAATCAGGATCAAGAAAGTTACCTGCTTATTTCAAAAAAAGTAAGATTGATCATTATATTCTGTTTTTGTATGGAGGCGGTAAAGACAAAGGAAAAGAGAAGTTTAAATTATGGCAGGATAAGTTAGCAAAGGAAGGTATTGGATCGTTGAGTTTTGATTTTTCTGGTATGGGAGATGCTCCTGGACAAATGAAAGAGGAGTCTTTGGAGAGCAGAATTTCAGAAGCGAGATCAGCTGCTTTGTGGCTTCGTGATGAAGAGCCTTCTGCAGAATTTAGTTTGTATGGAGTCAGTATGGGAGGGTATGTTGCTTTGGGTTTGGTAGATAAAATGCCGGAGATGTTTTCATCTTTAATTTTGCAAGCCCCTGCTGCTTATTCTCAAAATGCTCATAATTTACCTTTTGATGATTCGTTTACCGAAGAATTACACGAAGAGAACAGTTGGAAAGATTCTTATTCTTTTAAATGGTTAAAGGAATATGAGGGGCGGGTTTTGTTTGTTAGTATGGAAAAAGACAATGTTATTCCTGAGCCGATTTTAGAAAGATACAAGGATATTTTAGATGAGAAGGATTGTGAATTTGTAACGATTCCTGATGCCCCTCACGGCATATGGGGTGATACTGAAGAAGATGCTAAATTTCGAGAGATTGTTTACGAAAATTTTTGTGAGTTTTTATTGGGCAAAGACAATTAAGGTGGCTCGGGAGGTAAGTTTAATAAGGTAGCGAGTAAATAATTTTAATTTGATAAAAGATGATTAATTTTAAAGAGACACCGAAAGGATCAGGTTCTGAACAGATGAGTAAAGGAAACAGAGAAAGAAATGTAGAATCTGATCATATAGAACAGAAAGAATTACTAAAAGGAACTGATGTAGTCGTTGAAAAAATAGACAAGCATTCTGAATCACCGATTCCCGTCGGTTATATAACAAAAGGAAGGCTTGCAAATGATATTGAAGAATTTTTTTCACCTTAGAGGTGTAAGTTTTTCTAATTTTTATGGCATAATAAGAAAGTAGAGATTTGAGCCATAGATTTTAATAATCAAAATTGTAAATTTGACTTTTATGCTGTTTACTTTTTTAATTTAGGTAGTAGCTTAACTCTCATAAAACAGCCCTTCAAGGATGGATCTGCTGAAATTGAAAAATCGTTCTGAAACATTGAAGGACTTGGAAGATAAGTCAATTTTTTGGTCTAACCTTTTTCTTGTTTCCGTTGCCTTTTTGGTGTTGAGTATAGTTTATATTTTGGTTTTGGGGGAAGTTGCCTCGGGCGAAATTTTGGACAAAAAGCTTTTTTGGCTGAGATTATGGTTCGTTCTCGGTAGCTTTTCTATCTTATTCTTTTTCGCTACTTATGCAAGAAGCTTTTTTGTGCGTCGGAAGTTTATGTCTCAGCGGAGGAAAGAATTGTCCGATCAGCTTTCTGATGAGGTGATTGAGAAAGTTGATTCGGTCATCAAAGAGATGGCTACTCGCCTTTCTGATCTTCAAACCGTTATTGACTCTTCCCTGGATGAGTCTCGAGCTACTTACAACGGGTTGGAGATAGCGGAAAAGGCTCTCGAAAAGAGAGCCGATCTCTGCGAGGAGTATGTAGATTTCTTCATTGAATTGAGCTTTGTATGGAAAAAGGGGTATATAAAGGATGAAGACACCCTTGACTATTTGGAGGCTCGCTTTGAGAGTCATGAGAAAATTCATGAAAAGATAGTCAAGCCTCTATTAAGAGACAAAGGTTATGCTGAAGATTATATTGATGATATCTCGAAGCTAAAGGAGGGAGTTAAACAGAACAGACTTTTGATGGACTAAATTTAAAGCCGGAGAGGATTTCCGGCTTTTTCTTTTTGCAAAACTTAGGTTAAAAAGTTTTCCACCTTAGAGGTGTAAGTTTTTCTAATTTTTATGGCATAATAAAGGTGTAGAAGAGCAAAATTTTTTATAGGTGATTAATATAAATAAGCTTACTTTAAATTAACTTATTAGAGGTGGTTAAGTCTCAATATTCATGAAAAGCAACCCTTTTAAAAAATCGTGGATTTGGGTTGTTGTGTTATTTGTGCTTTTTGCTTTATTGGGTTTTTCTGCATTTCAAAGAGCAGAAAAGGATAGAGTTGGAAAGGGGCTTTCTGAAAAAAGTGAGCCAATTAATTCTACAAGCACTTCGGAGCAGGACAAGAAAGGCACTGCAAGCATTGTGGAGGTTAAAAACCGAAAAGATAGTCAGAAAACTGAAAAGGGAAATAATCTTAAAACTGCTACTGTGACATATGTGATAGACGGGGATACGGTGAAGTTGGATAGTGGTGAAAAAGTTAGACTTCTGGGAATAAATACTCCGGAAAGTGGCCAACCCTACTTTTCAGAAGCAAGAGATAAAATGGTCGAATTGGTTGAAGACAAGCAGGTTAAATTGGAGAGAGATGTAACCAACAGAGGTAGGTATGGCAGATTGTTGCGGTATATTTGGGTTGGAGATACTTTGGTTAATGCTAAAATAGCGAGACTTGGATTCGCTAAGTCTTATTCAAAACCCCCTGATATTAAATACCAAAAGAAGATTTTAGAAGCTGTAAGATATGCAAGAGAGAATGATTTGGGGCTCTGGAATAAACCTTCTGATTCAGAGAAAAACAAAAAAATCACCATTCTAAATTTTGAACCGAATGCTCCGGGTAATGACAATAAAAATAAAACCCGGGAGTATTTTGCCCTAAAAAACGAAGGTACTGAGTCTATAAACTTAGACGGCTGGACGGCAAGGGATGAAGCGAACAAGACCTTCACTTTTCCGGATGTTGTTCTTGAACCTAACTCTAAGATAACGGTTCGGAGCGGTTGTGGTGAAAGCTCCACCACAACTTTATATTGGTGTGCGGATGAGTACGCCGTTTGGAACAATAGCGGGGATACTTTATTTTTGCGAAACCCTCAAGGTGAGTTAGTATTAGAATACAGTTATTAACTTTATTTTACGACCTCGGAGGTTGTAAATACTATGAAGGATAAAAACGCTCAAAAAGAAAACTGTAAATTTTGCAAGATGGTGGAGGGTGATCTAGATTTTCATAAGATTTTTGAAAGTGAAAAGCATCTTGCTTTTTTTGTCTATTTATCCCAATACTAAAGGTTTTTCTGTGGTGATTCCCAAGGAGCATTATTCGAGCTATGCTTTTGATCTGCCGGATGAGGTTTTGAGTGATTTGATGACTGTTTCTAAAAGAGTTGGTAAATTGCTTGATAGAAAATTAGAAGATGTAGGTCGGACTGGGGCTATATTAGAAGGTTTCGGGGTTGATCATGTTCATGTAAAGCTTTTTCCGATGCATGGAACTGATGATTTAGAAAAATGGGAGAAAATAAGTTCAGATGTTGATAAATACTTTGAGGAGTATGAAGGTTATATATCTTCTCATGATTATGAAAGAGCTGATGATGAAAAATTAGAGGAATTAGCGGAAAAAATTAGAGATTAATTTAAACTTTTATTTGTGAATATATTCGAAAAAGTAAAAAACCTTAATTTGCCGGAAGGTGAGTATGTTGTAGTAGGGAGTGGAGTATTAGGTGCTTTGGGTTTGAGAGAAGTTAATGATATAGACATCCTTGTATCGGAGAGACTTTTAAAAAAGTTTAGAAATAAAGAAGGATGGGGGGAAGAAAGAAAGTTTGAAGAGGATAAACTTTTCTTGAATAAAGATGGAATTGATATTTTTTCGCAATTAAGTTGGGAAGATTATTCTACAACCAGAGAAGAGGCAATTGAAACAGCTCGAATAATTAACGGAGTTCCATTTTTGAATATTGAAGAAACCATCAAATTTAAGGAAGCCTTAGGTAGAGAAAAAGACAAAAAAGACATTGAATTATTAAAAAGCTCAGAATTTACTAATTTCTAGATTTTCTTTTAGTTTAATTTTTAATTTTGAAAGCTTAACCCTATAAGTTCATGTATAATTTTAAACACACTCAATTAGATAACGGGCTTGATGTAATTACAGCTCAAAAAGATTCTTCGGTTGTTGTTTCTCAGTTATGGTTACAGTGTGGCTCTAGATATGAAAAAGACGAAGAGCGAGGAGTTTCTCACATGTTAGAACATTTACTGCTTGATGGAACAAAGAACAGACCTGGGCCGGTTGAGCTTCAAAGTGAGATTGAAGACTTGGGTGGAGATTTAAATGCTACTACCCGCAAAGAAGAAACCTTCTTCTATACAAAAGTACCTAAAAACAAAAAAGAAGAAGGTTTAGAAATAATAGCTGATATAATACAAAATCCATTATTTAAACAAGAACACTTCCGAAAAGAAAAAGAGGTAGTTTTAAAAGAAAAACAAGAGGAGCTGGATAACCCTGAAGATAAATTGAGTTTAAAATCTTTAGAAAAATTTTTCGGCTCTCACCCTTTAGCTAAAAATGTTTTAGGTTCTAAAGATGAAATAAGAGAGATAGAACTGGAAGATATAAAAAGGTTCTATGAAAAATTTTATCGGCCCTCAAGAGCAGTTCTTGTTATTTCCGGAGGAGTATCTCACAAGGAATCAATTGAATTAACGCAGAACCACCTTTCTTCTTGGCAAAATAGAAGCAACTTCAAAGAAACAGATTCTCAGAAAGAGCTTCCAAACTTGAATGGAGAAAGATTGTTTTTAGAAGAAGACTCTATAGAAAATACGATATTGCATATCAATTACCGGGGGTTTTCAATTTCAGAAAGAAAAAAAGATGCAGCTCTAGATCTTGTTTCTATATTTTTAACAGGCGGGATGAGCTCTTTTCTTTATGATAAGTTGAGAAACGAAAAAGGATTGGTTTATGGAGTCGGTTCTTATAATGCTTCTTATAGTGATGTCGGAAGATTTAATATAAACACCTCCTCTTCGGAACCAGAAAAAGTTTTAAAGATAATCAATGAATGTATGGATGGACTAAAAGATAAACTAACCTCACAAAAAATCAATAAATTAAAAGAAAAGAACGAAAATAGACTCTGGGTTAAAATGGACAATCCTTACAAAATTGCGCATTTTTTAGGTTTCTATTTTACATTCCATGAAAAACCTTATTACCCCCAGGATTATATAGAAGACATAGAATCAGTAGATGAAAAGTTAATTGGCAACTTAGACAATTTTCTAAAACCCTCAAAAAGGTTAGTAAGTATGATTGGCCCTAAAGATTCAAAACTTACAAAGTCGTGAATTTTGTAAATTCTTCATTTTTCAGTCTGGAGATATAGATAAGATCTAAGTTTGACAAAATTCATTATTTAAAAAATAATTTTAGCAGAAGTTAAAGTTTTCATACGAGTATATTTCCAACAACTGGTTGGAAGGGGTGAACCTCATGTCCCATTTAGATTGAGGAAATTGCCCAAGAGGTGATTGTTATGGGTAAAACAGGCAAAAGTGGATGGCGTACTAGCAAGCCTCACAAGTCTGATGATTCCCGAATCGGGAAGCATACCGATACTGAGTATTACGACAAAAAAGGGAACAAGGACAAAAGTAAGGGCAAGCTCAAAGTTTCCGGAAGGAAACATAAGCCATCCATGACCGATATCCACTCCTCTTAAGTAAGTAAATCTGAAAAAGAGAAGTGGGAGAGCTGAGCATCTCTATAAACTGCTCTCTTTTTTAATTAAATTAATAACAAAAATGAAGGACGAAAAACAAAAAGTAGATATTAAAAAAGGAGAGAAAGTTGAGTGGAATGAGCTTGAATGGGAAAATCCAGAAAAAGAAAAGATAGTAAAAGATATTCTAAATCTTCGAGATGATCAAGTAATAGCACTTTCTTTTTTGGTTGGTGTTAAATTTGATAAAAATGAAGTTCAAGAAGTTATAAAAGAAATAAAAAAGAATGGTAAACAATCGCAAAATTTAGAAGCCATACTAAGCGAAGGAGAGTCAAAAGAAAAAATTAAATGGTGGGTTTCTTATTTTAAAAATCAAAATTAAAAGAATTATTAAAAAGTTAATTTAATTTATGAACCAAAGTACACCAAAAATAATATTTAAATACGCTTATCCTTTAGACAGTAATAGACGCAGACTTTTTGAGAAGAAAAATTTAGGGGAATATCCCGAATTTGATGAAGTTAAAAAAGAAGTTTCAAAATGGAAAAATTTTTGGAAAGATTTTAACAAAGATAACCGAGTAATAGAAAAAATAATAGATCTTACCGGTCTGGTTTATCCTCACGATATTGAAGCTTTTGTTATCGGAGCGGGTTTAAATCCAATGTCGACCCCTTTAATACTTCCTATGCAAAGAATGGGTAATGATTATTGTCAAACCAAAGGAGAGAGAGCAGAGATCATTATGCATGAAATTTTGCATAAATTTGTAGGAGATCCAGAAATGTCTCCAAAAACAGAAGAATATTGGGACACCTTGAGAGAGAAATATTCAGAAGAACCCACAAAGACACAGAACCATATCATAATCTATGCCTTACTCATAAAACTTTTTGAAAAATTTTTGCCTGAAGAAAATATAGAAGATTTTGTAAATGAAGATTTTTCTCGTTATGTAAAGGCTTTAGAAATTGCTCAAAACGAAGGAGCGGATAATTTAATTGAAGAGTTTCAAGAGTTAACTAAAGAATAAAAGATAAAAGATGAATTTATAGAAACTAACCTTATGAAATATCCGAAGATATCGAAAAAATTGGAAAAGATGAGAGATAGAGATCAAGACCTAAGAAAGCAAGTTGATCCTTCACGGCCTAACAAAGATGAAGAACTTAAAAATAAAATAGAGAAAATTGATAGGGAGCACACTGAAAAACTGAAAGATATAATCGAAGAGATAGGATGGCCGACAATTCCAAAAGTCGGTGGTAGAGCTTCAGAAGGAGCCTGGATTTTAGCCCAACACTCTAGGGATTTAGATTTTCAAAGGAAATGTTTAGAAATGCTTAAAGAAAACAAGGAAGATATTTATGAATCTAAAATACCTTATCTAAAAGATAGAATAATGGTTAACGAAGAAGATAGGCAGATTTATGGAACTCAATTTAGAAGAACAGAAGATGGGCTTGAACCTTATCCTATAAAAAATAAAGAAAATTTGAATGAAAGAAGGAAAAAATTCGGTTTGGAAAGCTTTGAAGAATACAAAAAGAAAGCTACTCCTCCTTTCAAGTGGTCCAAATGTATACTGATAAATGATAATGATGTTTTATTGGTGCGTCAGAAACCAGCGGAAGACAAATGGACTTTACCAGGCGGAAGAGTTAAGTTCCATGAATCATTTGAGGAAACTGTAAAAAGGGAGATAAAGGAAGAGTTGGGGTTGGAGTTGGAAGAGGCAGAAAAATTGGAAAAGTGGCATACTGATCATAGGGACTTTGAAGATGTTTTTTGTTTTTTCAAGGCAGAGATAAACAAGTCTGAAGTTTCAATAAATGATGATGAAATATTACGATTTGAATGGTTTCTTTTTAAGGAATTGCCGGGCAATATAGGGAGGGTAGCTCAAAAAGGGTTGAAATATTTATAAATTACTGAACCATAAATTTAATTTTAAAATTAAAAAGCCCAGCGGTTTTTGCCGGGTTTTTTGTTTTTCTCATTCGAATTCTATGGTCGGGCAAACTTTTTCTTTCTTGGCTTTAATAAACTCTTTCATGAGTTTATATTCTTCGGAGCTTTTAAATTCGGCAACTTTATTCCAAAAGAATTTCAATAAAAGGATAACAAGAATTGACCCTAAAATTATTCCCGGCCACATTAAATCTTTAGTAGATGCTGAAATGATAAAAGAACCAGTGGTGGAAGCCACCAAGTAAATCAAGTATCCGGCTATTAAAGCTGTCCACAAAAACACATTGATTGGCCAGTTTCTCCAATTTGGAATTGCTTCAATCGAATGATAAGAAAATTTTATTCAATAGGTACAAGATACCTCCCCAGATTTGCAAGAAAAGTTCCATATCGAGACATTTGATCTATGAAGAATACAGTTTGAAGGAACTAATTTTATTTTATAATATAACCCTATTTTTGTCAATATAAGTTGACAAGAAAAAATATTTTTAATTTAATGAAATTGGTTCATTGTATTCTGAATAATGAATAGTTTGCCAGCTATGAGTACTCGAAGTGGTAGTTTTTTGGCTTCTCCAAGCTTTCAAGATTCTGTCAAAGAAGCAAGAAGAAAATCCCAAAAAGTTTTTTATAACAATCAAGACCCGGTTCCAGTCAGGGAAAATGAGCTACTTTTTGAAAAGTTAATTGAGGATTTGGGGAAAGATTATGCTGACCAAGCTTTCTTTCTTCCTCGAGAGCAGACCTTTCGAGGTCTTTTCCGAAGTACTGAGGTTATAATTTTTCGAAAGGAAGATATTCAAGAAGTTGAATTAGGCTTCTTGAGGGGTGAATTTAGTCCCCGGAAGCATTTACAGGGCTTTTCTCATGAATTAAAGATTGGAGAATTTGGTAATTTACCTTTAGTAACTACTCCTGAAAAGGCAGAAAGCACAGAAAGCTTTCGAGTTTTGGTCAATGGATTTTGGGCATGGTACGGACAAAAGAGGCATGGAAAGGACGAAGGTGAAATTACAGCTGAAGGTTTTTGGCCATGTGGAATAAGAGTTTCTTCCCGGAAAGGTTTTCCTCCCTATCTATCTGGTTACATTCGAAGACCTATATCACCATTTAAAAAGATGTGGGACTTGTTGAGAGCTTTTAATATACCTGAAAGATTGGATCATTTTTACTTTCCTGTTTCGAAAAATAATTTTGAAGAAGTGAAAAGTTATATTTTATCTTTGAAGTAAGTATTTTTTAGCCCGCCCCACTTTTTATGGGCGGGCTTTTCTTTTTGTTAAAATGAAAATAAGTTTAAATTTTTTGAGTTTGACGTTTAAAATTTTAGTTTATTTTATGAGTAGAGAAATAATGGTTATATCTTTGGGTGGTTCATTAGTGGTTCCAGATGATATTGATGTGAATTTTTTGAAACGTTTCAGAAGTTTGATTTTAGAGCAAATTGATCAAGGTAAGAGATTTGTGATGGTTTGTGGAGGAGGGCAAACGGCTCGTAATTATCAGAATGCAGCCGAGCAAACAACAGAATTAAGCAGAGAGGATCTTGACTGGCTAGGAATTTATGGAACCAGAATTAATGCTTATCTCTTGAAGAAAATATTTAAAAAAGAATCTCATTCTGAAGTAATTACAAACCCAGAAGAGGAAATAAATTTCAAAGAAAATATACTGGTAGCTGCTGGCTGGAAGCCGGGTGCAAGCACTGATCTTATGGCTGTGCTTTTAGCAAAAAAATTTAAAACCAATAAAGTAATCAACCTAACTGATATTGATTATGTTTATGATAAAGATCCTGAAAGATACGATAATCCTCAACCTGAAAAGAGAATTTCTTGGGATAAGTTCAGAGATATTATTCCAGAAGAATGGAGTCCCGGACTCAGTAGTCCTTTCGATCCGGCTGCATCCCGCAAAGCGGAAGAGAATGATATAGAGGTTGCTATTATAAACGGGTCAGAGTTGAGCCGGGTTGAAGATTACTTGAAAGGTAAAAATTTCAAGGGAACTTTAATTAGGTAAGTTTTTAATATTTTTTTGAGATTTAATTTATACTACTTCTTAATATGAGTAATGATAAAAAGAAGCCATCTTTAACGGTGGATGGGGTTTTACATGACGGTGGCAAAGTTTTGATGATTAAAAGACAAATCCAACCCTTTTTGGGTCACTGGGTTTTGCCCGGTGGTCATGTTGAGTATGGAGAAAAGGTAAAGGAGGCCTTGAGGCGGGAAATTTTTGAAGAAACGAACATTGAAATAGACTTTGCTAAGTTGGTAGGAGTTTATTCAGACCCAGACCGTGACCCGAGAGGTCATGTGGTAAGCTGTGCTTATATGGCCGAGACTGGAAAACCGCAAGAGGTGGCCTTGAACAAAGAAGCAAGTGAGTATAAGTTTTTTGAGTTTGGAAGTCTTCCGGAAAAAATAGGTTATGATCACCGTAAAATTATTTTGGATGCGAAAGACAAAATTTGATGGTGTCATTATATTTGAAAACTCCTTTTTGATCCTCTTTAGTTGAGGAAATATTTATGATCTAAGTAATTTTACTATTCTTGACTTATCAGAGACTGTTGCTATTCTTTGCAAACGGTTCTTTGAATTACTCATAAAGTCAGCTTGATTCTTATGTCTGAGATTGCTTCTTTGCGAGAAACTTCAGAAGTTATTTTAGTGCGTCACGGTGAGGATACTGACAATAAAAATGGCATTCTTAATGGTCATCGGGATAATAATTTGACCAATCGTGGAATAAAGCAAGCACTTGAGGTAGGAAAAGAATTAAGAAGTTACGACCCGGATATAGTTTTTTCTTCACCCTTAAAGAGAGCTAAACATACTG
>JBDGRM010000032.1:59807-63087 GCA_042218035.1 Candidatus Magasanikiibacteriota bacterium
GCTTTAATAATTTCTGATAGAGCCGGTGTAGAAGTTGTTAAAGAAAGTAGGTTGATTATGGAGCGTGATTTGGGAGTTTTAACAGGTAAGCCTGTAGATCATATTTGCAAGTATGCAGATGGAACTTTTGAAGTAGATGATTTTACTTATTTTTTGAAAGCAAGAGGAGCAGAGGAGATTCCAAGCTGTTATAAGAGAGCAAAAAAGTTTTTGTCAAAATTGAGTGGTTACGATAGTGATTCTATTGTAGTAGTAGCTCATGGTGGGATAGGCCAGATGATTCGAGCTGTTTACAATGGCTGGTCCTGGAAGAAAGGGTTAAAATTTTCTCACCTGGAAAATGGAGAAGCAATGCTTCTTGGAGGTAGTTAGCAAAAAGTGATTGTTATTTTACCCTATGGATGTAAGTCCATGGGGCTTTTTATTTTTTGTTATTAAATGGTAACCTTATTTTAGAATAGTAAACTAATTATGGATGCATCAGAATGGTATTCGGAATTGAATAAGCCTTTATGGGCTCCTCCCGATTGGGTTTTTGCTCCTGTTTGGACTTTTCTTTACACTTTGATTTTTATTTCTTTCGGGTGGGTTTTCTGGATGTATTTAAAAGGGGAGGTTCCTTTTTCTGTTGTTTTACCCTTCTTTTTGAATCTTTTGTTTAATTTTGCTTTCACTCCTTTACAATTCGGGCTCCAAAATAATATTCTTGCGTCCTTTGATCTTTTTCTAGTTTTAGTTACTCTAGTTTGGGCTATGTTTGTAGTTTGGCCTTATGCTCGTTGGGTATTCTATTTTCAGATACCTTATTTTGTTTGGGTGCTTTTTGCTACTGTATTGCAGTTTTCGATTGCTTACCTTAATTTTTAGGTATATTTCGTAAATTCTTACAATAAATATTGGACAATAATTTAGAATAAATATATGAAAAAATCTTTTGCAGCCGGTATTGGTTTTGGGCTTACTTCAGGGGTGATTACAACTTTGGGTCTTTTGGTTGGTTTGTATTCGGGTAGTGCTTCGGTGAGTAGTGTTATAAGCGGTATTGTGGTTATGGCTGTAGCAGATTCTCTTTCAGATGCTATGGGAATGCATTTGTCTACAGAGTCCAGAACTGAAAGTACTGAAAAAAGTATATGGGAAACCACTTTTGCTGCTTTCGGAGCAAAATTTTTCACTGCTATAAGTTTTGTGATTCCCCTTATTTTATTGTCTATTGATTTAGCAGTAACTATTTGTCTTTTGTGGGGTTTATTTTTGGTTATATTTTTCAGTGCTCTTATTTCAAAAAAAAGAGGTGATCCGGTAGTTCGCTCAATTTTAAAACATCTTTTTATTACTATAGTAGTAGTAATAATATCCTATTTTGCCGGTAAAGGGGTAAGTAAACTCATTAATTAATATGATCAGTTATGGCTAACATTAATGTTACTAAAAAGGAGGACAAGAGAGATGGTTGGCAGTTTACTGTTTATTTAGAAGGAGAAGAAGGTAAGAAATATTCGGTTTTTCTGGAGAAAAAATATTATGAAAAATTAGCTCAAGATATTGCAGATCCTGAAGATTTAGTAGAAAAATCTTTTGAGTTTTTGTTGGATAGAGAGCCTCAGTCATCGATATTGAAAGAATTTAGCATCAAAGAAATTAATAATTATTTTGGAGATTACGAAGAAAAAATTAAAGAATATTTAGAATAATTATGAGTTTTCAAAAACAAATTAGCGATATAATTATTAAATGTGTGCAGGGTGATATAACATCTCAGGATGTAGATGTTGTTGTCAATGCTGCAAACGCTAAGCTTGAGCCCGGAGGAGGGGTTGCCGGGGCAGTTCACAGAGAGGCAGGTCCTAAACTTTATGAAGAGTGTAAAGAAATAGGTTCTATAGAGGTAGGCAAGTGTGTGGTTACGGGAGGTTATGATCTCCCCAATGATAATGTTATTCATTGTTTGGGGCCGCGTTATGGGGCGGACCCCCAAGCAAAAGAGCATCTTGCACGTTGTTATAAGGAGGCTTTGAGATTGGCGGACGAAAGAAAGCTTAAGTCTATAGCTTTTCCGGCTATCTCTACAGGTGCTTTTGGTTATCCTGTAGAAGAAGCGGCAAAGGTTAGTTGGGAAGCTGTAGAGGAGGTTTTGGGTGATTTAGAGTCTATTGAGGAGATTAGATTTGTTCTTTATGACTCTTCCGATCTTGAGGTTTACAAGGAAGAGATGAAAAAGGTGGGTTGATGTATCAGAAAAAATATAAAAACCTATCTTTTTTGTGTTATTCTAAAAATGATGAAAAAAAATTTGAGTATAATAGTAATTCTTATATTAGTAGCGGGGGCCGGCTTTTTGATTGCGAGTAATATTTTTCAATCTTCTGGGCCAGTTGAGAAGAATACTCAGAACAAGACTGGGAAATCTGGTTTTAAGGTTAATCCCATTTCTCATGCTAGTGTTGTTATTGAATGGTCGGGAAAGGTTTTTTATTTTGATCCGGTTGGAAAAGTAAAATCTTTCAAAAAATATGGAAGTCCGGACATTGTTTTTGTAACACATAGCCATCCCGATCACTTCAACAAAAAAGTCTTAGGTTCTGTTGTAACCTCAAGTACCCGTCTAATTGTGCCGAAAAAGGTTATGAATAAGCTTCCGGACAAGTTTTCAGGCCGAGTGACTGTAATGAGCAATGGCGAAACAACCAGCCGAAATGGATTCAAAATTAAGGCGATGCCTATGTATAATCTTCCCCAGTCGAAAGATGCCTACCATGTGAAAGGAGAAGGGAATGGTTATTTGGTAGAAAAAGATAATCGCAAGGTGTACATTGCTGGAGACACTTCGGGAATTGAGGCTATGAGAAATCTCAAGAAAGTTGATTTAGCGTTTGTACCTATGAATCAACCTTATACTATGGGTGTTGAAGAAGCTGCTGATGCCGTGCTGGATTTTGCTCCAAAAGTTGTTTACCCCTATCATTATCGTAATAAAAATGGATCTTTGAGCAATGTGAAAAAGTTTAAAAAGCTTGTCAATAAAAAGGACGAACAGATAAAAGTAAAACTTCGAGACTGGTACCCGGCAATTAATTGATAAAATTTTTAATTTGATATATGTCTACTTTGAATTTTTCGGACAAGGATATTTTAATAACTTCTTCTCACTCTATTGACGACAAAAAAATTGTTGAGTACAAGGGTTTTCTTGTTTCGGATGTAGTAATGGGTCGTCATGTTGGTCGCGATTTTCTTTCTGGTCTGAGAGATTTTTTTGGCGGTCGCTCCGGTTCTTGGG
>JBDGRM010000032.1:63097-63421 GCA_042218035.1 Candidatus Magasanikiibacteriota bacterium
AGCAAAGACAAAAAGAAGCTTTAGGAGAGCTTGCTGAAAAAGCAAAGGCCATAGATGCAGATGGAATAGTTGGGCTTCGCCTTGAAGATGAGGCCTTGGGAGGAGCTAATAATATGATGAATATAAAAGCTTCTGGCACTGCTGTGTCTTTGTCTAAAGAGAATTAGTTTTTGTGAATAGAGTTAACCAGAAGAGGGTCAGATCTCTTAATGATAAACCGGAAGAAGACACCCCTGTTCTTTATTGGATGGATAGAGATCAGAGGGTTAAAGATAATTGGGCCTTGCTTTTTGCTCAAGATTTAGCTTTATCTAAAAATCAACC
>JBDGRM010000033.1:0-10334 GCA_042218035.1 Candidatus Magasanikiibacteriota bacterium
ACTTTTAATATAAACCAAGGTGATTTTGCTTCCGGGGAGCCATCTGAACCTTCCCCTGTGCAAAAGCCGGTAAAGGTTAAAATAAACAATGGAAACGAGGTTACAACTTCTACTGATGTAACGGTTAATTTGATTACCGGAGGTAACACTGAAAGACTCAGAATTTCGAACTCAAAAGATCTTGAAGTTAAAAAGACGAAAACAATCCCTTTCGATGGAAATGGTATTGAAACGTTTAAAGACAAAACTGAGTGGAACATTTGTTATCCCGAAAATAGTTGCGAGGAGGGAGTATATAAAGTTTTTGTAAAATATGAATCATTCGGTGGTTTAAGCTCAAAGGTGGTTTCGGATTCTATTGAATATCAAAAGCCGGCTATGGACAAAAAGGAAGAAACTAAAAAAGAAGACTCGACTGAAACTCAACGAAAAAAAGGAAAAGACAAAAAACAAAAAGAAGATACTAGAGCACCTCAAAAAAACAAAGAAGAAAAACAGAGGAGTAAAAATAAAAGCTCAAATGTTCCGAATTTTAGCCGGAATTTAGAGCTCGGAAACGAAGGACCGGCTGTTAAAAAATTACAGGTTTATTTAAATAACCATGGTTATAAGTTGGCTAAAAAAGGTCCCGGCTCTCCCGGAAATGAAACCAATTATTTTGGCCCCAAGACTAGAAGGGCCCTCAAAGAATTTCAGGTAGATCATTCTTCAAAGATTCTTGCTCCCGTAGGCTTAGAAAATGCGACCGGCTATTTCGGCCCTTCTACCAGAAGCTTCATAAATTCTAATTCTTCGGTAGAATTCTCCAAAGATAGGAGTAGTTCTTTTTCTTATACCTTTAAAAGCGAACATGATATTGGAGATACAGGACCGGAAGTCAAAGCACTTCAAAAAGCTCTTGATTTAGAAAATTGCTTTGATTATAAGAGTTACACTGGTTACTTTGGCCCGATTACCAAAAAAGGTGTCAAGTGCTTCCAAGAAAAATACGAAAAAGACGTGCTGAATCCATGGAATCTAGATAAGGGCACAGGATTCTTTGGCTCCACCACTATCGAAAAGATGAATGAACTTTACTAGAAATGGGAATTATTGAAAGGTGACCTTTTCCAAATTGCAGGCCTTGCGGCCTGCTCTTTTACTTTTAAAATTGTTAAAATAAGATTACACTACTAAAAGAGGTTTTAGAAAAATTTTTATAAAATAAAATTGTAATATGAAACAAGTTTTTCAAAACCCAAAAAGTGGAGAAACGATAATTGAAGAAGTAACACCCCCAAAACTGAGAGAAGGCGGTGTTTTGGTTGACAACCATTTTTCATTGATAAGCCCGGGCACGGAGCGTAATATAATTCAGCTTTCCAAGAAGGGGCTTTTACAAAAAGCCCGAGAAAGGCCCGACTATGTTCGTAAGTTTTTTATGCTTGCCAAAACTAAAGGCATCATGGCCGCTTGGAAGGTGGCTCAGTCAAAGCTTACCGATGAGATTGAGCTGGGTTACAGCTCTGCGGGAAAAGTGACTGAGGTCGGCGATAATGTTGAAGATTTTCAGGCTGGCCAGCGTGTGGCTTGTGCCGGGCAGGATTATGCTTCTCATGCCGGCAAAGTTTTTGTGCCAAAGAATCTATGTGTGAAAGTTCCCGATGATGTTTCCGACAAAGAAGCTGCTTTCAGCACCTTGGGCGCTATTGCTATGAACGGAATTCATCAAGCTAAATTAGAGCAAGGTGAAAAGGTGGCAGTCATAGGCCTCGGTTTTTTGGGTCAGTTGGCCTCTCGTATTCTTAAAAGTTATGGCCACCCCGTTATTGGCTTTGATCTGGACGGGCAAAAAGTTGATTTTGCTAAAAACCAGGGTAGCATTGACCAAGGCGTAGTGGTGGGTGAAGACGAAAATTATATGAATAAAGTTGATAAATTCAGTAACGGAAGAGGAGTTGATGCGGCCTTGATTTATGCCTCTGCAGATTCCTCGGACCCGGTTGAACTTGCTACTGAAGTTAACAGAGACAGGGGAAGAGTAGTTCAAATTGGCAATGTAAAATCCGATATCCCTTGGAGAGATTTTTACAAAAAAGAGCTCAGCTTCCATTCCACTCGATCATACGGCCCCGGAAGATATGACCCGAGCTACGAAGAGGAGGGCTTTGATTATCCTATAGGCCACGTGAGATGGACTGAGAGGCGTAACATGAAAGAATTTCTCCGGCTATTGGAGGAAGACAGGGTTTCAGTCGACAATCTAATCAGCGGTGTTTATGACATTGAAGATGCCAAAGAGGCCTATGAAAGAGTTTTTAATCCTGATGGCATGCTTTTTGGCTTGCTCCTTTCTTACCCTACTGACAGAAAAACGGAAACTACCACTCTCGACCTTGAAGATTCAGCGCCCAAAACTCAAAAAGAAGACCAAATAAATATAGGACTCATAGGGGCTGGCTCGTTTGCAACCTCTACTATTTTACCTCACTTGAAAGAAATTAAAGACAGCAGTGTTTCTCTTTCGGCAATTTGTGACTCTTCCGGTAAAAAGATAAAAGATTTGGGTCAGAAGTGGGGTTCTGACTACGTTACAAGTGATTATCAAAAAATTATAGAAGATGATTCTATAAACCTGGTTATTTGTGCTACAAGACACAGTTCTCACAGTGAAATGGCCCAAGAGATATTAGGCGCAGACAAAAATCTCTATATTGAAAAACCTCTCGCACTAAACAAAGAAGAGCTTGAGGAAGTAATGGAGTCGGCTCAAGATTCTGAAGGTAGGTTGTTTGTTGGTTTTAACCGGCGTTTTTCTCATCACTTCAAAAAAGCGAGAGAGGCCTTTCAGGATATTTCTACTCCTCTCATGGTTCTTTATCGTATTAATTACCCCTTAGAAGACAAAGAGCACTGGAGCTACAAAACCTCGGAGGGAGGCAGAATAATTGGAGAAGATTGCCACTTTGTAGACGCCATTAACTTTCTTGCCGGCTCTGAACTTCAAAAGGTTCATTCCAGCGTGGTTCCAACCAATGGAAATGTTGAAAGAGAGGAGAACACCGCTTTCAGTCTTGAGTATAAGGACGGATCAGTAGGCAATGTATTTTATTCCGCCCTCGGCAATTTCAAGGTTCCTAAAGAGTATATAGAAATTTATGGTGACGATAAGATAATGAAAATTGACAACTTCAAAAGCGGCCAGCTCATAAAGCCTACCAGCACGGAAAGGTTTAATTTATGGCATCAAGACAAGGGTTATGAGGCTGAAATGGAAGAATTGTTTGAAGCTATAAGAGAGGGCAAGCCCAGCCCCATTAGCTTAGAAGAGCTTTATGAAACTCACATAGGAACTTTTGCGGTTTATAATTCTTTTAAGGACGGAGAGTTTAAAACAGTAAACGGAAACCATAACTAATAAATTCTAAAAATGAAAGAAGTTTTTAGCTACTTCCGTAGAATTTTTAAGGTTTACTTAACCGGATCGAGCAGTTATTTGGATTTTTGGCATGAAGAGCCCGAGGTGAACGAACCTGTAAACCCGGACAAGCTGAACGGTTACTACATGACTTTTGAAGACAAAGCCAAATACACGGGCCCCCGTGATGAAGACGGGGTTATTCTTTTTGATTATCACTCTGATATAGGAGTGCAGTATAATCCGGTGGCTATTGCCCAGTACGGGTTGGGAAATTTCAATCTTTATCTCGAGACGGAAAATGAAAAATATCTTGAAGAGGCCAGAAAACAGGCTGACTGGCTGGTTGAGAATTTAGAAGAAAACGAGGAAGGTTTTTTGGTTTGGAAGCACCACTTTAAGTGGCATTACAAAGAAACACTTTCTTCAGGCTGGTATTCTTGCCTTTCACAAGGTTCCGGAATCTCTTTGTTGGTTCGTATGCACGAAAAAACAGACAAAGAAAAATATCTCAAAGCCGCCCAAAAAGCATTCGAGCCCATGACTGAAGAGATGGAGAAAGGTGGTGTAAAATATACTGATGAGAAGGGACAGGTTTGGCTGGAAGAATATATGGTAAACCCTCCCACTCATATACTCAATGGATTCATATGGGCTCTTTGGGGAGTACATGATTTTTACTTGGCAACTGACAGGGAGGAGGCTAAAAAATTATTTGAGGAATGTGTTGAAACTCTCGACAATGAAATTGAAAGCTACGATGCCGGATTTTGGTCTTTGTATGACCAAAGCGACCAACTTTTAGACATGATTGCCAGCCCCTTTTATCACAAACTTCATATCACCCAGTTGAAAGCCACTTATGAACTCACCGGCCGAGAGAGTTTCAAGAAATACGCTAAAATTTTCGAGGGATATCAAAATAACTGGTTAAAGCGCAATTTTGCTTTTGTCTACAAAGCTATTTTTAAGCTATTTTATTTCTAACGGGTTTTAAAAATTAAAATTAACTCATGAACGTATTAATTTTTCATCAATTTTATACCACTGCCTCCGAGAGTGGGATTTCCAGGTTTAATATTTTTGCAAAATACTGGAAAGAGAACGGCATTGATACTTCAGTGATTACCGGCCCCATTAATTACATGACTTCTGAAAGAAGGGAAGAGAGAATAGGTGGAATCTTTAAAAAAGAACAGAAAGAAGGGGTTAACGTGTACACCGCGTTTAGCTCCTCGTGGAAATACGAAACTTTTTTCGGAAGACTGCTTTCTTATTTTTCATTTATGTTTTCTTCATTCTGGGCAGGACTGAGAGCTGAAAAGCCTCAAGTTGTTATTGCCAGTCCCCCACCAATTTTTATTGGTTTGGTAGCCTACATTGTCTCGGTTTTTAGGGGCGCTCCGTTTATTTTGGATGTGCGAGATTTATGGCCGGATGCCGCAGTTGAGCTCGGCTTTTTGGAAAACAAAGTTTTGATATTTTTGTCCCGCCTGCTTGAGGACCTTCTTTACAGATGGGCGGCGGTAATAGTGGTAAACTCACCCGGTTTTGAGGACTACATTTCAAAAAACAAGAAAGTCCCCTCAAATAAGATTTATAAAGTCCCCAATCCCGTTATTAGAGAAGATTACCAGGATTTGGAAGCTAAAAAGAAGAAACAGCAGAAAATAAGAAAAAAGACCAGACAAGAACTTGGATGGACAGATAAGTTTGTAGTTTTGTACAGCGGAGCATTTAGTGCCGTTTATGATTTTGATACCATTCTCAAGGCTGCTGAAAACATCAAAGATGAAGATGTACTTTTTGTGTTAATGGGTGACGGCCGACAAAAAGAGGCGGTTAAAGAAAAAGTGGCCAATAAAGGTTTAGAAAACGTGGAACTTCGTCCATCAGTGCCCCGAGAGGAGGTTGCTAAATTTATTGTCAGTGCTGACGTCGGTATTTCAATACTTTCCAATATTTCCATTCTCCGATATATGTATTCCACCAAAGTTTTGGATTATATGGCTAATTCACGCCCGACAATCCTAGCGATGAGAGGGGTTACTGAACAGCTTATTTGCCAAAAGGCTCAGGCCGGCATTTGTATTCGATACAAAGACCCGGAACAGTTGGTTGATGCCATTAATAGATTGAAAAACAACCCGCAACAGAGAAGGGAATTTGGTTCCAATGGACAAAGTTTTGTTACTTCCGAGTTTGGAGATGAATTCTTAGCAAAAAAATACCTTGATATTATTGGGGAAACGCTTTAGTTGAACCATTCATCATGCCATAAAGACAAGGAAAGTAGATTCCATATTTTGAAATTGTTGTCTATCCGGCTTTCGAGATGGTTCTTGAGCAGTTCTTCAATATATTCATAATCAAAGAGGTTCCTCTCTCTAAGAGATGATTGGAAAATTTTTCCTTTTATCTTTTTCATTTTATCTTCTTGGGAAAACCACTCTGAGACCGGCCCGGCAAAACCCTGCTTTTTCCTGTAAATTATATCTTCGGGTAAAATTGGCTCTACAGCCTTTTTGAGCATGTATTTTGTGGTGTTATTTTTAAGTTTTAAAGATTGAGGGATGTCTAAAGCTAGTTCTACAAGCCTTTTGTCTAAGAATGGAACTCGAGCCTCAATAGATTGAGACATTGACATTTTGTCCACTCTCATAAGAAGAATTTCAGGCAATCTTAATTTTATTTCCAGATAAGTCATCTTTTTTAAGAAGTCGGCCTGGGGATCTTTTGACTGAATCGATTCATATTTTTCTTGGACTACTTTGTATTCATGAGATTTTTGTAGAGTTTCTTTGTATTTTTTTGTTAATAATTTGTTTTTATGGGTTGGGTTGAAAGCTATGGCATTTCCCCAAAAAGGCTCCTGGCGTTCATGCAGTCTTCGGGCGTAATCTTTTGAGAAATCGAGTTTTGAATAATCCAGAGGGTGAAGAATGCCGTAAGGTAAATTCCTTAACAGTGGCAGGCGAGATACCCATTTCCATATATTTTCATAGAGGTTAACTGCCAACCTATAATTCGGGTAGCCTGCAAAAAGTTCATCAGCCCCCTCCCCCACCTGGGCTACGATTACGTCGTTGTCTCTTATGAGTTCTGAAATGTAATATATCAAGAAGCAAATTTGGTCTCCATTAGGGTCATCGGCAAATTTTGGATATTTCGGCAGAAAGTTGAGAAAATCTTCAAAGTCCACCCTTCTTTCGTGGGTATTCGCCCCGAGCATATTGGCTATTTTCCTTGAGTATTTGAACTCGTTGTAATCCGGATGAGCTGTAGAGCCTATGGAAAAAGTTTCTACAGGTTTACCGAGTGCTTGGCTCATCATTGTTGCATTAGTAGAAGAATCAACACCTCCCGAAAGAAAACAACCAAAAGGAACATCAGAAACCATTTGCTTTTCTATGGAATCTCTCAATATGTCTCTAATTTTTTGTATGTACTCTTCTTCAGTGTTTATATCTTCGTAAGAATTGCTGTCAGCAGGGTCCCAGTATTTTCTTGTTTTAATCTCATTATTTTGATTCACTACTATGTATTGAGCGGGGGGTAGTTTTTTTATATTTTCAAACAAAGTCTTTGGGGGAGGGGTCGAGGCAAAAGTAAGATATTGAGAAATATTGTCTTTTTGAAGTTTTTTACTAAATTCGGGATGAGCGAGAATTGCTTTTATTTCAGAGCCAAAATAGAAACTCTCATTTTGCTTGCCGTAATAAAAAGGCTTAATACCTAAATGATCCCGAGCTCCAAAAAGTTCTTTTTTTCGGCTGTCCCATATTACGAAGGCGAACATGCCATTGAATTTTTGAAGGCACTTTTTGTCCCACTCTATATAACTTTTCATTATCACCTCCGTATCTGTGCCTGACCTGAAGGTGTATCCTTTTTGCGACAATTCTTTTCTTATTTCTTTGAAGTTGTAAACTTCACCATTATAAGTTATAGCAACCTGCTGTCCCTTTTTCGGAGCACAGCTCATAGGCTGGCTGCCATCCTTGGTGGGGTCTATTATAGCCAGTCGCCTTGTGGCAAGACCCACCTTTCCCTGCTTGCTAATGAAGGAGCCTTTACCGTCAGGCCCTCTATGAGAGAGGGTGTCCCTCATAGAGTTGAGTATCTTGCTTTTAATTTTTTTACCTTTTGTATGAGAAATGCCGGCTATACCGCACATAATCAATTAGATCTTTTTAATATTTTTAAAACGTCAAATATAGCTTCCTCCCCCAACAGATAAAGAACCACAAAATAAATAACAGCCGAAGTTATTATGTTTAAGACCACACTTACTCCAATAATGCTCAGGAGAGTAGTGGCTATACTCATAAAAACAGCTCCAGCGATAACCTTGTAAAGATTATTCAGGGCGTCAAAACTTTTTATTTTTTTAGCAAGGTGCCATGCTGCTCCATTATATACCAGGGTGGAGCCTATTGTGGCTATGGATGACCCTACTATCCCTATAGCTGGAATGAGAGTCCAGTTAAGGCCTACATTAACAAAGGCGCTGGCAATTATGAAGGGGATGAGTTTCTTATGTTCATTGAAGGCGAGAAGATAATTTGTAAATATCTTGCCCGGAAATACAAGAAGACAACTGAATATTAATACCTGAAAAGCTAGAGCTCCTTCTATATATTGTGGTCCGAATATTAAGTTCATCATACCCTTTCCTAAAATAGCACCTCCGAGAGAGACCGGAATTGCGAGAAGAAAAATTGATTTTAAACTTTTTTGTATTACCTTCTTAATTTTTTCAGCCCCTTTTTTGGCTAATTTTGAAAAGGCCGGGAAAAATGATGCCGCTATTATAGTGGGGAAAATGTATAAAAGCTGAACTATTCGTTGCCCTGCTGAGTAGAGACCTACATCTGAAGAGTTGGTAAAAAATCCAAGCATTATAAGGTCTATGTTCAGCATCAGGGCTCCAAAAGTACTCATCATAGCAATGGGCCAGGCCGAAGAGAGCAGAGGAGTAATCAATTTTCTTTGAAATTTTAAAAAGAGTTTTTTTATTTTCCCTCTCAAGAAATAAAAGCCCAAAAAAGTGCCAAGGCCGGCAGAAAGAACATACGCTGCGGTCAAACTACCGGCTGTTTTTGAATAATAAAGTACTCCGAGCCCGGCTGTAGTTACTGACAGATTTGTCGTTATGGTCAATGCAGCCTCTTTTTCCATTTTCTCTTCTCCTCTGAAGAATGCACTGATATAGTTTCGAAAGCCATCGAAAATAACGAGCAGGCCCGCCAGAGGTAAAAGCTTAACTGCCGCTTCTATCTTAGAAAAATGAGGTGTTACGAATATTATTATCCCTAACGTCAAGGCCAAAAGTAGTGTTTTGATCCAAAAACCGGTAACAAAGTATTTATCCGAGTTCTTAGGCTCTTTTGAAACTTGACGAGTGAGTATTTGGCTGAGTCCCAGGTCGGAAAGAATTGTAAAAAGACCGGCCAAACCCACCACATAAGAAAAAACACCATAGCCAGCTGTGCCCAGCGCTCTAGCGGCATATATTATTAATATGGCTTTGATGAGTCTGGAGCCTATTTCTCCTGTAGAAAGCCAAAAAGTGTTTTTAATTACTTTTTGGGCTAAACTTTTATTTTTAAAAAGAAAGTTTTTTATTCTTTTAATCATCTTGTCTTGTTCAGTAGAAGAATCTTATTATCGATTCGGCTCGAATAACACCCGCGCTGTTTTGAAAGCTATGATAATGTCAAGGAATATAGACCTATTTTTAATGTAATAAATATCGTAACAAAGCTTCTTTTTAGCTTCCTCAAGAGAAGAGCTTGCGGGAAATTTAAGTTGGGCCCATCCCGTTAGACCAGGCTTTACTGTTTGCCGTATTTCATAATAAGGGAGCTGAGAGTATTTTTCACTCAAACCAACCGCTTCGGGGCGCGGGCCTATTAAAGAAATGTCCCCCTTCAGGATGTTGAAAAGCTGAGGTAATTCGTCTAGATGAGTGTATCTGAGAGCTTTTCCGACTGGTGTAACTCTGTTGTCGTCATCTTTTGTCCAGAGAGGGCCACTCGAGTCTTCATACATCGTTCTGAATTTATAAAGAGTAAACTCCCTGCCACCTTTGCCGGCTCTTTGCTGCTTGAATATCACGGGCCCTTTTGAAGTTAACTTTATGAGAACGGCTGAAACGATGATAATTGGAGAGGTTGCCAAAAGAATGACGGATGAAAATAAAATATCTATAAATCTCTTTACCTTATCGTAAACCGGTCTATGAGCTGAGATGTTTTCGATAAACCACCCCTCTTTTAGTTCTTCGAGAGGAGTTTTTTCGAATATCATTTCATAAAAACTCCAAAAACTTACTACATTAACTTCATGCGCAAGAAGGTCATAGATAACTTTTGAAATCTCCTCATCTTTTCTTAGATGCTCTTTTATGACTATTATATTAACTTCTTCATTCTTAATTTTTTCGGCCAATTCTTGAAGCTCTATTTTCTTGGGGTCCTGAATCCATTCACAAATTTCATAACCTATTTGAGGGTTATCTTTGATATGTGAAAAAGTCTCTTGAATAAGTTTGGAATCACCTAAGAGCAATACATTTTCAGAACCCTGCTTGAGAATTTTTGGAAAAAGATATCTATGCCAAGAGTATTTGAGGCCTAAAGTGATAATGCTAAAAAGTGCCATGTTTGTTTTCGGTGTAAGCTCAAAGAAATCAGGAAAAGAATAGAAGCTTGCTATAGAGAGGCCTGCGGATACTATTGAAGACCATAGAACCAGTCGCAAGAGATCCTCCTTTCTCCTTTTTTTATAGTTGTAAAGATCAAAAATATAGAAAACGAGAACCCATAAGATGAATATAACAGAAAAAGGATAAAAGTGATCACCCCATTTTTCCACAAAATCAGAAGGCCCGTAACGCATATTTAAAGTAATTGCCAGGGAAAAATACAGAGTA
>JBDGRM010000034.1:0-393 GCA_042218035.1 Candidatus Magasanikiibacteriota bacterium
TTCTTGCCCTGCCGAGTGTCCTTCTATAGAAAATAACAAGAGCGGTTCTATTTCAGGAGCTCCCGGCGAGAGAATTGATTTACCTGCTCCAAGTTTCGATGCTACTGATTCCGGTGAGTATGTTTTGGAGCTTACTATTAAGGATGAGGCAGGTCATACTGTTAGAAAGTCCGTCACGGACACGACAGATTTTGATGGTTAATAATATTTATGTTTTTTAAAAAAGAAAAAAGTAAAAAAGTAAAAAAGTTTTTAGAGCTGTTTTATTACTTTTTGTTGTTTGCAATCTTTATCTTTCCGCTAAGAGCTAGAGCCGGGTTTTGGGAGGTTTTTTCAGACCCTTCAGAGTGGTTAGCTTATATAATAGAAGGAATTTCTTTTGTTGTGGCTTAT
>JBDGRM010000034.1:499-3321 GCA_042218035.1 Candidatus Magasanikiibacteriota bacterium
TTGCTTTAGCTATAATGTTTCAATATAGAGAGTACGGCTCTAAAAAAATGGTCGTAAGATTGATAGGAGCAGCTATTTTAGTTAACTTCAGCCTCGCTATCGGTTTTGTTTTTATAAATTTTTCTAATACAGTAACTAAATTCTTTTTAAGTTCATCAACAACCGGTATTGGTTCGGGTGAATTAGGAAAAACGATTTCCGGCGCCTTGGATGCTCAACAACTCGTTTTAGACAGCGGGTCTACTGAAGGGTCTAAACCACCCACACCCCCAAGCCCAGGGGAAGGGCAATCGGGGCTTTCTTTATTTGCAACTAAAACATTAGCGGCGATAGTTTCTTTTATATTCACCGCTGCCTTTTTCTTTATTGCCACATTGACTATGCTTGCTTTTGCTTTAATGCTCCTTATCAGGTATGTAGCATTATCACTCTTGTTGATTATCTCTCCTATAGCTTGGCTTCTATGGGTAATTCCAGATATGAGTGGAAAATTTAAAGAATGGTGGAGCCGTTTTCTCAAATGGACTTTTTTTGCGCCGGCAGTATCTTTCTTTATGTATATAGCTCTTATCTTTGCAAAAGAGCTAGATCAAGTAAGCGGGGGGAGTATAGGTGTCGGGGCTGGATTTTCAGCCGATCTCAATAGAATAGTTCAAACAGGTTCAAATATGTTCATAACCGTTGGAATGATGTTAGGTGGAATTTACGTAGCTAACCAAATGGGTATAAAGGGGGCTCAAGGGGCTATGAGTATAGCTAAATCCGCTAAAGGTACAGTTCAGGGTTATGCAAAGGGGGCGGCAGGGGGAGCAGCAGGTGCGGCAGCAGGAGCAGCCGGTACCGGTGTCAGAAAAACATATGATAAACTCATGGCCTCCAGAAGAGACGACAAGGGAAGGCCTTGGCTTCAAAGAAAGGCTGAAAATTACTCTGGAATGCCTATCGTAGGCAAAGCTTTCAGTGGGGTGGCCGGAGCTTCTGCTAATGCAAAAGAAAGACTAGAGGAAGATTATGAAGACTACAAAGATCAATATGAAGATATGTCCGGAAAAAGAAATGCTCAAGCCCTGAATAGAAAATTCACTCAAATGAATGACGAAAGGATAGCTGCTCTTGCTTCTAATGCAATAGAAAAAGGAAGCTGGGATGATTTGGACCAGGAAACCCAGAAGAAAGCAATGAACTCTCTCGACAAAATTGGTAAGTTAGATGAACTGATAAAAGTAAGGCCTGATTTGGCACTGGGGGAAGAAATTGATGACAACATAAGTAACTTAAGCCAAGATATTCGTGAAGAAATAGAAAAGGCTATGAACAAATTAAATCCGAATGATGCTCCTGATATTGACTCTTCCTCCCTAGATAATCAAGCGGTCACTCTTAACCTTTCCAACTCACACCTTGGAAAAATTGGCTCCGAAAACCCCAACCTTGCCAAAGAAGTCTGGGAACAAGTAAAAGATATGTATGACAAAAATACAGACCCCCAATCACAATTCAAAATCCCTCAAGAAGAACAAGATAAATTAGACAGAATCATTGATTATTTTGATGAAAATTCAAATTACAAAAGCATTTAATTAAAAAATGAAATTACAAACATCTCCAGATAAAATATACTCTCAGCTGGAAGAGGTGCCGGAGGATATTCGAGGATGGTTAGGCTCTAAAAAAGTTACCAACATGATAAGGAAAATTAACGACAAGCTGGGACTAAAAGAAAAAAAGAGATCGGTAATTTCCGACTTAATCTTACTCCTTCAAACTAAAATAATTCCTCCTGAAGATTTTTCAAAACATTTAAGCAAAGAGTTGGATGTCTCACCAAAGGCAGCAAATCAAATTTCTGAAGAAATTAAAGATAATATACTTTCGCCTATACAGAGATCTCTAAAGGAGTGGGGGGTTAATATAAACCTCATAGATGTCGAAAGCAGTCTTGAAGATTTTTCTGAAATCGAAGGTATTGATATAAAACAAAAAGAAAAGAAAGGTAAAACTGAACCCGAGAAAAAGAAAAACGGTACTGACGAGCAACAAAAAGAAGTAAAACTTGAAACCAGAACGCGAGAAAATTCTCAAGAGGAAAATAAAAAAGAAGGGGAGAGAGATAGAAAAGGGTCTAAAAAGAAAAAAGAGGGGCCTGTAGTTATCCACGAAGAAGAAGAAGAAACAAAAAAAGAAGGAGGGGTCTCTAAAAAAACAGGCTTTTCTCTTTCTCCGGGTCAATTCTTTGAAAAGGACACAAAAAAGGAAAATGAAATAAGTGAGGCACGGGTTGAAACCCCCGAAAATAAAAGTAGTTCAGAAGAAGATGAAAAGGAAGAAAAGGTAGTTCATTACAAAAAAGGTAGAAGTTCTATGCCCACTGAAGAAGAGGGTAGTTTTATTGATCTTTCTAATTTAGGACCTTCTAAGAAGCAAAACAAGCCCAATACCACCTCTAGAAAAAATCAGGGGGATAGCCCTCAAAAACCAAAGAAGACACAACAAAAGAAACAAAAAGATAAAAGCCTAAAAAAAGATTCAAAGAAAAGCGGTAATTTAGAAAAAAATAATATTGAAAAAAATAAACAAACAGACGATAATGAAAAGAGTCAGAACTCAAATAAAGAAGGTGGTCCTGAAATAAAAGGTAACATAGTTGATCTAAGCTAGTTATTATGGCAAAGTTTCAAGTTCCACAATTTATAGAACAAAAACCAAAAATAGTCGGGCCTTTAACCTTGCAACAGTTTATATACCTGGCTTCAGCAGCTGCTGTAAGTTTTCTTTCTTTTTACATGTTCTCTCCCCTGTTTTCGGTTATAATAACAATTGTA
>JBDGRM010000034.1:3337-6810 GCA_042218035.1 Candidatus Magasanikiibacteriota bacterium
GGGCTTAGTTTAGCTTTCGTGAAGTTAGAAGGGCAACCTCTACCTACACTTATCGTTGCTTTTCTAAAATATTGGCAGCGACCAAAAAAGTATACCTGGACAAGGGAAGCTAAAACAACAGAAATAGACAAGTCAAGTTTACAAAAAATAGAAGCGTTAAGAGAAAATATGGGCTTTCAAAACAAATTAAAATCTGCTGCAATGGATATAGTCACAGGTAACTTTTCTCTTTTTAAAGAGCAAAAAAGCACTGAAGAACCTGATGAAAATTATGAAGTAGTTACTCATACAACTGGAGAAAAATCAGTCGCTAAGCGTGTAGATTACACAAAGTAATTTTCTTTTAATAATGCCAAATAAACAAAATCCTACCCAAAAATTTATTGACGTGGAAGATATAAAAAATGAAGTGGTTTATTTAAAAGATGGTAGCGTTAGAAAAATATTAATAGTTAATGGAATAAATTTTGATTTGAAATCCCAGAGAGAGCAAGAATTAATATTGAACAACTTTCAAAGCTTTCTAAATGATCTTGACTTTAGAGTACAATTTTTCATTCACTCCAGAAAAGTGAATATAAAAAACTATATAGAAAAAGTAAAAAAACGAGAAAAAGAAGAGGAAAATGAGTTACTCAAAACTCAAATAAGCGAATATGTTGAGTTCGTTAGTTCTTTTGTTGAAAACAACCCCATAATAAATAAAAATTTCTTTCTAGTGGTTTCATATGACAGCGGAATGGATGTTGAAGACGTAAAAAGTGGAATTTTAGGTTTTTTTCAAAGTAATAAAAGTAATAATAATGATGATGAGAGTATGGAAGAAATGATCCAACAACTAAATTATAGGGTTGATCAGGTCATTTCAGGTTTAGAAAGAATAGGATTAAGAGTAAGGACTTTAGAAGATGATGAATTAACAGAACTCTTTTATAATTTATACAACCCTGAATTGATAGAAAAGAAAGGGGAAGAAATTCCATATACATCTAACAGAAAATAAACAAATGTCAGATGAAATTAAATTTCCAAAACCATATAAACCTTCTGAGGAGGATTTAAAGAACATCATAGCCCCAACTGGCCTGGAAGAAAGTAGTGATTATATAGAGTTGGAAGATTACTACGCAAAAACATTCTTTGTGTTTACTTATCCACGCTATCTTTCGAGTGGTTGGTTTTCCTCAATAATAAATATGGCTGAAATGATGGATATTTCAATATTCGTCCATCCTATGAATACTTCTCGCGCTATGAAAAATCTTCAAAAAAAATTGGTTGAAGTTGAGTCTGAAATATCAGAAAGAAGGGAAAAAGGTTTAATAAGAGACCCAAAACTTGAAACTGCAAGAAATGATATTGAAAAATTAAGAGATTCTCTTAGACAAGGAACCGATAAACTTTTTAACGTAGGCGTATACATTACAATTTATGGTTCAACCCAAGAAGAACTTGAAGAACTTGAACAAAAGATAGAGTCTGAGTTAGAGAGTAAAATGGTTTATATAAAACCTGCTCTTTTCAGGCAGCTTGAAGGCTTTAAATCAACTCTTCCAATCTCTCAAGACGAACTTTCAATAAATACACCTCTCAACACCGGCCCAGCCTCTTCCCTCTTTCCATTCGTATCGCCTGATTTAACCTCAGAAGAAGGGATTTTATATGGAGTCAATATGCATAACAACACTCTTGTTATATTCGATAGGTTTAACCTTGAAAACGCCAATTCGGTTATATTTGCAACTTCCGGGGCAGGAAAATCATACGCTGCCAAATTAGAAATACTTCGTTCTATGATGATGGGTACTGATGTCTTAGTAATAGACCCCGAAAACGAATACAAAAGCCTTGCTAATGCAGTGGGGGGTACTTTTTTTAATATTTCTTTAACTTCCGATGAAAATATTAACCCTTTTGATATACCTATAGTACCCGAGGATGAAGACCCGGAAAACGTTTTTCGCTCTCATATTCTCAATCTTACAGGTTTAATTAAATTAATGCTAGGGGAAATAACACCTGAAGAGGATGCCCTTTTAGATAAAGCTATAACCCAAACATATGAAGCGCGGGATATTACTCCAGAAAATTTTGGAAACATCTCTCGGGAAGAAATGAATCCTCCATTATTAGAAGATTTACAAACTGTTCTTGAAAATACGGAAGGAGGGTCGAAAATGGCTACCCGTCTCAATAAATACGTAGAAGGTAGTTATGCCGGCTTTACTAATGAGCCTACGAATATAGACATAGGTAATAGATTTATAGTCTTCTCTATACGGGACCTAGAAGAAGAATTGCGACCCATAGCTATGTATATAGTATTAAACTTCATTTGGAACCTAGTAAGTTCTGATCTGCAAAAAAGGATTCTATTAATAGATGAGGCCTGGTGGATGATGAAACATCAAAGTAGTGCTTCCTTTCTTTTCAGTCTCGTTAAAAGAGCAAGAAAATACCACCTGGGAGTAACAACTATTACTCAAGACGTAGAAGATTTTCTTAATTCCGAGTATGGAAAACCGATAATTTCAAATTCAGCAATGCAGTTGCTTATGAAGCAAGCACCTTTGAGTATAGAATCTCTGTCAGATACTTTTGGGTTAACCGAGGCTGAAAAGAACTTCTTGTTAGAGGCTGACGTAGGAGAAGGTCTATTCTTTGTAGGTCTCAAACATGTTGCTATGAAAGTGGTAGCTTCCTATACCGAGGATCAAATAATAACAACGGATCCAGAACAAATGTTAGAATTAGAATAGATGAGTGCATTCAGAATATCTGAAATAGTAATTGGTTTATTGTTTATCTTTGCAATAGATGTATTGTCTGCCCTTCTTGATTTAAGTGGTTTTTTGTGGCCAATAGCAACTTTTTTACAGGGAGCTACAAGTCTGGCCACTACAGCATGGTTGAAAATGAAAGGAGGTTCCAGAGCAACAAGTATCGAGAGGCAGTTTACAAAGCAAATTAGCAACTTGCTGCCTTGGGTTCCTACCTGTTCACTTGCTTTTGTAATAGAAGTTTACATTCACAATAAGGAGGTTAATAGAAAAAAAGAAAATGACGAATAAAAAATTAAAAAGGAACATCACATACTTTTCTTTGTTTATCTTGTTTTTCTTTGTCGTTTTTCTATTAACCTTTGCATTCACAAATAAGGTTAGTGCTCAAAAAAATTCTAAACTGGTTCTTACCTGGAAAGCGCTTAATTTTTACCCTTCCGACTATAGAGGTAAAGCTAAAGCTACTGAACAGTCAGATATACTGGTATCTGCAACTTATCTAAAAAACGGTAGTTTTGTACAAAACGAAAACATTGAATACAGGTGGTTTGTAGATGGCAATCTTTATAAGAAAGGGGTGGACTTAAAAGAAATAAAAGTTGATATGAGTAATTTCGAAGGAAGCAGTCAATTTATAAGAGTGGAGGCAATAAAAAACGGAGAGACAATAGAAGGTAGTGCTAAAATAAA
>JBDGRM010000034.1:6820-11203 GCA_042218035.1 Candidatus Magasanikiibacteriota bacterium
GAAGTAGTTATCAGATCCTCAGCAGAGGACCGTACTTTATTAAAACCCGGAGAAAAAATAAAATTAACAGCTGTACCTTATTTTTTTGATGTGAGTTCTTTTGAAAACCTTTCTTTTTACTGGAAAATTAACGGTGAAACTCAAAATAATACCACAAATAAGTTAAATTTAGATCTATCAAGTGACAATCAGTTGTCCGGTAAAAGGATTTTGGTAAGCAGTATAGTATCCAATCAAAAAACAAAAATGGAAGTGATAGAAGAAAGAGTTCTATTTGAAATAAAATAAAAAATATGAAAAATCTGGATAAAATTTTATATATACTAATCTTATTATCTTTATCTGTTCCTAAAAAAAGTCTTGCAGTCGAAGTAGGTATATCTCCTATTTCAGAAGGTAATACGCCTACAAGCATAGGGGGTTATATAAACTCTTTATACAATACAGCATTAGGGTTAGCAGCAATAGCGGCTGTAGGGTTGGTGGTGATCGGAGGTTTTTACTGGTCTCTTGCAGGAGGAAGTAAGAGCAGAATGAGTCAGGCAAAGGATTACATTACTTCGGCCTTGTGGGGGTTCGGACTTCTCTTAGGAGCTTTTATACTCTTGAGAACGATTAATCCCCAATTAGTAAATTTGGAAAGTCCTTCTGTTCCGAAAGCTCCAGTGAATAAAGCCGCTCCTCTTTGTTCTAGTCCTCAAGGTGAAAATTTAAGCCCTTGTGGTGAGTCCGACCCTTTCCCTTACCCAACTTCAACATCAGCCGAGTGTTGCAGATTAAAAGGTAATACAAGAGTTTGCAATACTGATCTTATGGACTCTTGCGACACTTTAGAGGATGTTGGGGAATCTCCGCCAAGCAATTTTGATGTTCCAGGGTGTAATCAAGGAGGAGCTGGCGGGTGTGGTCCAGACCCTTCACCGGGTGACAGCTTTGTTGGCCAAAAAGGTTGGTTTTCAAAAACATTAGATGTTGAGTGGTTTGAAAATGATTGGAAGGTTAGTAAGGTGGCTAGGTGGGTTTATTACCCCAAAAAGGGTAATCCCGGGGAAAATGGTGGCAATCTAGGAAGTTCTCCTAATCGTAGTTTGAAGGCTAAGTGTGCGATATATTCAGTCTATGCGGTACCTCCCGCTGATGCAGGAGCTGAACCAAGGTGGACTAACAAATCTATAGACCTTACGGGTTTAAAGAGATGTCCTGGTAAATAATTTATGAAAATAAATATATACAAAACAATAATTATATCAGTAATTGTAATTATATTAGGCCTGGGAATTTATTGGTTCTGGACTTTTATTTCTAAATCTCCCGAAACCGCTAAAGGTCCCAAACCCGCCCCTACCTCTACCGTTCCGAAACAGAAAGAAGGTGGTCAAAAAAAATCTAAGAAAAAGGTTGAAGGGATTACTGTTAAGAAGGTGTCTGATAATAAAAGTAAAGTATTTGATTTTTGGACTAACAAAGCAGGCAGGATATTTTACATAAGATCAGATGGAAAAATATTTTCAGCTAACAAAAAAGAAGAGGATAAGAAAATTTCAAACAACTCTTTAAATGCTCTAAATTCTATAGAAAAAAGCCCAAAAAATAAAAATATACTTGTTGCTCATGGAAACCCAAATAATCCTAGTTGGATGATTTTCGATACAAAAGATAAGGTATGGAGGCCGCTTCCTGAAAAGATTGAAAAAGTAACTTGGAGTGAAAAAGGAGACTATCTCATAGGAATTATAAAAAACGGCAAAAACCTAACTCTTGGAAAAATTAATTTGAAATCCTTGACTATAAAGGGGCGGGATGTGAGTTACGAAAAAATAGTTTCTGATTTCCGTATGAGAGATACACGCATTGAGATGGTAACCTCTACTGAATTAATAGTAAAAGAACGGTCTGCGAGTTTTTATGACAGTAGAGTTTGGAAAATTAATATGAACACTAAAAAGTTAGAACTTTCTTTAAAAGGGGTTTCCGGTCTCGTCCAAAAATGGTCTGAAGATAATAACATTGTTTTTCAATATTCAAACCAAGAAGGTTTCCAAGTGTTAAACAGGGACTTTCAAAATATCATCCCTGTATTCTTTAATTCGCTCCCTTCAAAATGTGTAAATTCAGAAAAATTAATTTTTTGCGGAGCTCCTCAAAATATAAATCCAGGAGATAAGTTCAGCTTACCCGAGGATTATTACAAGCGCAAATTCTTTACGAACGACGGAATTTACAAAATCAATAAAAAAACGAGCAAAATAAAAAAAGTTATCGGGGGAGGTAATGATTCCCGATTTAGAAAACTGGATATTAAAAACCCTCTATACAGAAAGGGTAATTTATACTTTATAAATCGCTATGATAAAGGTTTATATAAAATTACCCTTCCTAGCTTAAATCAATAGAAATTAAGTTTCTTCTTGTATTCTTTTTATAACTACTCTTCTGTCTTTACCTTTTCCTTCACTTTCAGTAGTTAGTTCAGGGTGGGTTTTCAGTTCCATATGAACAAGCCTTCTTTCATAAGAATTCATAGGGGGTAATTCAATTTCCTCTTCTTTTACTGTGGCTTTACGAGCTGCAGTTCGAGCTAACTCTACTATTAATCTTTCTCGTTCTTTACGGTAATAATTAAGGTCCACTACACAATGGGATTTGTCCTCACTTTTAAGCATGTAATTAATTATATGGTTAAAGCTTTTCAGTATTTCAGCAGTATTATCTCCTCTGACAGCTTCATCATCTATAAAAAGAGAAATTTTGTCATGCTCCTCCTCGGTTTTAATCTCTATATCTTCTTCATCAAAACCCATTAATTTTACCATTTTTTCAACTTTCGGAATAAAATCTTTCATTTTTCCATTTCTTAAATTAAAAATCTTCTCGTCACTTCAAGAAATGGTACTAAAGCAAGGAGGGTTAAGTCAAAGTTAGACTAGCTACCAGTAATCATTGGTCGGAGAATTAAGAACGAATAAATCAGTAGATTACTGAATCTCTAATTACGGATTACCGTTTTGTAGTATATAAAAGTGTAGTACACAAAAGTAAAAATGGTTAGTTATCGGATTTGTTTTCTTTTTTGTGTTCCGAGTTATTCTCTTTGTTCTGATCTTCTTTAATTTCTATTTCTTCCTCTGCTGAAAAATCCATTTGATCGATCTTTTTTTTAATATAAACTTGCTGTCCTAAAGAAAAAATTGTAGAGGTACCCCAGTAAAGAGCTAAAGCGGATGGGAGATTCACTAACACCATGAAAGATATCGGGGGGAGGATATATTTCAGTTTTGACTGAAATCCTGCCATAGGAGAAGAATCCGAATTATTCGAAGAATCGTCGTTTGAGAGTGAAACCTTGCTTTGAAAGTATTGAATCACAGCTACACCCAAAGCGAGAATGATGCTACTCGAGGTAAGGTTAATTACTCCTAAAAAAGTTAAGTTGGAAAACGTTTCTGTAAGCAAGTCGCTATTTCTAAATATTCTAAATAAAGCAATAAAAACAGGTAATTGGATTAATAAAACTAAAAAGCTCGAAAATGGATTGAAACCGTATTTTTTGTACAGTTCCATTAATTTTTCAGCTTGTTTTTCTTTATTGTCTTTATACTCTTCTTTTATGGCTTTAATTTTAGGCCTTATTTTCTTCATTATTGCTTGAGATTTCGCACTTTTATAAAAAAGCGGGAAAAGTATAATTCTAATTCCTACCGTTAAAATTAAGATTGAAAAACCTAAACTGGAAAAGCTCAGGTTTTGGTAAATAAAAACCAGAGCTTCAAAAATAGGGTTATAAAACAAGAAGTTATAAGCTTCTACTATAAAAGAAAACATTTTATATATTTAAACAGTGGATTACTAAAATTGTTAAATTACTTTTAAATACAAGTCATTTAATTTGTTGTTCAATTTCATTTTTTAGTTCCCAAAAAGAAAAATTTTCAGCTTCAGGATTGACTATTACGGTGTAATCATAATTATCACTTTCAATAAAGTCTCTGAAAACCCCTCTAATACGGCGTTTTATTAAATTTCTCTTTGTAGCTTTTTTTGATACGTCTTTTGAAACGATAATGAGAGGAGATTTATCTTGACTTCCTTTAGGTTTCTTTTTAACGAATAACGAATTCATTAAGTTTATACCTGTTACATTCTACTTAAAAAATCATATACGTTTTCAACAGTTTGTTAACAATTAAATCACAAAAGAGGGGTTACCTCAATATTGAAAATTATACTCATGGAATTAACATTAAAAATAGATAAGATTTTTATACTTTAATTCTGAAATTAATTTTATCAATAACTTCTCCAGCTTTAAAAGGTCGAAATAAAAATAAGAAGATTTTATTTTTATGAATAAAGAAGAAACGTGGGAAGCCGTCCTTAGTGAAA
>JBDGRM010000035.1:0-4226 GCA_042218035.1 Candidatus Magasanikiibacteriota bacterium
GTCTTTATTATTTTTTTTCTTTTTAGGGTGACTATGAAAAGCTTTGAAAATATAAGCAAGAACGCTGAAAAAACTCTCTACAGCTGAAACAATAAAATTAACAAAACCGGACTCACTTCTTATACTCTCTCCCTCTCTTAAATCTTTTAAATCTCTGTTAATCTTACCCTTATATTGATTAGTGGCAGGCTTGATAATAACTTGTAAAGATCCTGCCTCACCAAGATCTTCAAGATTCGATAATCCACCTAAAATAGGTGTAAAAGTATCAGATTCTAAATTTTCATAAGTTTTAATAGGTATACTGAAATTATCTTCCTGAGAGACCTCACCTACTAAAGAAGCACCCTCACTATTAAAGGCATTGTAATCTCCCACCTCCTCTACTAAAGATCTTTCCCACAAAGAATGAACCTGGCTTATAAAAGGTTCCAAATATTCAGTAGGAACTGAAACGTAAAAAGCAATCTCCTCTTCAAGATAAGAAACTGCTGCCTCGAAAACAATCGGTTCCTCAAATTTTGCTACCGTATTAAATAAACTCTCCATTTTCGAAATTTCCTGCACCGGATTTGAGTCTTTATCTTCTTGGAAGTCAGCCAACCGAACCAATAACAATTTTCTTTTTAGTTTTTGCCTAACGGAAAGGCGCCTCCTTCTCTTCCACCAAAAAAAGCCCGCAACTGCACTTACAATGAGTATTGCCAATATAGATAATTTAAAAATAAGAGTCATCTTTTAAGACTATTTAGTAATAATTCAGTAAAAAGCAAGTCTAAAAAGGCAACCCAAATGAAAAATACGCAACAAACAAAAACCCTAAAAACGATTAAAACAAAAAACTCTTTCCAAAGTAAACAAACAAGAGCAAAAACACCAACTTTCTTGAGAAACAACTCACCCTACCCACCTATTATTTTATCATCTATAAAATGACCGTAGAAATTCACTTTGAAATCAGTGGCTCCCACCATCAACTAAAACCTTCCTCGGGGTAATTATGTCTAAATAAATATTCAACCGGAATCTTCTCAGAAAGCTTTCAGTTAAGCAAGTTCAAGAAGTGACTGAAAGCTGTATTGGAATACTGCTTGAAAAGAAAAACAAAAATCTTCTAAATAACAACAACGTCAGAATCCATTCAACAGTTAAACAGTTCCGTCAAATTTCCGAAAAAGAGGAAGGGTTGTACATCATACTACCCTGACGAATGACCGGAAAGATGGCCTGCTGTTTGACTGCCCTTGGGGTAGGGCCTTAACTAAATCCATTCATTACTTTTAAATCTTTGAATAGCCTATTGAATGGATTCTGGGTGGGTTTTGGTTAAATAATATCCCGCTCCTCCAAAATAGGAACTAATTTCTCAACAAGAGCATCATGAAAAGCATCTTGAATAAAAGGAGGGTACTCTTTAGACTTTCTTAATGCATAAAATATCCCTTTATGAAAAACCAAATCTATCAATTTTTCCACCACTAATTCAACGTCTTGATTTGTACTCTCATCCTCCTCTATATATTCCGGTAATATCTCTTCACTAAATCCTTCACTTTTGTTCTTTTTCTCTCCTCCCTCTTCTTTTTTGTCTGTATAGTCTACTTCTCTCTTTTCCGTCCTTTGCGAGGAAGCTGACTGAAATGATTTTTTTATCAACTCTTCCTTTTTCAAGTCAGACCTTTCTTTTTTGTTCGATTTTATTTCGCTCTCCAGTCGCTGAATATCTCTTTCAACTTTTTTATGAAAATTTGACTCTTCAAAACCTTTCATAATTTTTATTATAAAAATAATTTATAAAATTATGGAAGCTGAACTTTAATCTTACCTGTAGAGGTAACGACATTGGTAGAGGTAGTGAAATCATTTGTAGAGTCTTCCACGGGCCCCTCTACCCCCACCTGACCCGACCAGTCTGTCTGCTGATAAACTTCATTACTCCATCTTATTATATAACTGTCTAATTCAACCTTACCTTCTGAGCTCCACTGAACTGCAGTATTAATCAGTTGTGTAGAAGGGTCCTTCTTTTCACCAGCCCCACAAGGAGCAGCACCCCTCAAGGCATAACTTGACCCATCAGTCCGGCACACGTTATTTACAAAGAAATACCGCTTGAAAACAGGTGAATTATGCAAATTTTCAATATCTTTTGAGCTCAATTTTGTATTGTAAACTCTTATATCATCCAACGCACCATCAAAGTGAATACCATCATCGGATTCGCTTGCCAGATGCAACTCTTCAGAATTTGAAACATCCCCCACACTCGATTGAGTTCCGGACCTTACAGCATTATCATCTTCCCCGTCGATATAGATCTCAGTAGTAGAAGTTGAATCATCATCCCAGACCACAGCAAAATGGTGCCACTCACTAGAATCAAAAACGGAGGAGGATTCAAGTTGAAAAGAGTCCGTTCCGTCCCCTACTCTAAATTCCATTTTATCATCTGAGCCTCCTATAGCTATGCCGTAACCGGAACCCGACCCAAATACATTTTCCATCTTAGCCACAAGTGCATCATCACTACTGAATGAGTCTCTTCGAAACCAACCGGTTATTGTAAAATCATCTCCGTCTACAAAGTCCAAAGAGCTATCATCACTTATCTCTGCACGTTCATCAGTTCCATTAAAATCAATACAACGTCCAGCCGCACAATTACTTGAAGTGGGTCTAGAGGGTTTATTAATGTAAGAACCATTATTTTCTTTCGAGGTATCATCAAAGCTCACTGAACTGGTAGCTTCATCCAGTTGCCAGTAACCCACCAAACCCCCTCTGATATCATTACCCAGCACACCCTCAACCCCCTCCACTGCCATAGTCTGAGAGCTGCTAGCCTCTAAAAAATATTTTGTACTTGACGTCTTCTTTAAGTCATAAATACTGCTCCAGTCAGAACGGGCCAATGTTCTGACTTTTTGTAAGTAACTTTGGGCCAAGGAAGTTGCAGTCTGCTGTCTTTGAGAGGTCTCGCCGGACTGCAGGACCAAAACCACTGCAGAACTCGCTGCCCCTATTAATATAGCTCCGATGGACAAAGCAATAAGAATCTCAATCAAAGATTGGCCAGATTCATCAGAGACAAATCTATTTAAGTAGTTTTTTAAACTTTTCATAATATAATAGGACTAAGAACTAAGGGCTAAGTACTAAGGATTTAAATTTAGGATAAAGAATTAGTTTTTAGTAGCCAGTAACCTGTAACCAGTAATTTAAAATTAACAACTATGGTTGAAGTAACAAAACATTCCTTTTTATTTGTTTGATTCTAAAAAAATAAACTACTAGAGGTTTTGGCCAGAACCCTTCAGAAAGCCTTCAAAGAAGCAAGATCAAGTATTGACTGAAGCCATACCGCTTGAAGAAGTGACACAGAGACAGCTGTCCAGCGAAGCAAGATCAAAAAGCAGTGAGGGTTTAATCCGATCGCGATCGGCCACTGAGTGACTTTGATCAGAATCCATTCAACAGGTTAAGAAAAGTTCAAATTCAAGGAGTGAAGATGAGTGGTGTTGGATTACAGCGAATCACAACGACACAGAAGTTGAACTGTTCTTTGCCTGCCCTTGCGGTAGTCCTTAATATAATTCATTCCTTTTGAGCTTTAACCTTTGAAATGGACTATTGAATGAATCCTGATTACTTTGTCGTGTTATAAATTTCTTTTATAGTGCTCGAACTCAAGGCTTTGTTATAAATTCTCATTTCATCAATCTTTCCGTTATAAAAATCATCACCGCTCCAATTAGACTTGCCAAACCATTTATTGGGCTCAGATATACTTGACCATGAACCGGCAAAGTTACAAGTTTTAACAAGCGTTCCATCTTTATAAACCTTCTGCTCCCCCTCAGTCCACACAGCTACCCAATAAATCCATTCATCTTTTTTTATTCCATCTACAACTTCACACTTTCCCAAGGAACTCCCTGAAGAATCTCTTATCTCAAAAATAAAATCATTACCTCCTGACTCATTTGCTACAAGGACAGCACCATTACTACCCCCACTACTGCCAAAATCAATTATTCTGCTCCAACTATTAAAAGAATCCCATTTAGCCCAAAAAGAAATGGAAATTTTATTCATGTCAGAAAAAAAGCCTCCTGAATGCTGAACTGAAATATAATCCCCACTCCCATCAAAATCCAAACATTGTCCTACCTTACAACCATTAACAGAAGCCCAGCTCGGATCGCCATTAAAAACTCCCTCATTCC
>JBDGRM010000036.1:0-4700 GCA_042218035.1 Candidatus Magasanikiibacteriota bacterium
CAGCTTTTATTGTAAGTTTTATTTTATAATTTGTATAATAAGAAAGATTTATGATTCATAATATAGAAGGAAAAGTTGAAGAAAAAACTGAAGATTATGTAGTAATTAAGACAGGTAGTTTCGGTTTTAAGGTTTTAACTCACGAGAGCGCCGTGAGATCCATGCCTCCTATAGGGGAAGAGGTAAAAATGTTTTCTTTCCTGTATGTGAGAGAAACTGATCTTGAGTTATACGGATTTTTGGAAAAGAAAACAAGACACCTTTTCGATATGCTGATAGGCGTTTCCGGTATTGGGCCGAAGACCGCTTTAGGCCTTCTTGACTTAGATGAGCCTGAGAGGATTATGTCAGCTATAGTTGAAAAAAAGAGTGATTTTCTTACAGGAGCGAGTGGTATTGGAGAAAAGACTGCTGAAAGATTGATTCTGGAATTACACAACGAGCTGAGCTTGTCCGGTGCAGAGGATGTAGCTGAGACTATTGATGTAGATAAAGATTTGAGAGAGGCCTTGATTAGCTTAGGTTATAATAAAAAAGAGGCAAAAGAGGCGATCGGAGAACTCGGTAAAGAGCCTCAGGGTTTTGAGCCAAGATTAAAAGAAGCTCTTAAAATAATTTCTTCAAAGTAAAATGAGTTTTTTGAAGAGTATTTATCACTGGTTTTGGGCTTGGGGTTCGAATATTTGGTATGGAAGGCCCAGTAAAGACTTGTTTGTTATTGGTATTACCGGTACTAAAGGTAAGTCAAGTACTGTTGAATTGTTGGCGAAAATCCTTGAAGAAAATGATGAGTCCGTAGCTTATTATTCATCTTCAGAAAAAAATATAGCCGGAAAAGAATTGGAGAAAGAGGTTACCAATACGATGCCCGGAAGAGGTCGCTTGCAGAAATTTTTAAAAAGAGCAAAAGATGAGTCAGTTAAGTACGTTATTTTAGAAGTTACTTCAGAAGGTTGTGTACAACACAGGCATAAGTTTATAGATTGGAATGTAGGTGTTTTTCTTAATCTTCACCCCGAGCACTTGGAAGCCCACGGGTCTTATGAAGCCTACCGAGAGGCTAAGCTCAGTTTCTTCCGTTATTTAAAGCAATCTAGAAGTCGTAAAAAATACTTTGTTATTAATGAGGAAGATGATGATGCTCCATACTTTAGAGATGTTGCGAAGGATGTAGAGGGTAGTAAGATCTTGACGTTCAGCAAGGATGATGTTTTTCAAATGGTCAGAAGAATAAAAGAGAAAAATGACTTAAGATGGCTAGAAGCTGATTTTAATGTTGAAAATGTTGCTGCTGCTTATCGGTTGGCAAAATTATGTGATGTACCTTTAGAAGTAATTGAATCTGCAATTGGTGATTTTGAAGGTGTTGAAGGGAGAATGGAATTTGTTCAAGCTGAGCCGTTTTCCGTAATAGTAGATTATGCCCATACTCCCAAGTCTATGCGTGAGGTTTACAGAAGTGTTTATGATTATCCTGAATTTAAAGACAACTCTAGACTCATATGCGTTTTTGGATCCGCTGGTGGAGGAAGGGACAAATGGAAAAGGGCTGAATTTGGAAAAATTGCTGCAGATTATGGTGATGTGATTATTCTTACAAGTGAAGATCCTTATGAAGAAGACCCCGAAGAAATAATTGATGATATAAAGGATGGAATAAGTGAGGCCGAAGAAAGACCTTCTAGAGTTCTTGATTTTGTTGACAGAGAAGAGGCAATAGCGAGAGCAATTTATTTAGCAAAGGAGGGTGATTTTGTGGTTATAACCGGAATAGGAGCCCAGGATTATATGTATACGGATGAAGGGAAAATTAAATGGAGTGATATTGATGTAGTAGAGTCGAAGTTGGAAAAATTGTATGGAGATTAATTAGGGTTTTGTTTCCACAAACAACCCTTCCGTGAGAGAACCGACCCGTCCAGCTGTTCCAGCGACAGCTGGCGGTCTGCCCTCTCAGCAGTTTGAGTCGCCTCATCGGCGATACCAAGCTCAAACTGCCTGCGAGAGCTTCTCTCAGGAAGGATTGTTTTCTCTCTACTCTAAACTCTATATTCTAAATTCTAAATTCTATATTCTAGATTCTACAAATATGAAAAGATACCAAATAATTCCACATACGGCCGATCTACGCCTCAGAGTATACGGTAAAGACTTAGAAGAGCTTTTTATGAATGGAGCTTACGGGCTGGCAAGTGTAATGTATGAAAAGGTGGATAAAAGATTGAAATATATACGGGGGTTTCAAAAAATAAGTTTACAAGCAAAAGACACGAAAAAACTTTTTGTAAATTTTTTGAGTGAGCTGGTAACTCTTTGTGATACTTACAATAAAATTTTTCCCCGAGCTAAAATACTAAAGATCTCTCCCACTAAAGTAAAAGCCCATGTTTCCGGAGTTGAGGTGGATGAATTTGACAAAGACATAAAAGCTGTCAGCCATCATGAGGTTGAGATAAAAAGGGAGAATGAAAAGCTTCAAGCTACGGTAATTTTAGATGTTTAGGGGGTTTCGGCTATACTTTTAAATTCTTTTTTTAGCTTTTCAACTTCTTCTCTCGTTATTTCAAGAAGGTTTATGCCTTCTTCTTTTAGTAGCTTTTGAGTTTCTTCTATATTTTCTTGTTCCATCAAGTCAGCAAATTTTTCTGTTTTCTCTTCGTCTAATTGTTTAACTACACGGGTAATAGTTCTAGTATCGATTAGTTCGAGAGCGTTTTCTACTATTTTAATTTTTTGCTCTTCAGGTAAAGATTCTATTCCAAGGATGTTAATTATGTTTGCTTGTGTAAGAGGTATTTGAGTCATTTTAGTTTTTATTATTTAATTTAAGATTTATTTATTGAGCTATTTCGTATAGCTTTGTATTTTCTTTCACTATATCTTCTAGTTCGCTAATTTCATCAATTCTCCCTTCAATGCTTTCTATTTGTTTTTTTATTTGATTTTTCATCACCTCTTTTGGTTGGGAACTTTCAGGTAATCTTTCAAGTATCTCAATGTCGGTTGCTAGACTTCTAAGGTGTAGTTTTATCTTGTCTCTTAATACGGGAACTCGAGTATCCGGGTTTTTAAGGGCTTTTTTAATTACTGAATCCCACTCTTTAGAGAGCCAGTCTTCAGGTTCAAACCCTTTGATAAACCCTTTTGTTTCTATAGTAGTTGAATTATTATCTGTTTCTATTTTGAATTCAACATTTTTAAATTTCTTACCTTCGGGCTTTATCCAGCCGTCTCCGGTTTGGTGAAAGTCTTTTTGTTCTAATATTTGTCTTTTTGGTTCTTGCGGTATACTTTCTTTGTTTTTCACTTGTTCATTTTGTGGTTCCTTCTTCATCGTTTCTTGTTTCGGTTTTTTAGTTTTTTTCGTTGATTTTTCCTGTCCTTCAGCTTTTTCGTTTTCAGCAGTTTCCGTTGGTTCTTCCGGGTTGCTTACCTTTTTCTGTTCTTGGGTTGCTTCTTCTGCTGTTTGGCTGGTTTGGTCTTCTAACATCGTCTGTATTTCTGGGGCATATCCTATTTTCATTGTCCTTTCTCCTTTAAGCATTTGCTTTAACCTTTTCTTTGCATTCAGACCTTTGCGAGAATCTATTTTTAAGTCACTTTTTCCGTCACCGTTTATGTCTAACTGGTAACCCTCTTTTGTTTTTCGGGCATTTAAAATTTTTTCAAACTCTTCCCTTTGAGGGTTTTGAAATTCGATGCTTCTGGGAACCCATTGGGTTTTTGCGGGGGGAGACTGTTTTTGTGACATTTGCCTAAACTCTTCAATTTTTTCCTGGAATGATTGAGGGTTGAGCTCCCCGCTTTTCGGGTTGAAAAATTCGGACAAGCCTTCTTCGTCCAGTCCGCGTGAACTTTTTACCCACTCAGAAAACAAACCTGCATTGTCTTTTTTTAGTTCGAAGGTTTGAGCTAAATTTGTTAATGTTTCTTTTTCCGATGTTTCAAATATACCCCTAAAGCCACCTGTTACTTTGTCGTAAAGCTCTCGGGAGTAAATTTTTTTCATGGTTGCTTTTAAATCTTCGTTTCCAGCTATTTCATCCGGGCTTATGTTTTTAGATAACCATTCTCTTGCTTCTTCTTTTTTTATTGCTGTTCCTTCATTTTGGTAATGAACTAAGTAATCTTTTGCTTTTTTAGAAATTTCTTCCTTGGTTTTCCCGGCTTTTTCCGAAAACACTTCTTCTATTTGTCGTGCTGTGGTTTCGGGGCTGTCTATTTCTACTTCAGGTTCGATTATATTTATAGGGACTGAATTTTGTTTTTCTAATTTTATCTCTTCAGGTATGTCTTCGGCTTTTCGTAGCCATTGAGGAATGTCTTTGTCTGATTTTTCAAAGGCTTTCACCAATTCTTTGTTGGAGCCGAGGTTAAGTTCATCTTTTGGGTAGTCGGTTACTTTGAAGTGGGCTGGAGTATCTTCACTTGCCGGAATAAAGGCGAGTTGGTCACCTTCGTGGGTGAGGCCAACTTCTGAAATGTGAACTGTTTTACCACTTGGTAGCTCAACTTGAGAAGCTTTTGAGCTCCATGCTTCTTTAAACTGTTTTTCAGTAATATCTCCTGACTTCACCATTTTCTGAGCGCTGTCCCAGAGGTTAGATCCTTTTTCAACTGTAGTTATTGCTTTAGCTTTTTCAGTGGGAAACTCAAACATATCATCGAAATAGCCGTTTATTTGCAATTTATCCCAGTCC
>JBDGRM010000036.1:4710-7658 GCA_042218035.1 Candidatus Magasanikiibacteriota bacterium
TTTTGCTCGTCTGAGTTGATGGTTCTTGTTCAGTGGTTTCAGAGATGAACTCAAACATGCTTTCACCTTTGTTGACAAGGCCCTTGTCGGCAAAAGATTCCGGTATTTTTATTTGAGTATCTTCAGGGGCATTTTCTTTAATGTATTCAATTACCCTTTCGGCTTTGGTTTCATAAGCCTTATAATCGAAATTATTTTTATCTTTTATTACTAATGGAGTTTTCTTTTCTTCTTTTTCGACAAGACCTTCTTTTGCGGTCTCAAGCGTCTCTTCGGACACCCCGGGTTTTTGCTGGGCTTTTTCAAGTGTATCCTTAGAAATTGTAGTGGTTTTATTTTGAATATCTTGCATTTTCTGGGCGGCCCTTTCAGGATTTTCGGGCTTTTGTCCTGTAGCCTCTTCTATTTTCTGAGCCACTTCTTCATAAGCTTTTTCGTTTTCTTCTAAAAATCCACTAAGGAATTCGGTTGCACCCATGTCAGGTACTTGATCTAGTGACTTTTGAACTGCCGTAGGGAGCAGAGTGGCGGTTAAAGTTCCTGCTGTAATTCCGGCGCTGAGGGCTGTTTTGTCTATTTTGTTTATTTCTTCGGCTTTTTCTTGCATTGCTTTGTTAATTTCTTTTTGTGTTTCACTTGAAAGGGTAACTTGCCCGCTTTCTTCGGCTCTATTTTTGTATTCTTTCCTGAGTATTCTGTAACTTTCTTCCTGGGCTGGTCTTTTTCCTTCTATTGAGGCTTTCATCGTCAGTTGGTTCATTTTTTCTTCCAATTCATCGTTGTCCATATTTTTAACTTCTTCTTTACTTACGGAAAGTTCTTTTGCGTCTTTGAAGTTTTTGACCATATCGTAGGTACCAAAGCCAAAGCCCGCACCTGACATTGCTCGTCTCAAGCCGTAGGCTGCCCCGCCGACTGCATAACTTCCTGTGGCGGCTGAAATTCCCAGAAGAGCGGTAGTCGAGGCTGTTCTGAGAGACATGAATTTTAGAATAGTTTTGTTGATAGATCCTTCCGGTTGCCAATCTTCCGGCAGTGCATTGTATAAATTATAATCGCTGAGCTTTTTCCAATTTTCCTTGATTTTTTCGAAGGTGGAGCTTCCGATCTCTTGTTTGTTCATGGCTTCGGCGAGGGACTTTTTTTCATTAAGAGCTCTTTGTGTTTTTTCGCCTATGTATTCAGCTTTCATTCTTTCATATTCCTCCAATTCATTTTGGTAGAGATCTTCCAAATTTTCTGATTCTTCTACCTTTTCTATCATTTCGTGATATATATCTTTTTTCCATTCCAGTTTTCTCTCCGATATACCCTCCTCTTCAAATTCAGCTGTACCCAATTTTTTGTGAAGTTCATCTTCAAGCTTTTTTAACTCATTTTTTTTCTCTTTTGCTCCAATGTATTCAAGAGCTTTAGAAAATTTGGATTCACCTTCATTAATTACTTTTTCCATTTCAGCTATTGCTTCTTGCTTTGTTTTGAATTTAGTGAGTTTCTCTTTGAGGTTTTCTATTTTATTTTCTCGCCTTTCTTTTGCCTGTTTGGCTCTTTCTAGTATTTCGTTTTCTCGCTTCTCTCCGATGCCTTCTATCTCTTGAAGTTTTTTGTTGGAGGCTGCCTCTATTACGTCTTTGATGTTTTCAGCTCCCAGTTTTTCCACCAATTTAGAGCTTGTGTTAGCCCCCACTCCTTCTATGTTTTTCTCAAGATGAATTGCCTTGTTTTCTATTTCTTTTTCTGTCATTTCTCTTTCTTCGGGTTCGGCTTCAGGTGATTTTTTTTTGCCTTCTTGATCTGATTCTTGAGGTTTTTCTTTATTTTTAAATGGGTTGAATGAATTCATTTTTATGTTGATAGTTTATGTTAATTTAGTTGTCTCTTTTTATTTTATCACAATTAAGTGAAATTAAAGGCATTTCCCTTAAAAAGAAATTGGCTCGATACCTATTTTCGGGTATCGAGCCTTTTGAATTAAGGTTTGCAACAAACCAGAGAAAGGGAATCTAGTTCGGGCCATCTCTTCTTCAGTGACCCGTAATGTTTTTGCTTTAACCATTTAATCTCTCGGGCAAATTTGTCATTAACTTTACTTGAGATTCCGAGTAGTTCTAGCTCAAGAGAGTCTATCTTTGCCTTATTGTCACCCACTCTTCTGTCTAAGCGGGTGATTTTTTTGGTGTGCTTATGCTTGAGAGACTTAAGCATAAGCTTTATTTTTCTCATTTCATTTTTCATTTCTTTATTCAGGTTCTTTAAAGAGGTTTTAAGTATTTTTAGAGAGTCTTTTGTTGCGCTCAAGGCGGAAGTGTCCGCTTTTGCACCCAATTTTTCTTTAGTCTCTTTTAGGTCGCTTTTAGAGGCTTTTTTGTTTATCTTTCGGCTGTTCTTTTTGATCCTCTTCCAGTTATTCGTTATTCTCTTTCCGTTCTTTTTGATGTGTTGGCTGTTCTTGGTAATAGACCATCTATTCGTTCCAATGAATGCTGTTAAGCTTAGGGCTATTAGGGTGAATATGATTGTTCCAATACCAATACCTTTCAGCGTTTCTATCATAAGCTAACTTCAGTTTATTCCAGAGTAAAGAGCTTTTTAAAGTATATATTATTTATTGTTTTTGTCAAACTTTGACCTTTTTATTTTTAGGTTTTCAGTTTCATGGTATAATGAAAAGGTTCATGAAAAGGGGAGATTTAGAAAAAATTGAAGAAAATGTTTATGAAATCTCGAAAAATTTTCGGGAGGATATGGAAGTTCCCGGGCGAGTGTTTGCTTCAGATGATTTGCTGGACCAAATTCTAGATGACAACTCTTTGGACCAAGTGGCAAACGTAGCTACTTTGCCCGGTATTGAGGAAGCAAGTTTTGCCATGCCTGATGCTCATCAGGGTTATGGGATGCCGGTGGGCGGAGTAGCCGCTTTCAGTTTGGATGAGGGAATCATTTCACCT
>JBDGRM010000037.1:0-11817 GCA_042218035.1 Candidatus Magasanikiibacteriota bacterium
ATATTACAACCTATTCCCGGAGGAGCTACAGCAAAACCATTTCAAACACACTTTAATGCTTTGAATAAGGACGTCTATTTAAGAGTGGCCCCCGAACTTTACCTGAAAAGATTACTTGTAGGAGGGTTTAATAAAATATTTGAAATAGGAAAAGATTTTCGAAATGAAGGTATAGACAAAGACCACTATCCTGAGTTTACTATGCTGGAATTGTATTGCAGCTATCAAGATTATGAGTTTCTTATGAAAAAGACTGAAGAATGGCTTAAAGAGCTTGTTAGAAAGCTTAATATAGGAAAGGTTACCATAGATGGAGAAGAGATAGATTTTATGACAGAATGGCCAAGAATAAAGTTTGAAGATCTCATTCGAAAACATGCACCGGATAAAATGGATAAGCTACATACTCCAGAAATCGATGACGTTCTAAAAGATATAAGACCCTCTCTTCAGGAACCTGTTTTTGTAATAGATCACCCAAAGGAAATTTCCCCGCTTGCAAAAGAGACTGAAGAAGATTCAAAATTCGTTGAGAGGTTTCAATTAATTGCCGGAGGAACTGAAATAGTAAATGGTTTTTCTGAGCTGAACAACCCGCTTGAACAAAAAGAAAGAATGCAAAAACAGGAAGAACGTTACAGAGAAGGCAAGGAGGAGGTTTCACGCCTTGATGAAGATTATATTGAAGCTCTTGAATACGGGATGCCTCCTGCTGCAGGTTTAGGGATAGGAATAGAAAGACTAACCTCTTTGTTAACGGATACAAAATCCATCAAGGAGGTTATCCCCTTTACAAACTTACGAGAAAAGAAAGAAGAAAAAAGCCAGACAAAAGAAAATGATTAGCAAAAAATATAGATCATTATGCTAGACATAAATACCATTAGAAATAATCCCGACAAAGTTAAAGAGGGAATTCAAAAAAAGGGAGTAGATCCAAAATGGGTAGAAAAATTTATAAAATTTGATACTGCATGGAGAGGCAAAAAGAAGAATCTAGATGACTTAAGAGCGGATCAGAATGAAATTTCAGAAAAAATTTCAAAAGAAAAAAATGAAGATTTAATAAACAAGGCCCAGGTACTGAAAAAACAGGTCCACAAACTAGAAAAAGAAACCGATGAATTAAAAGAAAAAAGAAACAAAGCTTTAAGTGAAATTCCTAATATACCCTTTGAAGAAGCATTGGAAGGGGAGGATGAAGAGGACAATGAAGTTTTGAAAAAAGTTGGCGAAAAACCTGATTTTGATTTTAATCCAAAAGATCATATGGAACTAGGAGAAAATTTGGACTTAATTGACACTCATAAAGCTTCTGAGGTATCTGGTTCACGTTTCCGTTATTTAAAAAATGAAGCAGTTTTACTTGAATTTGGACTTGTTCAGCTTGCTTTTGAGGTTCTTCTTGATAAGGGTTTTAAGCCAATTAACCCACCGGTTATGATTCGCCCTGAAATAATGAAAAAAATGGGAAAAGTTCAATTTCTTAAAAAGAACGATGCCTTTTCAATTTCCGAAGATAATTTGAAAATGGTAGGTTCTTCTGAACAAAGTATAGGCCCCATAAACCTCAGTGAAACGAAAGATAAAAAAGACTTACCCCAGCGTTTTATAGGGTTTTCTAGCTGTTTTAGGAGAGAGGCTGGTTCTTATGGTAAAGATACAAGGGGAATTATAAGAGTACATCAATTTGACAAACTGGAAATGCTTTCATTTACTAGTCAAAAAAAATCTAGAGAAGAACATGAATTTCTTCTGGAAATACAAGAAAAGTTAATGCAAAAACTAAATTTACCTTACAGAGTAGTCGAGATTTGTACCGGAGATATGACTTGGGCTGATGCTCGTCAATTTGACTTAGAGACATGGATTCCAACCCAAGAAAAATATAGAGAGACTCATTCTTGTTCCAATACTACTGACTTTCAATCAAGAGGTATAGAAGCAAAATATTCAGAAGGAAACGAAAAAAGGTTGATGCACATGCTCAACGGTACCGCTTACGCAATTGAAAGAACCTTGGTAGCGATAATGGAAAATTTTCAAACCTCAGAAGGGGAGATAAAAATTCCTAAAGCACTTCAAAAATATGTAGGCAAGAAAAAAATCTCTAAAGAGTAAATGCCCTCTAAAAAGAAAAGTTTATTTAAAAACATACAAAGAGTAAGCATTTTTTCATTTTTTGTTCTTATTATATCAGGAGTAGTTTGGCTGGCTTTATACTCAAACGCACTTTCTATAAATAGAATTGAGATTCATAATGACTCCTATTACCCTAAAGATAAAATCTTAAAAAATATAGAAATTACAAAAATTTCTAGAAGTCCTCTCTTGGCTATTTTAGGTCCCGATAACATACTTTTTTGGAATTTTTTGAATAAATCCTCTGACAATTTTGACCTATCCGGGGTTTCGTCCGTTAATGTTTCCTCTTCTTTGTTGAGGAAGACAGTAACAATAGAGGCTGATAAGGGCAGTTTTTGGGCTGTCTTATGCAAAAGCGACGGTGAATGCTATACGATAAACAGAAAGGGTAAAATTTTAAACAGGTCTCCCAAGGTAGAAGGTAGTTTAGTTTTGAAAATAATACTTAAAGAGAAAGAAAAGCCCCTGACCCCGGGAAAAAATTTCTTACCCGAAAAAGAGTGGACTAGAAACATTTCTAAAACAATAGATATTTTTAAGGAAAGTTCTTTTGTTATAAAAAAAGTTGTGATCGAGGAAGTTAAGTTAAGAGAATGGAAAATAGTAACGCCAAGAGCAATATTTCATTTTGATCTCAATTTTGTTCCTGAAAACTTAAAGAGCGTTTTAGAAAAAATAAAAAATAAGATTGAATTTTCAAAAACCGAATACTTGGACTTTCGGGTAAAGAATAGACTGTATTATAAATGATATAATAGAATTACGAACAACTTTTAAAAAGGCAATGAACCAAACAAAAAACAAAAAAGAAAAAGGCTTTTCCCTTGTAGAGCTCTTAATTTATATAGCTATCTTTGCAACAAGCTCCGTTTTTTTGGTAAGCATGTTAATGATTTTTACAAGAATAAATTTACGTCAGAATTCAGTTAACGAAATTAATCAGCAAATTTCCTTTGTCACTAATACTGTTCAGAGACTAGTACAAGACTCTGCTTTGATTGATATCAAAAAAGGCCAGTCCACTTCCACATTAGTTTTGAGGATGTCTTCCTCATCATTAAGCAAAACAAAGGTTTACCTTGATGAAAAAGACAAAATTATATATATGGAACAAGGCACATCTTCCCCCGTTGCTCTAACAGATACTAATGTAGAAGTGAGTGACTTTTCGGTAACTAGATATCAAAATCCTGGTGCCCATGACACTGTTCAAGTTTATTTGACTATGCGATATGATACTAGTAACCCTCGAGCAAAGTTCCGAAGGACGGTAAGAACAGCCTTTTCTCGTGTTAGTGCAGCAACCTTTGACTCGAATATTTTACCAAACCAAAACGCTACTTTTGACTTAGGTAACTCAACTCAAAAATGGGAGGACGGATTCTTTTCCGGTAATTTGGGTATAGGAGTTTCACCATCTTCAAATGCTGCTCTTAAAACAAATGGAGACATTGCCGTCAGTAGCTCCTCAAAGGGGTTGGTTTTGACTTCCCCGGGAGGGAGTTGCTTTAGGATTGGGGTGGATAATAGCGGCAACATTACTACAAGTTCAGTTACATGCCCCTAAATTAATTATTATCACTTGACGACCTACACTGATAATGATAATTTAGAAACCGACATAGAGGTGATTGTTTTGGCGCTTGCGGGCTTCATTAATAACCCGTATTAAAGTCCATGGACAAAAGAAGAAAAGAAATTCTCCACTGTGCAATAAAAGACTTTATTGAGAGTGGAGAATACATAACCTCCCGAAAAATTTATGAGTCTTATGATTTTGGTATTAAGCCGGCAATGATACGACGAGAACTTAATGCTCTCGATAATTCAGGCTACCTAGACCAGGTTCACACCTCTTCAGGCCGATACCCTACCAACAAAGCCTATAAGGACTTTGTAGAGGAATTAGTAGACAAAATTGAAAAATGCGAAAGTGAAAATAAGAACATTGAAGAGCTGGTTAATATTGATTTTCGAAAAAGCAAAGATGATATACTTGAACATTTAGCAAATTCCTTGGCTGATTATTTAAATGTGTTGAGTGCATGTTATGAACCAGAAAAAGAAAGACTTTATAACAGGGGCCTTCGAAAATTGTGTGCAAATTTAAGCGTGGATGATAAAAAGCACCTTAATGAAATTTTAAAAGACTTCGAACTTATGAAGGACAGAATTAGATCTCGAGAAAATTGGTGGAAAAAGGAGAGAGAATGGCCTCAATATTTTATAGGCCCCAGCCCTGTAACGGAAAGTGATCTTTTGGCCGTTTTAGCTCACAAGATTAGTTTTCCTGATAGTGATATTGTGATTATCACGGTGGGACCGAAAGCAATGGATTACAAAAAGTCCATTAATGCTTTACGCAATTTAGAAAAAACTCTTCAATAGATTTTTGATATGGAACAAGAAAAACAAAAAAAAGACGAAAAAGAAAACAAAAACCTTGAAGAGCTTAAAGAAAAACTTGAAGACTGTTTAGAAAAGCAAGAAAAATATCTAAGTGGATGGAAAAAGGCAAAAGCTAATTTTGAAAACTATAAAAAAAGAGAAGAGGAGAGGTTTGAAAAAAATAGAAGAAAAGCAAAAGAGAATTTTTTAGAAGAGTTAATTCCGGTTTTAGATAGTTTTAATGCCAGCCTTCAAAAAGAAGGTGACACCATTAAAAAGGAAGGGGTAAGACAAATCAAAAAACAACTTCTTAATACATTGAGTGGCCTTGGTCTTAAAGAGATAGATCCGGAAAAGGGAGAAGAGTTTGATTCATCTCGTCACGAAGCGATAGCGAAAGTTGAATCTGAGATGGACGAAAATAAAGTAGTGGATATTTTAGAAAAAGGTTATTTTATGAATGATAAGATTTTAAGGCCTGCGAAAGTGAAAGTTTCAAAGGGCCAAAATAAAGAGGATAAATAAGTCGTTTTTTAAATTAATTAAGTAAATCAAAAAACAAAAATTATGTCCAAAATTTTAGGTATAGATTTAGGTACCACAAATTCAGCTATGGCCGTTATAAAAGATGGCGATCCTGAAGTTTTAGAAAACCATGAAGGGAATCGAACCACGCCTTCTGTTGTAGGTCTTAATAAATCTGATGACAGAGTTGTTGGTGACTTAGCTAAACGTCAAAAGGTTGTAAATCCTGAAAAAACAATATTTTCTGTAAAGCGATTTATTGGAAGAAGGTTTGAAGATGAAGAGGTGCAGAAGCTGGTAGATAAAATGCCATATGAAATGAGAGAAGGAGACAAGGGGGGAGTAGAAGTAAAAATGGGAGATGAATGGTACAAACCCGAAGAGATTTCTGCCATGGTTCTTCAAAAGCTTAAATCTGATGCTGAAGAAAAACTTGGAGAGGAAATTGAAAAAGCTGTAATTACTGTGCCTGCTTACTTTAATGACGGACAAAGAAAAGCAACCAAGAATGCTGGAAAGATTGCCGGTCTTGAAGTTGAAAGGATTGTCAACGAGCCAACTGCGGCCTCCCTTGCTTATGGACTTAATAAAGAAAAAGATGAAAAGATAGTAGTTTATGACTTGGGAGGAGGAACTTTTGACATTTCCGTGCTTGAAGTTGGGGATGACACTGTAGAAGTAAATGCGACGGGAGGTAATCCTGACTTAGGAGGTAATGACTTTGATGATCGTATAATAGACTACATAACCGAAGAGTATGAAAAAGAAGAAGGTATAGATCTTTCTGAAGACGAGTTGGCACTTCAGCGACTCAAAGAAGCTGCAGAACAGGCAAAACATGAGCTTTCTTCAGCTCCTGAAACTGAAATAAACTTGCCGTATATCACTTCAGCTGATGAGGAAGAAGAGCCAAAACACTTGAACATGACACTCACACGATCTAAGCTTGAAGAATTAACACGAGACCTAATTGAGGAATCAATAGAATTAACTAAAAAAACAGTCACTGAAGACGCTCCCAGAGGTGCGGGGTATGATTTAGATGAAATAGACGAGGTCATTCTTGTTGGAGGGCAAACACGAATGCCGGCTATTAATGAGGCAGTTACTGATTTGTTTGGAATGGACCCCCACAAAGGAATAAACCCTGATGAAGTCGTTGCCATAGGAGCTGCTACACAAGCTGGAATTTTACAAGGTGATGTTCAGGATGTGCTCTTGCTGGACGTTACCCCGCTTACTTTGAGCATTGAAACTATGGGAGGAGTGGCTACCACTATGATTCCGAAAAATACTACAATCCCTACTTCAGAAACAAAAACCTTTTCCACTGCTACAGACAACCAAACTTCTGTAGAAATTAAAGTTCTACAAGGAGAAAGAGAAATGGCTGAAGATAATGAGCAATTAGCAAGGTTTGTTTTGGATGGAATTCCTCCTGCCCCTCGAGGCACTCCCCAAATAGATGTTGAATTTGATATAGATGCAGACGGAATTCTTAATGTTTCTGCAAAAGACCAAGAAACAGGTAAAGAGCAATCCGTTAGAGTGGAGGGTACTACCAGCCTTTCTGAGGAAGAAGTAGAAGAACTACGCAAAGAAGCTGAAAAGCATGCCGAAGAAGATAAAAAGAAAAAAGAGCTTGCTGAGGCAAAAAATAAGGCAAATTCCTTAATTTATTCAGCTCAAAAAAGCTTGGACGAAGCCGAGGAAAAGGTTCCTGACGAGATAGAAGAAGAGATAAATGATAAAATAGAAAAAGTAGAAGAAGCTCTTGAGGAAGATGACAAAGAAGTCATCAAGAAAGCTACAGAAGATTTGTCTCAATCTATGCAAAAAATAGGAGAGTCTGTATATGGTCAAAAAGGGCAAAAACGTGCCCAAGCACAAACTCAGGCTCAATCGGAAGCACAGGAAGAAAATAAGGAAGACGATAATCAGGGGTCTCAACAAAATGAAGATTCCAGCTCTGAAGAAAATAGCTAAATTATCAACATTAGGAATATTAGGAGGTATATGCAGCCTCCTAATATTCCATTTCTTTTCGCAAATTCTTCTTATAGAGAGCATTGCAGTCTGGAAAATTGTGAGTTCGCTTTTTGGTTTCCTGATAGTTTTCCTACTCCAGATATTTTTTATTCAGGACCTGAAATTTCTTATACCTTTGGGTATTGCCCAAGGAAGTTTATCAATTTTTCCATTCCTTCCTCTTTATAGATCCAGCTCTCAATCATTATATTTTTTCGGGGGAGCTCTGCTGTTGCTGCTTATTTTTGTTGTTGTAGCTATAGTCCGAGGGAGAGGAGAATTGAACAACTCTTTGAGGGTTAAGTTCTTTAGCGTAGCTCATAAAGTTGTGCCTAGACTTTTTGTGGGAATTTTGATATTCGCAACTGTTATTTCTTATTTTTACCTTTTCCACTTAGATAGGTTAAACCAACAAAAAGGTCGTAAGGTTTTTGATAGAGTTCTTCAAAGTTCTGAATCTTTAGCTCAAATTTGGTTTCCGGGAATTACTTTTGACATGAAAATGGATAAGGCTATTACCCATATAAGCAAGGTTAGAATAGATCGTTCTAAAATAGATTATCTTCAGAAAGGCATTGTTTTTTCTGAATTACCGGAAAAAGTCCAGCAAAAAATTTTGAGAAAAATTTCGAGCCGAATCAAAAAAACGATTACCGGCTTGACGGGGGTTCCAATTCAACCTTCCCAAACCCTAGGCGATTATCTTTTTGAGTCTTTAATTACAAAACTCAATTCATTATCTAATGTGTTAGTTTTTGGTTTAGAGATAGGAACGCTCTTCCTTATATTCTTTGGGCTTAAAGCACTAAGAATAGTAGTTTATTTACCAGCAGAGATAATAGCATTTTTGGTATTTAAAATATTAATATTGAGTAATTTTGCTTCTTTTGGGCTTGAACAAGTTACTAAAGAAAAAATAGTAATATAATAATGTCTCAAGAAAATTATTATGACATACTGGGAGTAAACAAAGATGCCTCCCAAGAGGAAATAAAAAAAGCTTATCGAAAGCTTGCGCATAAATATCATCCTGACAAACCGGATGGAGATGAAGAAAAGTTCAAGAAAATAAACAAAGCATATCAGGTCCTTTCTGATGAAGAGAAAAGAGCTCAATATGATAAATTTGGTTCTACTTTTGATAAAGACTCTGCTAAAGGTAGAGGCGGCTTCAAGGGTGGTTTTGAGAATGTAGATTTTTCTCAAATGGGGGGTATGGGTGGAGATTTTTCTAGTGTGTTTGAAGAAATTTTTAAAAATTTTGGAGCAGGCGGTAGAGGTCGCGCAAAGAGAAGACAAACTTACAAACATGGTTCTGATGTAGAGATAGTTCACAAAATTTCACTTGAAGAAGCGTTTGAAGGGGTTGATAAAACTATTAAATATAAAACACTCGTTCAATGTGATTCATGCGAAGGAATAGGATATAACAAAGAAAAAGGCTTTAAAGAGTGTCCAAAGTGCCAAGGGAAAGGAGAAATAGAAGAAAAGAAAAACACTTTTTTTGGTCGAATATCTCAAGTTAAGAGGTGTCCTGACTGTTACGGAAAGGGTGAAAAACCTATAGAAGAATGCAGTAAATGTAATGGAGAAGGTAGAGTAAAAGGTACTAGAGAGGTTGATATAGAGTTAAGTCCAGGTGTAGAAGATGGTCAAGTTATTAAAATTAAAGACGCTGGAGAAGCAGGACAAAGAGAGGCTAATCCAGGAGACCTTTATTTGGTGGTAAAAATAAAACCCCATTCTAAATTTGACCGAGAGAACAATGATTTATATATGGAAAAAGATATCAACGTTACTGATGCTTTGCTTGGAAGAGGGATTAAAATTGAGGGAATTAGCGGAGAAGAGTTTAAAGTTGAGATACCAAAAGGATTTAATTTTGATGATGATTTGAAAGTTGAAGGAAAAGGTATGCCTGAATTTGGGGTAAGCAGCAAAGGGCATAAGATAAGAAGGGGCGATTTGTATATCGACTTTCATCTCCACCTTCCTTCAAAACTTTCCGACAAAGCAAAAGACTTAGTGGAGGAATTAGAAAAAGAGATAAAAAACACCTGATTTGACAGTGCTTTATAGATAAGTATCATTTAGATAGTGCGATTCCGCAGACAGCAGGTGCCTAAATTTTATAATTTTTAAAAATTTTGTAGGGCTTAATTTCCTGCCGAGGAGGTATGATCTTTAAAGAGTGATGTTTGGCTTTGAAAAAACCTTTCTAAAGCCAAATAAATCAAATGAATTCATACTCACTTGCTACTAAATTGTCTGCGGTTTTCCGCAGATTTTTTATTTTTGTATTTTTCAATTGCTAATTATCGTTTACTAAAATATGACAAAAACGAGAGCGCAAAAAGAAGAAGAGGTTGAAGATATAAAGTCGATGCTCGAAGATTCGAAAGGCTTTATGATAGTTGGTTTTACTGAAGTTCCCGTTCAGAAAATAAATAAATTAAGAGGTTCTATTTTAGAAGAAGATGGCAGGATTAGGGTAGTGAAGAAAAACCTTTTAGAACTGGTTTTAGATGAAAAAGATATTGATTTTGAGCTGGAAGACTTTTTGGGTCAAACTGGTTTAATAGCTTTCTCTGGAAGTCTGGCGGATGTTGCTAATGTTGCCTTCAATTTTGCGGAAAACAAGAAAATGGAAGTTTTTGGTGGCTATGACCTTGTAGAAGATGCTGAAATTGATTCGGATTTTATGGAAAAAGTTGGACACCTACCTTCAAGGGAGGTATTGCTTGGTCAGGTTGCAGCTGCAGTGGGAGCGCCATTGAGAGCTGTTATGCAAGGGTTAAAGAAAAGAGCTGATTCTATAGAGTAAAAAAAGGTCGTCTAATTTTCTAAGTTAAATTAAAAAAACACAATGTCAGAAGAAAATAAAGAAGAAAAAGAGAAAGAAGAGGAAGAAAATAAAAACAATGAAGAGGAGGATAATGAAGAGGAAGGTGAACCAGAAGAACAAGATGCAAAGGATGAAGGCGGAGAAGAGGGTGATGAAGACGAATCGGATGATTTTGAAGTACCTGAAAAGTTTGAAAGTATAATATCTGAAATTGAGGAAATGAATGCAGTAGAACTTTCTGAGTTAGTAGAAGCCATAGAAGGTAAGTTTGGTGTTTCTGCCGCTGCTCCTGCTGGAGCAGGAGGGGCTGCTCAAGGTGGCTCCGGAGGAGGGTCTTCTAGCGACGCCAATGATGTTGTAATTACAGACCCCGGTCAATCAAAAATTCAGGTAGTTAAAAAGGTAAAAGAAATCACTGGAAAAGGGCTTAAAGAGTCTAAAAGCTTTGTAGAAGATACTCCTGCAACTGTTGAAGAAGGACTTTCTGAATCTGAGGCTGAAACTCTTAAAGAAGAATTAGAGGAAAAGGGTGCTGAAGTAGAGTTGCAATAATCATTTATTATTATTTCTACCTCTTACCAAAAAACAGCCCTCATTGAGGGCTGTTTTTAAGTTGCTAGAAGCCGGCTTTAATATTAGTATCATTAATAGGTGCAGGGCGCGCGTAGCTCAGGGGTTAGAGCGCCATCCTCACACGATGGAGGTCCTTGGTTCAAATCCAAGCGCGCGCATAAAACGGAGTTTTAGAGCACGCTTGGATTTGAACGTGAAAAGGGGACGGGAAAACGCTTTAGTTTTCCCGTGTTGGAAAGCAGGGAGGAATGAAATGACGACCGCCGAACACCGAGGGTGTTCGGAGAACGAACGGAGTGAGTGGGTTCTAATATCCAAGCGCGCGCACCAGAATTCATTCAGTGACCCATTTTAACAATCTAATAAAAAATTATATGGGATCACTCCAAAGGGAAAACTTTCAACTGAACAATTTCTTTGTCAGTCTTTAGGGTAGTATGAGATACGACCCCCCATCCTTCCTCGAAATTGTTCCGTTGAAAAGCTTTCTGAATAAATTCTGGTTGAATTTTTTACTAAAACTAACTTTTATAAATAAATGTCTAAACAAGAAAAGTTACAAAAACTTGAAAAGGAAATGGAAGAAGATGAGTCTCTTCCATTAAAGCAGTCTAATTTAGTATTCGGAGAAGGAGACCCTGAGTCAAATGTTATGTTTATAGGCGAAGCCCCGGGCTATCATGAAAACAAGCAAGGGAGACCTTTTGTGGGAAAAGCAGGTCAATGGATGAATGAGGTTTTGGAAGATGACTTAGGATGGCAAAGGGAAGATGTTTATATAACCAATATTGTCAAAAGAAGACCTCCCTCCAACAGAGATCCTACAGAAGAGGAGATCTCTGCCTATAAACCTTATTTGACTAAGCAGATTAAGATAATAGACCCTCCCGTTATAACTCCGCTTGGAAGATTTGCTATGAACTATTTTATCCCTAATAAAAAAATTTCTAAAAATCAGGGCAAGATTTTTTGGCTGAAAGATAAAATTGTTTTTCCAATTTATCACCCTGCGGCTGCTTTACGTTCAGGATCGGTAAAAGAAGACACCAAAAAAAGTTTTCTCAAATTAAAGAAAGTCGTAGAAAAATATGACGATCTCTTAGAAGAGGAAAGAGATTCGGGACCTGAACGAGAAGCTAGCGGCCAAGGCAAGCAAAAAGGGAAAGAAAATAATTCATTATTCTGAATATAAGAATGCATTCATTTTTACAAAATCTTAAAAAAGATCTCCAAATAATATTAAGCAGAGAGAAAATTCAAATGAGACAACCCCCTAATCATGTAGAGGCTGACTTAACAATTATAGCCTCAGA
>JBDGRM010000037.1:11827-18715 GCA_042218035.1 Candidatus Magasanikiibacteriota bacterium
TCTTCTGATGAAGCTCGAAAGATAAGAGAACACAATTTTGAATTGATTTTGAATGTTACCTCTCAAGGGCCCTTTATTAATGTGAGTTTTGATAAGTCTGCATTTTTTCAAGAAATGGTTTTTCAAGTTTTGAATTCGAACGGCGAATTTGGCGAAACCAACAAGAATAAAAACAAGAATGCATTCATAGAGTATTCCTCCCCAAACATAGCAAAACCCATAGGAGTAGGGCACTTACGGTCAACCATAATAGGCGAGTCTTTAAGCAGAATTTATGAGGCTACGGGCTTTGATGTGAAAAGAGTTAATTATCTTGGTGATTGGGGTACCCAATTTGGGCAACTAAAAGTTTCATATGAAAAGTGGGGAGATAGAGAAAAAATTAAGCAAAACCCATTAAAAGAACTGAAAGACTTGTATGTTAAATTTCAAGAAAAAGCCAAAGAAGAAAAAAGTCTAAATCAAGAAGCGAGAAAGGAATTTCAGAAACTTGAACAGGGAAACAAAGAGGCAAAAGAAATGTGGAGGCAATTTAGAGAGTGGTCTATTCAAGGATTTAAAAAAGTTTATAAAAGATTGGGTGTTGAATTTGATGAATACTCTGGAGAAAGTTTTGCGGCAGAACAGGCAAAGAAAGAAATTAAAAAATGCTTGGATAATGAGATAGCAGAAAAAAATGACGATGGTTCTATAGGGACCTCCTTTGATAATCTTCCTTCTACAGTTCTACAAAAAGAGGATGGCTCAACCCTTTACCTTACTAGAGATTTAGCTACCTTAAAGAGAAGAGTAGAAGAATGTAATATAGATAGTTTGCTTTATGTAGTTGATGCAAGGCAGTCTCTTCATTTTCAACAGCTTTTTACAATGGCTCAAAAATTGGGTTATTTAGAAAATATTGAAGCAAAACACATTAAATTCGGGCTTTTAATGGTTGACGGTAGCCCTATGTCTACGCGAGAAGGAACTCTTATTCAATTGGAAGAGTTACTGAAAAAGTCCACTGATAAAGCTAAGAAAATTATATCCGAAAAGAATCCGGAACTTAACTCAAAGAAAAAAGAAGAAGTAGCCGAATCAGTAGGGATAGGGGCTATTATTTACAATGACTTGAAACAAGACAGAACAAAAAACGTTGAGTTCAATTGGGATAGAATGCTGAACTTTGAAGAGGGATCCGGTCCTTATCTTCAATACGCCCATGCCAGAGCCAAATCGCTGATGGCAAAAAGTAATTTTAATGAAAATGAAATTGTAAAATTTGATAAAGAATATTTTGATTATTCAAAAGATGTATCTCTCGATTTGGCAAAAGAAATCATGTGGTTTCCAGAGAAAGTTCAGTCAGCCCAAAAAAATGATACCCCTCATATTATAGCGAATTTTCTTGATAACGTAGCTTCTAAATTTAATAGCTTTTATGCTAAAGCACCTGTTCTGAATGCAGAAAATGAGTCGCTGAAAAAATCCAGGCTCGCCCTAGTGAAGGCAACTTCCGAAGTATTGTCAAAGGGGTTATATCTTTTGAATATCGACGCTCCAGACCAAATGTAGTTTTAACTTTATATTGTTTCTTATTTATTTAAACCACCTCGAGAGGTGGTTTGTTTGTATTTAAAGAGTTGAGTGTTGAAAAGTGGGGAAATTTATCGGATAAAGCCTATTTCAATATCTAATTTCAAAAAATTTAAAAGGTGTTGATAACTTTTTTTAGATTACTTAATCCTCTTAAACAAAGCTTAAAATAGGACATTTACCAGTTAATGGTTGGAGAGGATGATTTTTGAATTTTTTCTACAAAGTGGTATACTAGTGTACAGCTGTGGGGAATTGTGGAGAAACTTGTGGAAAAGGTTCAAAATGGTGGATAACTCCCCCGGTAAAGCCCATTTTTCATGCTTTTAGGAGAATATACACATAGTTTAGATTCAAAAGGTCGAGTAGCCATTCCCTCCAAGTTTCGATCTGAACTTGGAGATGGAGCTATTATTACCAGAGGCTTGGATAACTGCTTGTTTGTATTTGGAATGAATGAATGGAAAGAGCTTGCGGATGAATTGATTGATTTACCCCTTTCTCAGAAAAATTCACGTGCTTTTGCCCGACTGATGCTAGCGGGAGCAACTGATGTTAGGCTGGATTCTCAAGGAAGGGTATTAATACCGGAGTATCTTCGGGAATACGCTGATTTAGATGACAAAGTAGTGGTGGCTGGTTTGTATAACAGAATGGAGATTTGGGATACGGACAAATGGGCTGAGTACAAGGAAGACACAGAGGAAGCAAGTGAAGAAATAGCTGAAAAGTTGTCTGATATAGGAATATAAAATGCATATACCTGTTTTGTTAGAAGAGGTTAAAGAAATTCTTGCACCTCAACCCGGAGAAGTGGTGGTAGATGGAACTCTTGGAGAAGGCGGACATGCAAAAGAATTTATAAAAGCTATCCATCCGAACGGCACCTTCATTGGGTTAGACCTCAACGAGCAAAACCTTAGTAAAGCAAAAGAAGAATTAAAGAAACTTAAAAAGAAAAAAAGTTTAGAGGTTCAACTGCACTTTTTTCAGAAGAATTTCAAAAACACTGAAGAGCTTATTGAAAAAGAAGATCTGAAAAAACCGAATATCTTTTTCCTTGATTTGGGTTTATGCTCGAGTCAGATCGGCTCAAATAAAGGCTTTAGTTACAAGAAAGATGAGCCTTTAGTAATGAGATATGATGAAGATGTTTCAGGCTTTACAGCCGCGCGCCTTTTGAACGAATATTCTGAAAAGCAGCTTGCTGAAATAATAAAAGAATACGGAGAAGAAAAATTTGCTAACAGAATTGCTCATGAGATTGCTAAAAAAAGAAGAGAAGAGTCTTTAAGAACTACTGGCCAGCTAAAAGAGGCTATTAAAAAAGCTCTTCCGCAAAATTATTCTCCGGACAAGCACCCAGCGATGAGAACTTTTCAAGCTGTACGTATTTTTGTAAACAAAGAATTAAAAAACCTTAAAAAGATTCTCAAAAAAATTCCTGATTTTATTGCTCCAAGTGGAAAAGTTGGAATAATTAGCTATCACTCACTTGAAGATAAAATAGTTAAGAATAAATTTCTAGGATTAACTGAAGAGAGCACTGCTGAATTTTTAAAGGAACTTAAAAAGCCTTCCAAAAAAGAAAAAGAAAATAACCCTAGAAGTAGATCGGCAAAGTTCAGAGCAATAAAATTATGAGGATGATTTAAATAATCAACAACTATTAACTATTAAAATTTTCCAAAAATTGATATCATGACTATTAAGAGTCCAAATAAAAAACAAGGCAACTCGTTCTTTGTATTAAGTTTATTATCACTTTTGATTCTTGGAGGACTTTTATACATCTATCAATATAATTCTCTTGCTAATTTGAGATATAAGCTCAAAGAAACGAAAAATAAAATAACAAAGCTTAAGTCTCATAACGCTCAACTAAAACAAAAACTCTATAAACTAACCGGACCCTCCAAGCTAGAAAAAGCTGCTCAATCAGCAGGCCTTGTAAAAGAAAGTAATCCTAAATATTTGGAATTGAGTCAATGGGTGTCCGATTCTTCGTATTAAATTTATTATTTGCTGTTTTATTCGGCCTCCTTGGATTGAATTTGTATCATATTCAAGTTCAGGACGGCCAAAATTATTTTCAGAAAGCTCAAGCAAGAGCTCAATCCGAAAAAAACCTCTCTTTAAAGAGGGGGAAGGTATTCTTTACTGATAAAAATAAAAATAAAATACCGGCAGCTATAAATAAGAATTACCCTATTATATATGCCGTTCCAAAACGAATAGAAAACATTTCTGAAACAGCCTCTAAACTTTCAAAACTTTTGGATGCAGATAAAAAAGAAATAACTAAAGAATTGGACAATCCAGAGAGCCTGTTTAGACTTTTAGTAGAAAAAGCAAAACCTGAATTAGTTTCCAAAGTAAAGAACAAAAAAATTGACGGAGTTCATATAGCCGAAAGAAAATATAGATTTTACCCATTCAAAAGCTTAGCTGCCCCACTTCTTGGTTTTGTAGGAGTAAATAAAAAACATGACAGCCCCACCGGTCTTTATGGTGTAGAAAGGTTTTATAATAAAAAGCTTAAATCAGGCCAGGACATTCAACTAACCGTTGATCGCACCCTTCAAGCGGAAGCTGAAACAGCCCTTTCCAAGTTAATCAAAGAGCAAGATGCTTCAGGCGGCTCTATTTTAATTCAAAATCCTAAGAGCGGTAAAATTCTAGCCTTAGCTGAGAAACCTTCTTTCAACCCGAATAAGTACTCAGAATTTCCGGTATCTAATTATATTAATGACGTCGTAAGCCATATTTATGAACCCGGTTCTGTTTTTAAACCCATAACGATGTCTGCAGGCATAGATACGGGAAATATTACACCTGAAACAACTTATTTTGATAGAGGAAAGGTTACTCTAAATGGAGAAACTATTGAAAACTGGGACGGAAAAGCAAGAGGAAAAATTACAATGACTCGAGTAATTGAGAAGTCAGTAAACACTGGTGCCGTGTTTGCTCAAAACCAAATTGGCAATAGCACTTTTCTAAACTACTTAGAAAAATTTGGCTTTGGCAAAAAAACAAAAATAGATTTACCCTTTGAGGTTTCTGGTGATTTAGGCAATCTAAAAGGAAAAGATGCTCAAGAAATAGATTTTGCTACAGCTAGCTTCGGTCAAGGAGTTTCAGTAACTCCAATTCAACTTATTAATGCTTATTCAACAATAGCAAACGATGGTCTTTTGATGCGGCCATATGTTAGAAAGAAAAGAGGATCGTATGTAAGGCGGAGGGTTATTTCAAAGGATACTGCTAATAAAGTATCCCGCATGATGGAGTCGGCTGTTGAAAAGGCGGAAGTAGCTGACATTAAAGGGTACAGAGTAGCCGGCAAAACGGGAACGGCCCAAATTCCTAATTTAAAAGGAGGCGGGTACTTAGATGCTTACATTCATAATTTTGTTGGGTTTGCCCCTGTTAGTAACCCAAAATTCACTATATTAATAAAAATAAACAAGCCGTCTGCTGATCTAGCTGGAAGAACAGTAGTGCCTGCATTTAAAGATTTGGTCCAATTCACGCTCAACTATTATGGTATACCTCCCGATGATATTGAGTAAATTAAATTAGCCATGAAAAATATTTTTTATAATACTTTAAAATACATTCTAAAAATACTTTCCAAGGCAACCATCAAAAAATATAAACCTAAAGTAATTGGGATAACAGGTAATGTTGGGAAAACATCTACTAAAAAAACACTTTACACTATTTTAAAAGAAAAAAGAAACGTTCGAGCTTCTCCAAAGAGCTTTAACAATGAAATTGGTCTTCCGTTAGCAATATTAGGTGATTACAAAAAAACGGGAAGCTTGTTTTTTTGGGTAAAAGTAATTTCTTTTTCTATTTTCCAGTTAATCTTCAAGAGATCTAGCTATCCGGAAATCCTCATACTTGAGTATGGAATTGACAAACCGGGAGATATGGATAGGCTTCTTGAAATTGCAAAACCTAGACATGGAATAGTAACCGCTATGGGCAAAGTCCCTTCTCATATTGAATTTTTCCCTTCTCGTAAAGCTCTTGTGAGAGAAAAAACAAAAATGGTGAAATCTCTTCCTGCGACTGGCTTTGTAGTTTTAAATGCAGATGACGCCAGTGTATATGGAATGTCAGAAAAAACAAGAGCAAAGCCTATAACTTTTGGTTTTGAAGATGATGCTGACATGAAAATAACAAATTTTGAAACAGTAGAAGATGAAAAGTCAACAGGAATCTCTTTCAAGCTAAGCTTTGGGGGAAGTCTTGCTCCCGTAAGAATTGATGATGTAGTTGGTAAATCTCAAGCTTATTCAGCCGCTGCGGCCTCTGCCTTGGGAAGTGCTATGGAACTTAATTTAGTAGATATATCAGAAAGTTTCGACCATCATGAACCTCCGAAAGGAAGATTAAGAGTGATTGATGGAATCAAAGGGGTACGTATAATAGATGACACTTATAATTCTTCTCCTCTTTCAGTTGAAAAGGCTTTTGAGGCTGTATCTCAACTTGAGGCTAAAAGAAAAATAGCAGTTCTTGGAGACATGCTTGAACTTGGCCAACATACCCTAGATGCTCACAAGGAAGTGGGTAAAAACGCAGAGGAGCACTTTGATAAGTTAATTACCGTAGGAATGAGAGCGAAATTTATAGCAGAAGGCGCTAAAGAGGCAGGTATGAACCAAGAAAAAATTAATGTATTTGAAAACATAAAAGAGGCCGGAATATTTCTTCAAGGAAAAATTCAAGAAGACGATCTTATATTAATTAAGGCCTCTCAAGCAGTTCGCCTGGAGAAGGTTACAAAAGAAATAATGGAAAATCCGGAAAAAGCCAATGATTTACTGGTTCGTCAGTCCGAAAGTTGGTTACAAAAAGATGGAGTGTATGAGTAATTTGGTAAACAGTAATTGATAGTAAAGTTTTTACACATAATCATTAAAAATAGATTTTTAAACTTTGACTTATTTACTATAGACTTTATGCTAAATTCTTAGCGGCCCCGTCGTCTAGTGGCCTAGGACATCGGCCTCTCACGCCGAAGGCACGGGTTCGAGTCCCGTCGGGGTCACCAATTGTTTTTTATCACCTGAATATTCCTTGTTTATCCGAAAGACAAGGGATATCTTATCGGTTTCAAAAGTCTTTTTGTCACTTAGGTATTTTACACCGTCTGGAAAAACCATTTCTTGGAGTTGGTTTTTAAGTTTTGGATCGTCTATTAGGTCCCATAGCTGCCCTATATTACAGAGATAATGCTTTATGTGGGATAGCACCGCCTCCATTTCCATTTCGTCTGTTTTAGCTTCGTTCTTGGTT
>JBDGRM010000038.1:0-1336 GCA_042218035.1 Candidatus Magasanikiibacteriota bacterium
CTCCAGGGTATTTATCTTTTATCTCGTCCCACGAAATTTGTTTTCTGATGTATCCCTTTACACCGCTTGTCTTCCTAATCTCTTCAGAGTATTCAAAACTCGACTCTTCGACCTCTAATTCAATTCCTTCCGTCTTATATTGAGTTTCCTGATTAATTTCCCGTAAAAATGCCTCTCTTTGGGATTCGTCTTCTTGCTGTTCTATTTTTTTCTCCGTTTTTATTTCAAGCTCTATACTATATTTCAATTTCCCTTCTATATTTTCTTTTCCACTTGGATCTTGTATTTCATTAGAAACCTCTCCGTTCCCACTTTTATGTAATTCTTCTCCTTCTGGTTTTTCCGATCCACTGTCATGCGGTTTATTGAATTTTGGCTCAAAATTTTTCATTTTTTTCAATTTAATCTGATGATGCATGTTCTTGAAAATACTGTCGGTGCCCTTCTAGTATCTTCTTATATGCCTCAATGAACGGAGGTGCTACCCCTTTCACTATTTGCTCATCCATCCAATCGAACTCTGGATGAGTTGCTGAAGGATTTATCAGTTTTTCTACGACTGAACTTGGGCCATCTGAACGATAAAAATAGTAAGTTAAAATTCCTTCTATGACATCTTCGGAAATATAAGAGTGGAATAGCGCTTGATTATTTTTTACATTCTCGATCAAGTGGTCCCGCCTGCTTTTCATACTGGCAAATCCATACCCAATAGGAAGAGCATTGTCATGGGTACAAGATATTCCCTCTCTGACACCCTTGAGAGTCTCTTCTGTTGGGTTACGAATAAATTCAAATAATGACCTGAGTTCGCCCTCAATAGTCTGCATTTGTGATTTTCTCTGAGATACCTGAAATGACACAACTCTCTTTAAGCTTTCCTCAGTGATAACCTCTGAAATCTCATCAATACTTTTCATCGGCTTAACGACCTCCCTGAAGTCTGACAAATCTTTTATTTTATCTATATATTTCTGATTAGTTCGAATTTTTACCCCTTCACGAAAGGCACGCTCAATGCCATAGCTTGGGTCTGTTAGTCTTCTAGCTGACAAGTGAGTGTCCGAGATAAGACTTTCTGGGTTCACCTCAATATCCTTTAATTTTCCAAACTCGAACTGTTCAAACTTATCTAAGAGAAATTCTTTATTTGACCTGAAAGAGTCAACAACATGGTGATTCTCTTCAGGTTTCTCTTCTGTCTCATTCTCGAGCTGATTTCTTACTTTACCCTCTTTCACACTCTCCGGCACACCCTCAAGTGTCTCATCATCCAATTCCGCCTTCTCCGGCTTTTCTGATTTGTTACCGGATTGTTCCGACCCGCTGTCATCTG
>JBDGRM010000039.1:0-467 GCA_042218035.1 Candidatus Magasanikiibacteriota bacterium
ATGGTTATAATCCAGGCAATGGCCTGTGGTTTGCCGGTTATTGCAACTAAAAATACTGGAGGTCCGGACATAATAGAGGATGGAGAAAATGGTTTTGTGATTCCGATAAGAGACACCCAAGCTTTAAAAGAAAAAATCCAATATCTGTATGAAAATCCAAAAGAAAGAAAAAGGATGGCTAAAAATGCAAAAGAAACTGTGCAAGACGGTTTTACTTGGGATGATTATGGTGACAGAGTAGTAAAAGAATATAAGAAAATTTTACATGGTAAGATTTAAAAAATTATGAACTCACTCTACCAAAAAACAAATTCTCTTATGTATAAAACAAGAAGGTTTTATGGGTCTATTATCCCAAGGATTATTTGGTGGGAGCCTAATACTAATCTCAAAAAACCAATTTTTTTGTGTGGAACTCAAGGAGGAGGACTAACTTTAGTATCAAGAATGCTTCATAGACATCCCAA
>JBDGRM010000039.1:477-1649 GCA_042218035.1 Candidatus Magasanikiibacteriota bacterium
GGAACTATAAATACTGGGCTGGGGCTGACGAAATGCAAAATGTTCTTTATAAAGCTTTACCAGAATCTTTAAGATTTTCTACAGAAGATAGTTGGCGTTATGCAACTGATGCAAAAATAAAAGAATATAGAAAAACTCCTGAAGATGCTACTTCAAACCAAAGTCAAAAAATCAAAAATTTAGTTAAAAAAATAATTTTACTTCAAAAGCCTAATAATAACTCACCTTTTAGATTTATTGATAAGAGTCAATCCTTTACAGTAAAAATTGGTTTTCTTAGCGAATTGTTCAAGGATAGTAATCCTGAATTTGTTTTAGTAACACGAAACCCTTTTGCTATGGTGTGGCTTGATGTAAAAAAAAGAAATAATAGTAATTCAGTTACTAAAAACACCAAACTTGCTTTAGAGCATTGGGATAACAGCTTCAGGTTAGCCTTGAAAGATAAAGAAGAATACAATTGCAATGTACATGTTTTTAGATTTGAGCATATTCTAATAAGCCCAAAAAAAGAAATGGAAAAAATTTGTGAAAAAATTAACCTTTCTTACAGTAATTCTATACTTCCTAAAGAAGATGACCATATACCATTTGGATCTAATTACGATACCTACTATAAAAAGTGGCACCCTTTAAGAACTAACGTAAATGATAGATATTTGAAAAGCATACCTGATAAAGTTGTTAGTATAATTGCAAAAAAGAGTAGCGATCTTATAGAACGCTTTGATTATAATGTGCCAATCAAATGAATAGCAATACTGAAGAAAAAACTACACTGATTTACATTGCCAGCAACGGCAGGTCAGGTTCAACTCTTTTGGAGTTGATGCTTAACACTTTAGAAGAGACATGGACCTTGGGAGAGCTTGCAACCTTAAAATGGGAACTAAAAGAGAATCAACAAAAATGCGGATGCGGTAAAAAGATTTCGGATTGTAACTTTTGGCAGTCAGTCTCAAATGAGATGAACAAGAAAGAAATTGAAAACCTATCTCCGTTCAGAGGAAGTCACGGAAGCAGAAAATTGTTAAGAAAACACACATACCCTCTTTTAAAAAACAAAGAACCCTCAGGTAACCATAAAAATTTCTGCAACTCAGTTGATAAACTTTTAGATCTCATTAAAAAAGAAGTCAGCAAGAAGAAAATTACCCACTTTATAGACGCCT
>JBDGRM010000039.1:1659-2101 GCA_042218035.1 Candidatus Magasanikiibacteriota bacterium
AGGGAGCTTACCGGCTTTGGTATCTCAATTATTGTGAAAACTTGAATGTAAAAATTATCCATATAACCAAAGACCCGAGAGCTTTTATCCATTCAATGACTAAAAAAGATACAGGTGTAAGTAAGTTTATAAAAACCTTAAGGATGTGTATTAGATATAATTTTGAGAATAAACTTATCGAAAAAGCGGTAACCAACAAAGAACACTACAGACATATAAAATACGAGGATTTAGCTTCAAAGCCGGGAGAAACCTTGCAAAGTTTAGCTCAATGGTTAAATCTTGAATATATTGAAGGTTGTGAGAACGATTTTAATAAAACCGAAAGCCACGCTCTTTCAGGCAATAGAATGAGACAAACAGCAACAGATATTAAGTTAGATGAATCCTGGAAGGACAACTTACCCAAACACTTACAAAAATTAACCTGGTCTTTGACTTC
>JBDGRM010000039.1:2221-3230 GCA_042218035.1 Candidatus Magasanikiibacteriota bacterium
GGGTTCCATTGTTACTTTCATAAGCACAGGTGTTCAGGCTTTGAAAAAAATTGCCCTGGTTCCGCTTTTTTTGTGGGCCTGGGGTCAGGCAATGTATGGAGAATGGGTTACCTTGTATGCCTTGATATCTTATTTGTCTTTGTCTGATATGGGCATGGGCCAGTTTATCAAAACGAGACTAACTAAGCTTTACTCAAAAGGTAACAAAAAAGACTACACTACAACTATAAAAAGCGCTTTGGGGGTTTATTCGATAATAACCCTTCTTTTCTTGTTAGTGTTTGTTGTTTTTGTTTTTCTTGCACCTTTTGAAAGTTGGTTTGGTATTAAGAAAACAAGCAACTCCACTGCAATAACTATGCTGCTCTTGTTGGGAGTTTATTCTCTTGTCGAAAATTTATTTACTCCTATAAAATCAATGTATCCAACTTTAGGAGAATTTGTTCGAGGTAAAGTTGTTCAAATTGTCAAAAAAACATTGCTTATCGGTTTCATAGCTTTGAGTTTGTGGATGGGAGGAGAGTTTATCAGTGTCGCCAGTTGGTACTTGATATTAACATTAGTTTTTCTTCTATTTGTTTGGTTCGATATAAGGTGGAGACATCCTGAAATTGATTTTAGCAAAGGAAAGATAGATTGGGACTTATCAAAAAGTTTTATCTTGCCTGGACTAACCTTTTTAATGGTTCCTTTGGCAAACTTGATTAAAGTTGAAGGGTCGGTTCTTTTGATAGGAGGGGTTTTGGGAGCAAGTGTAGTGGCTTACTTCAATGTTCATCGAACTTTAGTGAATATGATCCGCAAAGCTACTACTATTGTTCAACCATCCTTACAGCCCGAAATTGCTGCAACCCAAAGCAGAAAGCAGTTCAAGAAATTAAGAAAAATTCACAACCTTTTCTTGAAAGCCGCTCTTTCTTTAACTATTACAAGTGGAACCTTCCTCCTTTTTGCCGGCAAGGATATTATCAGGATTTGGACCACCGGAGAGATTGATTTTCATCTACCC
>JBDGRM010000039.1:3240-8392 GCA_042218035.1 Candidatus Magasanikiibacteriota bacterium
TTGTTGATATGTGGGGAGCAGCCGGAGTGGTAGCAGGGTTTCTTGTTTGGGAGTTCTTGCTCAATTCTTGGTTTATCCCTTATCACACTCTGAAACTGATAAAAGAAAAAGTTCGAGACTTCGCAAAAGTGATTGGGTTAGCCATTCCTATGGTAGCTTTGCAACTGTTAGCCGGATGGATGCTTTATAAAGTCTCAGTTTATACAATAGTTAATGTAGTCTCGGTCGGTTTAGCCGTATCAATAGTTGGTTTACTTTACACCTTCTACATTTGGATCAACGAAGAAGAGGAAGGTTTGTTAAGAAAATACTTCCCGATCCCTGAATGGTTATAAAATTTTTATGAAAATACTTCACCTCATACCAACTTACAGACCCGCCTACTCGAGAGGAGGCCCAATCTGGTCTGTTCATAACCTGAACAAACAGTTAGCTAAAAAAGGAGTTGATATCGATCTTTACACCACCGATATAGATATCTCCGAAGGAAAGGTGCCTTTAAATAAAAAAGTGGATGTGGACGGAATAGATGTTACCTACTTCCCGGAATCTAAAAATATCTTCGATTATCGATCAGTAGGATTTATTCCATACTTTTTCCCTAGAAGATGGGAGTATTCTCGAGATATGCACCTGAATTTAAAAGAAAATATTTCAAAATTCGATCTCGTTCATATCACCTCCACCTTTCTGACGGTCTCAACCTTGGGAGCCTATTATGCCAACCAACACAATATACCTTATGTTATCTCTCTAAGAGGCAACTTCATGTCTCATATCGATCAAAAAAACAGCTGGGGTAAAAAAATATACTCGAAACTGATCGAAAGCTATGCTCTAAAGCATGCTAAAGCCCTACACACCACCGTTGAGCTGGAAAAAGAACAATATCTTAACAGATCCTTACCCAAAAATGACTTTGTAACCATCCCCAACGGATTGGATTTAGATGAACTGGACAAAAATGTCGAAGACGGATCTTTCAGAGACAAGCACAATATCGATGCTAACAGACCGATCGTTTTGTTCCTGTCTCGGATAGATTGGAAGAAGGGCTTGGATACTTTAATTCCTGCAATGAAGAAAGTTATTGATGAAATCCCTGACTGCTTACTTGTAATAGCCGGATCAGGTGATGACCAGCACACCAAAGAGATGAAAGATTTGGTCCGAGAACAAAACCTCGAGGACAACGTTTATTTTGCCGGCTGGGTTGAAGGCAAACAAAAAACTGCTGCTTTTAAAGATGCCGATTTATTTGCTTTATCATCATATTCGGAAAACTTCGGCATGGCTGTGGTGGAGGCAATGTATTATAAACTCCCCGTTTTAATTACCCCTGAAGTTGGGGTTTCAAAAGAGGTTCAAAGAGCCCAGGCGGGTAAGATAATAAAAAAAGACGAAGAGGAGTTTGGCAAAAAGATAATAGAATTGCTTGAAGACAAAGAACAAAGAAATGAAATGGGACGCAACGGTAAAAGACTGGTTGATAAAAAATTTGCTATGAGTGAAATTGCCGATCAATGGCAGGAAGCTTATCAGAACATACTCAGTGGCTCAGTCCAGAATTAATTTAAAGACATTTTTAGAGCCACCCCGGACGGGAAGTTTAAATAAAATCAATTTCTGCGTCGTTCGGATTCACTGTAATCCAATACCACTCACCCCCCTTCTTGAACTTGAATTTATTTAAACTTCTGAATATGTTCTGAAAGAATAGTAATAAGTAGTCAGGAAATTAAAACTGGTAATCAAGAATTCGATATTAAAGTTGTGACACATTGTGTTACAATTTAAAATACTATGAGAAAAACAGTTAACATATCTTTAACAGAAGAGTTGAAAGAAGAAGTTGATAAGGCAGTCGAGAGCGGGCGTTACAGTTCGAGAAGTGAATTTTTCAGGGAGCTTATTCGCTTGTGGAAAGAAAAGAAGGTGTTAGAAGATGTGCATAAAAGCAGAAAACAGATAAGGGAAGGGCAAGGAGAAGAGCTAGACTCTGTAAAGAAATCGGAATAAATGAAGATAATATACTCGCCTAAATTTTAAAAAAGAATTTAGTAAATTGCCGGACTCAATAAAAGAAAAAGCTAAAGATTGCATAAAAACCTTCAAGGACAACCCTTTTAATGAAAGCCTTGAAACTCACAAGCTTAAAGGGAGGCTAAAAGGTTTGTGGGCTTTTTCTATAAACAAAAAATATAAGATTATTTTTGAGTTTAACAATAATAAACAAATCGCCTATTTCCACACTACCGGCGATCATTCTTATTTATGAGTAACAAGTTACCTATTACCGCTATAGTTTTAACATATAATGAAGAGGTCAATCTTTCTCATTGCCTCAGCAATCTCAAGCCGCACGTTGATGAAATTATAGTGGTGGATTCATATTCCGAGGATAAAACTGTTGAGATTGCTGAAGAGTATACTGACAAAGTAGTGCAACACGAATTTGAAAACCAGGCCCAACAGTTTAATTGGGCTCTGGAATCACAAGATATTAAAAACGAATGGATTTTTTGGATTGATGCTGACGAGTGGGTTACCGAGGATTTATGGAAAGAGCTTTATAAAAAACTTCCTCAGACCTCTGAAGAAGTCACGGGATTTTATATGAAAAGAAGGGTTTATTTTTTAAACAGATGGATAAAACACGGAGGTTATTACCCAACTTGGATTTTAAGGCTTTTCCGTAAAAACAAAGCAAAATCGGAAAATCGCGAAGTAGACGAACACGTAAAGTTGCTGGAGGGTCGGGCCCAAAGACTAGAGAATGACTTTGTAGACCAGAACAGAAAAGGTATTAAGGCTTGGATAGACAAACACAATGATTATTCCACCCGGGAGGCCAGAGAAAGAATAAAGATGCAAAAACAAGAAAATGATCCTGATTTGGGTGACCAACCCGAAAAGAAAAGAAAGATGAAACGCCTTTATAATAATCTACCTTTGTTTTTTAGATCATTTCTTTATTTTATCTACAGATACATTTTCCGGCTCGGTTTTCTGGATGGCAAAGAGGGTCTGATTTTTCATTTTCTTCAGGGCTTTTGGCACCAATTTACAATTGATGCCAAAATTTATGAACAAAAAAAGGTATCTGAGCAGTCATCAAATGAAAATAATAAATAAAAAATAGAAATAAAAGTAAAATGAATACCAAAAAAGATACACATCTCGTTATAGGAAAAGGGGAGGTTGGCACCTCTTTATTTAATGTTTTGAAAGAGCACTACGATGTTCAGAGCCGAGATGAAAATGACGGCCCGGAAGGTCAATTTGATGTTTTGCATATCTGCTATCCCCCAATTGATAATTTTGTTGAGATTACAAAAAAATACATTGATCAATATTCACCGGAGGTTGTAATTATTCACTCCACTGTCCGCCCGGGCACCACTGAGAAAGTTGATGATATTGCAGTTCATTCTCCAATAAGAGGCCTCCACCCTAATTTGGAAGATGGAATAAAAACCTTCGTTAAGTATTTTGCGGGCCCTAAATCGAAAAGAGCAGCTCAGTATTTTGAAGATATAGGTATTGAAACCGAAAGTTGGGAAAACCCCGAAACAACTGAAGTGCTCAAAATTCTTTCCACCACCTACTTCGCCTGGAATGTAGTTTTTGAAAAAGAAGTTAAAAAAATTTGTGACAAGAGAGATCTTGATTTTGAAAAAGTCTACAAAAAAGCAAACAAGGATTATAACGAAGGATACAAAGAACTCGGCCATGACAAATTCGTTCGCCCCGTTTTAGATCATGTTGAAGGGCCGATCGGCGGACATTGCTTGGTTCCGAATTGCGAGCTCCTTGATGAATGGATTACCGAGATTGTGAAAAAAAGAAACGAAAGTTATTGATATTTACTTCTCTAAATTGTTATAATTAAAAAACAAATAAATCAAACCACTATTATGAGTAAAAATCTCAAGGAGCTTATAAAAAGAAACTTAGTCAGCTTTTTTATTACATTAATCATTTTCGGAGGAGCCGCTTTAGTAGCTTTTGCTACTCAACTCGGAGCAAACACAGTAACCGTGGGAGGAAGCGCCACTTCAACAATAGCGGGAGATGGAACCACTTCTACTATTGGAGCCAATTTAAATGTTAAAGGTAAAGCCAGCTCGACAAGCTTGTTTGTAGAGGGGAGAGCGACTACCACCGACTTAACTGTTTCTGGCCTGGCTAGCGGATTCTTGAATGTAAACTCGAATGGTGAGGTTACTACTTCTACAATTTCTAATTCTGATATCACTGCAGATTCCATTGATTTTGGTTCTGTTGCTGACACCCTGACCTTAGATGCTGCCGTTGAGATTCAACAATCCAGCAATACTTTTTCCTTTACCGGCGGTAACGTGGCGGTAGGAACCACTACACCCGACTCTCTTTTGCATGTGAGTGACACTTCTTCTGCTACTTCCACGGTAACCATTGGAGAGGTTGGAACTGCCGGCTGTATTAAAATGAGAACCGCTGATGATACGGGATGGGCCTACTTCATAGTAAACAGTCCAAACGAGGGTTTTTCCACTACTACTGCCGCTAATTGCGGTCAGTAATGATTAGTATAGTTTAGCTAAAATTAAAATGATTAACCTCTCCAGCAAAACTTTATTTGCCTTTCTGCTTTCTGCCGTTCTATTTTTTGGCGGACTTCATATTGTTAATGGGGCTGCTGTTGAGTTTAATGCTGACACCCCTTTGGATGTTTCCGGTCTTCCTGCAGGGAGCTTACAGGTGGGTTCTAGCTCTAAAGCCGGTGATTTTGAAATATCAAGCAACACCATTTCTGTAGATAATGTTGCGGCCGGAGATACATTTCAAATAAAAACCTCTGCCCACAGTGATGGTCTTACTATAACCCCCTCCGGTGGCTCCATTGATTTTAGTTTTAGCACCAGCAACCTTTCTTCGGGTAGTATAAGCCAATGGACGGTTTCGGCCTCTTCCAGCGTTAGCGTTTCTACCACTATAGGGGTGGCTAATACGAGCACTGACTACAAAATAAATGTAGATGGTATTGAGTTTGAGGACTTCAAAAGCAGTGGATCGGGAAAGGTAACTTTTACTTATTCCAATTTTTCTACCAAAACTTTTAATATAAACCAAGGTGATTTTGCTTCCGGGGAGCCATCTGAACCTTCCC
>JBDGRM010000004.1:0-4490 GCA_042218035.1 Candidatus Magasanikiibacteriota bacterium
GATACACGTAAGACAAAAAATTAAAGTCAAAGTTTAATTTGGGCACAGAAGTTTTGAGGTACAATGAACATGATCCGAAAGATGATTTCAAGAAGATAAATGATTTTTTGTCGAAAGGAAAAGATATTGCTTTAGTGGTTGATAGCGGAACTCCTGCGGTGTCGGATCCCGGCGGCAAGTTGGTTAATTTTGTTCGGAGAAAAGTAGAAGAAGCTGAAATAAAGGTGGTGCCAGGCCCCTCGGCAGTAACTGCTGCAATTTCTGTGGCCGGAGTTCCGGGTAATGAATTTAGTTTTCTGGGTTATCCCCCTTCAAAAAACAACAGAAGAGATTTTTTTAATAAAGTGAGTGAGGTTAATGTAAGACCTGTTGTTTTGTATGAATCACCCCACCGCCTTCATAAAACTTTTGATGATTTAATAGATTCAGTAGGAGATATTGAAATTTTTGTAGCTAAAGAGATGACGAAAGTTTATGAAGATTATTTTATAGGTTTTGTTTCGGATGCAAAAGAATATTTTTCAGGCAAAAAGAAGAAGGGAGAGTTTGTTATTATAGTCCCAGAACCCTCCCAGTAACTCATTTAAGAAGTAATAAAAAGAAGGAATGTTTCAATAGAGAGTTACCCCAAGGGAAGATTGCCAGCAATTCAATCTCTTCGTCATTTCTCAGGGCAGTAGTTCAATACAGCCCCTCAAAAATCCTCGAGCTTGAAATCACGCTGGCAATCTTCTGGGAGGGTTTTGGCCAAAACCTCTAGTAGTTTATTTTTTAGAGTCAAACAAATAAAAAGGAATGTTTTAACAACAAAACACCCGTTGTCAGATCCGACTCGTCCAACTTTCCAGCGAAGCTGGCGGTTTGCCCTCTCGGCGGTTTGAATTCGGCAAAGCCGAATACCAATCTCAAACCGCCTGCGAGAGCATCTGACAAGGATGTTTTGTTACTTCAACCATAGTTGTTAATTTTAAAATTACTGGTTACGGGTTACTGGCTACTAAAAACTAATTCTGTATCCTGAATTTAAATTCTTAGTACTTAGCCCTTAGTTCTTAGTACTCAGATTATAATTCTTAATTCCTTATTTTAAATCTAAATTCTTGGTTTTTGGTCAATAGTTCTTAGTTCTTTTATAATGTAAGCAATGAAGTGGTGGAAATTAATAATTTTGATATTTTTAGGTATGGCACTGGGGGTTGGGGTATATAATTTATATAAAAAGAAAGAAACCGTGGAAGCAGAGTATAATAAGAAGCGTGAAAAATTGAAGGACAAAATGCTGAAAAATGACACTCTGAAAAGTAAGGTTAACTACTTTAAAGAAGAACCAAATTTAGCAGAAGAAGCAAGAGAAACTTTTAGATACAAGAAGCCCGGAGAAAAAATGATGATAATAGTACCTTCAGAATCTGATCAATGAGTTGTTTATTTTTTTGCTGGTGAAGAACTGATTGGTACATGAAGGTTGACAATAATTTCAGCATGGATATACTTTTTAAAGGTAGAAAGGTATTGTTGAAATTGAGTTGATTTTGTATTCCACTTTTTTATTTTTTGCGGGGTGAGAATTTCTATGTTTGTTTTTCTGGTATTAGTGTTCTTTGAAAGTTGAAAAGGCCTGGAAAAGTTTGAAAGCTTTTCTAGTTGCCCCACTCTGTTCCGGGTCTTTTAGGAGACCCTATTTCTTTCGAGGATTTGATCCTGGTCCAGGGTGAGCGCTAGCGGCGTGGATAAGGCATGCGAGTCGAAGGCTCCTTTTTGGAGACTGGCAGACGGGCTAGTAACGCCTTGGTACCTATCCTGTACACGGGGTATAACTTTTCGAAAGAAAAGCTAATACCCGATAGTCTCAAGCTTTGCTTGAGTAAAGTTACGGCGGTACAGGAGGGGCCTAGGTCCGATCAGCTTGTTGGTGAGGTAATAGCTCACCAAGGCAACGACCGGTAGGGGGAGTGAGCAGCTCCGTCCCCAGCAGCGGCACTGAGACATGGGCCGCACACCTACGGGTGGCAGCAGTCGAGAATCTTCCACAATGGGGGCAACCCTGATGGAGTGACGCCGCGTGCAGGATGACGCCCTTCGGGGTGTAAACTGCTTTTCTGAGGGAGGAAGCCCCGCACCATTCGGTGCAGGGTTGACGTTACCTCAGGTAATAAGGGGTGGCTAACTTCGTGCCAGCAGCAGCGGTAAAACGAGGACCCCAAGCGCTACCCGGAGTTACTGGGCGTATAGGACGCGTAGGGGGCTTTGTAAGTCTATTGTTAAATCTCGAGGCTTAACCTTGAGGCTGCAATAGAAACTGCAAGGCTAGAGGACGTCAGAGGAGAGGGGAACGCACGGTGTAGAGGTGAAATTCGTTGATATCGTGCGGAACATCAAAAGCGAAGGCACCTCTCTGGGGCGCTCCTGACCCTGAGGCGTGAAAGCTTGGGTCGCGAACGGGATTAGATACCCCGGTAGTCCAAGCTGTAAACTTTGTCCACTAGCTATTTCGAGTATCGACCCTCGGAGTGGCGAAGCTAACGCGTTAAGTGGACCGCCTGGGAAGTACGGCCGCAAGGCTGAAACTCAAAGGAATAGACGGGGGCTCGCACAAGCGGTGGAGCATGTGGCTTAATTCGACAATAAGCGAGGAACCTTACCAGGACTTGACATGCTGGTGGTAATCCAGCAGAAACGTTGGATGACCCTTCGGGGAGCCAGTACAGGTGCTGCATGGCTGTCGTCAGCTCGTGTCGTGAGACGTTCCCTTAAGTGGGGAAACGAGCGAAACCCTTGCCCTTAGTTATATGTGTCTAGGGGGACTGCCAGGTCATACCTGGAGGAAGGCGAGGATGACGTCAAGTCAGCATGGCCCTTATGTCCTGGGCTGCACACATGCTACAATGGTCGGCACAGCGGGTAGCTAAGCCGTAAGGTGGAGCTAATCCTTCAAAGCCGATCTCAGTTCGGATCGAGGTCTGCAATTCGACCTCGTGAAGGCGGAATCGGTAGTAATCGCGGATCAGCCACGCCGCGGTGAATACGTTCTCGAGCCCTGTACTCACCGCCTGTCACACCAGGGAAGCCGGGAGCGGGTGAAGTCCGCATTTGCGGGTTAACCCGAACCTGGTGACACGGGTGAAGTCATAACAAGGCACGCGTAGGGGAACCTGCTCGTGAACCAATTACACTTTTCGATACTTTCTGCGTATCAGCAGGTATCGAAGGTCGATTGGCCGGTGCTTAGCAACGGCCAGGGTGTTAACCGAGAGAGCCCATTAAAGTTTCGGTTCTGACCTGCGCCAGTAGTGCAGGATTTGTGGGGCAACTAGAAAAGATTTTGAGCTTTTTGGTATAATTTAATTAGCATTATCATAACCTTAATTTTTTATTATGCCGTCACCCCAAAAAAGCACTGGAGAAAAAACAAGCCAAGAAGTAAAGACTGACTCCAATGAGCGTGGAAGCAGAGAACACAAAAAAGAGAATGAGAACAAAAAAAGAAGGAAAGTAACTGATCAAATCTTATTGGTAGAAGATGAGCCTCTTTTGGGAAATTTGTTAGAGCGCAGATTAGATGAGGAGGGATTTGAAATATTGCGAGCGGAAGATGGCCAAGAAGCTCTTGAAAAAGTAAAAAATAATGAGTTGGATTTGATTCTGTTGGATATTATTTTGCCAAAAATTTCGGGATTCGAATTTTTAAAAAAGATCAGAGAAGCTCCTCAGGTAGGTGATATTCCTGTGGTAATCATTTCAAATCTCGGCCAAGAAAGTGATATCAAAAAAGGAAAAGAGTTGGGGGCAGTGGGTTATTTTGTAAAAGCTGAACTTTCTATAGAAGGGTTGGTTTCTCAAGTGAAGGAATTTTTGAATAACCGTTAATTAGTTTTCCACAAACTCTTTTTTTTAAAGCTTTTAGGTTTTATAATTATAAAAGTGAAGGAGACTAAGGAAGTAATTTTTAACAATCAATTCAAAAGGTCGAAGTAGTTCATTCAGATATTTTTAATGGCTAACAATACAAAAAAAGGCGACCAGAAAGGAAAAGGGTTTACGTTAATTGAGTTATTGGTGGTTATTGCAATACTGTCCGTTTTGGCGGTGGCAGTAACGATTGTGATTAACCCAGCGGAGCTTTTAGAGCAAGGCCGAGACTCAACAAGGCTTAGCGACCTTTCAGCTATTCAATCGGCTGTTTCGCTGTATTTAGCTGACCAGAACAGCCCCTCTTTTAATGACACTACTAACTGTACTACAGGGACTGATTCTGCAACTTCTTCTACCAGCGGTACTTGTAACCACACTACTTCTACGGCGGTGGATGGCACTGGTTGGGTAGATATTGATTTTACGAAGATTTCATCGGGAGCTCCTATTTCCAACCTTCCTCTTGATCCGGTGAACAATGATCTATTCTTTTACGTTTTTGACTCCACTACAAACGAAAAGTATGAGTTGAATGCTAATATGGAAAGTAATGCATTTTCCACGGGTGGAAGTGATGA
>JBDGRM010000040.1:0-14864 GCA_042218035.1 Candidatus Magasanikiibacteriota bacterium
ACAAAGCGTATCCATAACTTCGTTTCAATTTTTCTGCTAACTCCACCGGAATTTTCAAACCTATCGCTATATCATTTGTTACAAAGCCGGAGCCGACCGGAATACTCTTGGTGTAAACTACCTTCCCCTCTTCATACACCACAAAAGAGGTAGTCTGATCACCTATGTCCAAAGACAAAACACCTAAATTTTTTTGTCTTTTTGTGAGTATTCCTTTGCTGGCAGCCAAGGGAGTGAACACGACTCCCCTCACTTCACCACCTGCTTTTTGAAAAGTTCTCACTACTTTGTCCGTATGAGGAGAAAATGATTCAACAATCAAGGTCTCTACCTTTAACCTAGAGCCCGTCATGCCAACTGGATCCTTAATTTCACCCACATCATCAACAAAATATTCAGCAATAATATTATGGAGTATTTCATAATTATCCTCTTGCTTAATAGCCCTCGAAGCTTTATTGACTCTCTCTACATCATCTTTTTGTATTTCCTGGTCAGCCCGTGAGACAGCCACTATCCCCTCAGAACTTCGAGGCCTGACATGTTCCCCGTTAACATTAAGAAAAACCCGCTTCGCCGCTTGCGAAGATATTTGCTCCAAATCCTCTACAACATCTTGAAAAACTTTTGCAGCCTCCTCTTCATCAACAAGAACACCCTTACGAAAACCCTTTGAAGGGGTATCAAAAGCATTTACAACCGACATTTCTCCACTCGAATCTCTTTCTACTACCACCCCCTTGATAGTAGAGGACCCTATATCGAGACCGGTAATTATATCTGACATATCTCTACAAATTTTAAACAATAATCAATTACCAATTTTTTGCATTATTTCCTTTTCCACCTCTTCCATCCTTTTTGCATCTTCTTTCTCTTTGTGTGAAAACCCCAAAAGGTGCAAAAGGCCGTGAATAGTAAGATAAACAGGTTCCGCTCCCTCCTCTTCTATAACCTCTGGACAGATGTAAATCTCACCTAATCTTTCCCGCTTCTTGGGAGCAGTGGGGATTTGGTCAGGCTCCTCGAAGCTCAACACATTTGTAGCCTCATCTTTACCTCGAAACTTACTATTTACCTTTTTCATTGCTCCTTTTGAAAGAAGGCTAACCTCCAGTTTTTTATCTTCTTTTTCTAAATAAATAAGCGCCTTTTTCAAGGCCTCTTTAACGTCTTTCTTCAATTCAGGAAAATGCCGATCTAAATCAGTTACTTCTACTAAAGGGTCCTTCTCCATATCGTTTCATTTTCTTAATTTCTTCTTCTTTCTTTTTGCGATGCAACGCTGACTCTTTTTTTTCTCTTTCATTTGGTTCAGGTGTATGATATTTCCTGCTCTTTACCTCTTGAAAAAGACCCGATTGATTAACTTTCTTATTAAATCGATATAACAAGGAGTTAAAGTTTTCTCCTTCTCTTTTTTTAACTTCAATAGACATAATTTTAATAAATAATACTTTTACTAAATAGAAAGTAACATGCTTTTATAAGACTATTAAAAAATGAATATATGGTCAAATAAAATTAGGAGCTCTTTTTTATTTTTTGAGCTAGTTCTTCGTTTGAAACGTCCGGAGAATTCTGAACTACTCCATGTAAAGACGTTCCACCATCGTCTTCCCATCGAGGTATTATGTGGTAATGAAGATGATCTACCGCCTGCCCCACTTTATGATTGATGCCCATTGTAAAACCATCCAAGTCAAAAGAGTCTTCTAACATACCCACTACCTCCTGAACAGCACTAAAAAACGGCTTCATATGATCTTCAGGCATTCCCATTATATCTCTGGTGTGGTGCTTCGGAATAACCATGGAATGTCCAGGAGCCACAGGATTAGCATCTAAAATAGCTATAACGTATTCATCTTCGTAAATTTTTTTCGAATCAATTTCTCCATCTATAATTTTGCAAAATATACAATTCATGATTTAAGTACTAAAAAAATAAGAACTAGTGACTAAGAATTTTAAGTTATAGATGTTAGTCATTAAATCATTAAATTATTAAGCTATCTGTGCCCCATATATCCGAATACTACTAGAAAGAGCGATACTAAAATCGACTGACTACTGAGTTATCCTAACTATTATAGTCTTTTTCTCACTTCATCCAGCATATCATCCAACAACACACTTTCTTGATTTCCAGAATCCATTTCTCTAATAAGAACAGATTCTTCAAAAACTTCCTTACGTCCATAAATTAAACTAAGCGGCGCTCCAGACTTTTTTGCATACTTTAGCTGTTTTTCTAGAGTCTCTCTACCCAAAGCTTCCATTACTACTATTTTTGTATTTCTTAATTCGTTCATTATTGAGAGAGCTGACTTTCTTGCTTTTCTTCCTACTGCTATGAAGAAAACCTCCCTTCTCTTGTCTCGCTGTGATTTTAAATCAACGTCTCTCTCCTTAAGTTCTTTAATTATCTTTTCAATCTCAAAACTCCCTCCCACCGACTCCAAACTTCTGTTTCCTATACTCCGAGCTAGATTATCAAATCTTCCTCCATATCCTAATGCCTCCCCTTCTTCTCTAGCAGAAACCTTAAAAGCCACCCTGCTGTAAAAACCCAATTCGCCTATCACATAAGGATCGGGTACATAATTTACATCATTATCTTCTATAAGCTCAAGCAACTCCTTAAAGTGTTCATTACACTCATCGCACAAGTGATCAAAGATAATGGGGGCCTGTTCTTGAAGTTCTCCGCATTCCTCTACTTCACATGTCAAAAGCTTAATAGGAGACTCCTTGAAGTAATCACTACAATCTTCACAAAGCTTCTTTGTTCTATATCTATAATAATCTTTAAGTTCTTCTTTGTATTTCGGTCTACAAGATTTACATCCAACAGCTGATATTCTTAAAACAGGATCCTTAATCTGCAAAGCCTCTAGAAAAGAAACCATAACGGATACTATCTCTACATCATAAATAGGATCTCCGTCCCCTATTATTTCAAAACCCCACTCATGAAATCGGTCATGAGAATTTTCTTTATTATCTCTGTCTTTACGAAAGGCAGGACCATGATAGTAAGCCCGCAAAGGAGAAAAGTAATAGCCAAGCTGATTTTCCAAATAACTCCTCATTACCGGAATCTTACCATCAGGCCGCAAAGAAATAGGAGAGTCTACAGTGTCGAGCCTACCGTTAATCAGGGATTCTTGAGAAAGTAAAGTATCTTCATCGTAAGCTCTATCATAAAGGCTCTTTTGCTCAAAAACAGGGGTTTCCATTAGATGGAAATCATGCAACTCACTAACTTCCTTGCCTTTTTCATTAATTACCTTCCACAATCTTTCACTTTGTGGAAGAATGTCTTGCATGCCCTCCACGGAGCTTATCTTATTCTTTGATTTTGAAGACACTTTTTATTTTTTATTTATATGACGGAGCACCGAAGGCCACCACATCACTAGGCGGCCAAAGCCGCAACCTAACCAAGCCTATAATATTCTTTCTTTTTAAGGGACCCCAGCTACGAGAGTCAAAACTAAAGCCTCGATTATCACCCATTACAAAATACTCATTTTTGTCCAAGGTGTATTCACTGTGACCTTCCGACAAAAATTTTCTTGCATATTTTTCTTCTAAAACTTTTTTAGATCCATTCTCAAAAACTTTTACTTTTCCATCATTTAAAACTATCCTTTCACCCGGCATTCCTATAATTCTTTTTATAAAAAAACTATCACCTTTAGGATTTTTAAAAACTACTACTTCACCCCTTTTCGGCTTTCTAAAATTGTAAGTAAATTGATCAACAAGTAGATAATCTCCACTGTGAAAAGTTGGCTCCATACTGGATCCGCTTACTAGAAAGGGCTGTGCTACAAAAGTTCTTATTATAAACACAGCTATTATAGCTATAGCTATAGTCTCTAAAACTTCTAAGATGGGCCACAAAGCTTTTTTCATTCTCAAGGATAAATTATAATCCAATATTAAACAGAAGAACGCACCAATACGGCTTTTAAGGCGCAAAAAATCGTGTGATAATAATAAAGAAAAACATGACTCAATTCAAACCAAGAGAGGTACAAATAGCTATTGGATTAGGTAACCCCGGAAGAAGATATAGAAGAACTTATCATAATGTTGGGCAAAGATGCATAAAATTATTGAATGAAGAGTTCCCCAAATTAAAAACTCGAATTGACTTGATACAGTCAGAAGGTTTTATGAATGAATCAGGTAGCTTTGTAAATAAAAAACTTCAAGAGTATTCTTCATCCCCAAAAGAGCTGCTAGTGATTCATGATGACTCTGATATAACCCTTGGAGATTATAAATTCTCGTTCTCTCGCGGGTCAGCCGGACATAAAGGAATAAAATCCATAAAGAAATCACTTAATACGAAGGAATTTTGGAGGGCGAGAATAGGTATTCGAAAAGAAAACGAGAACAGAAAAGCCGAGGAATTTGTTCTTGATACCATAGGAAGAAAAGAAGAAGAGATTCTCAAAAAAGTCTTTCGCGAAATCGGTAAAGAGTTAATACCCTAACTTTGTTTATTGCTTTTATTTTTATACTTAAAGCTTACACCAAAACTCACAAAATCTCCTGAGCCAGTATTTATATTAGAAAAAGGGAGCTCAACATTTGAAAAACGAGAGTCTCGAATAAGAGCATCTTTAAATCCTATGACTTTATCATAAGAAGGCGCCTCAGCAGAAAGCTCCACCTTACCATTTGATCCATCAACCTTCAAGTCAACTATCCTAATTTTTCTTTCTTTCGTTATAACCTGAACTTCCTTAACTATTTCTACTGCTCCTCCCGCTTTCTTTCTTATCCTTTTAATAGAAGCAACCAAGTCATTAAACCTCTCTGCCTTTTGACGTAAATTCTTTAAATCTTTCTTATGAGGATCAATATTTAACCCCGAAGCTCCTTTTTTTAAAATTAGAGGATGAGATTTTATTAGGAACATTACACTTCCAAATAAAAGAATAAACATAACCAAAGCACCGGCCCATATATTTCTCCATAAGTTTATAAAGTCAATTAATTGTTCTCTGTAATAAACAGTCTCTACCTTGCCGGTACCTAAACTTATAAATCTATCCTCATTCCTTGGCCACTCAGCTCTAAGGGCAGAGCCCAAAACTGTATACCAAGAAGGGTCTAGGCTTACGAAGTCAACTCTCAAAGGTTTAGCACTGAAACCAAAATTTTGCTCAATAGCAGATTTTACTTTCTTTTCAATACCGGGAGCTATAAAATAAACCTCTTGCAAGCCCTCCTTAAAGTGAGATTCAGTGAAACTAATCACCTGGCTCACTTCCTGAGATATTGCCGACTTGAATGCACTCTGAGAAATTTGTCCCGATCCGGTTTTAACAGAATTCCAAGACTTAAAATAATCGAAATAAACGTAGCCATTCTTAATTAAGGATAAATCTATGCCATCACTGGAAACATTAACAACTAAAGTAGCACTGGACTTAGGACCCATTATTTTGTTCATCAACCAAGAAATCGACAGAGAGGGAGCTTCAATAGCAATGGGATGGAAATTAGACTGAAGTAAAGCTGAACGGAAATTATCCAAGATATCCTTTTGCACAAAAGCACCCAAAAGCCCAAAATTATCATCTGATTCTTCGATAATTTCCCAACTCATGTAAGCCTCATCTGAAGGTATAGGAGATATCATTTCCAAATTAAGCGAGGCTGTTTCCTCTAATCTTCCTTCTTCCACTTTGGGAATGTTGAAATTTTGCGTATATACAACATTTGAAGGAAGACTAACAACTACCTTTTCTCTATCCTCTTCTTTTTTAGCATTTACCTTATTGAAAAGCTTTTTCAATGCAGAGACTAGTTTTTCCTCCTTTTCTACTCTTCCATTTTCCACCACCCCCGGCGGCAATTTAACAGAGAAATAAACAGGATCACTTTCTCCTTCAGACAAAGAAACATATTGAATAGAAGAGTCAGTAATTTGCAATCCCCCAGCCTCCGGGCGAGAAGAAAGACTAGAAATAAAATTATCAAATTCAGAAGAATATTTTTTGATTTTGTTCTTGAAACTCATAATAACTTTAATTAACCGGTTGCTCCTTAATAGAGCTCAAACTCACTTTTCCAGTAGTTTGGTCCACGATAACTTTTGCTACAAATTTTCTTTCTCTGCTGCGAGCAGTAGCAGTAGCTTTAATCGTATAAATATAAGAATTAGTACTATTATCTACATTCCTTGAAACGTCTACCGTAACAGTATCACCTCCAATTCCTGCATTACTAATGGTATAAGTCTTACCCCCAGCTCCAAACTCCTTGTTAAAAGATATTTTTGTCATAGCATCATAAACTCCGGTTTTTGCTGCACTTAATGCCCGCAAAGAAAGTTTCTGGCCTAAAGCCTGACCACTAACAAAAAAGGAAATCAAAGAACCAGCTATTACTATTTCCACAATAATACCCCCAATTAAAAGAACAAATGGTAAGGCTATTTGACCGCTCTTTAAAGATTTCACAAATGAATGAATAATATTAAAAATTAGATCCTCTTTATAATGATACCAAAATGAATAGAGTCTAGAAATGAAATACCCCAGCCGGAAAGGCTGGGGTATGAGAGACTGCTTTATAAGGTTAAAATCAATTTACTGACTAGAGTTCTGGTTTGTATTCTGCTGAGGTTGCTGGCTTCCTGAGGGTTGCTGTCCTTGCTGACCCGGAGCTGGTCTTTGTCTTCGGGTGCCCCTTCTCTGGTTAGCCGGTAAACCATTTTCTATAATTTGATTAAGTTGGCTTTCCGGGCTCAGCTCAGCTTTCCATATAACATTGTCCCTATTTATCTCCATAAAACCTTTCGGACCCCAAAAACTTTGTTTAAAACTTCTTACGCTTAAAGGCTGCTTTTTGTTTCCGGTTCTCTGAATTGTATAAACATTCTTCAACCCAAAATCAGGAAAGGTCACAAGCTTTCCAAAGTAAATAGAACCGTTCTCTAATTTTACTGCATGCTTCTCAGAAGCGGCAAAAAAAGCTTGCCAAGCACCCCAAAGAACCAAGAACACTAAAATTAAAGCAACAACACTTCCTACCAACCATTTTGTAGAAGATTTTTCCATATTTTTATTTATTATTAATTATTTCTCTAAATAAAGTGTAACAAAAACGAGAACTTAACAAAATAAAGCTTGTGGAAAAACTTATTCAAAATCCTTTAATATATGCTTACTCCTTTTATTCATCTTCTTAACAACTTCTAAATCCGAATAGTCTTCTATCAGCTCACCCAAATAATGTCCTGTAATAAGTTCAGGTATCATTACATAGTCTGCCCCTTTCTCATATAATTTTTTTGCCTCATTTCTGTTGCTTGCTCTTACTATGATATTCGGCATCGATTCAAGTTCTTCATCTAAATGCCCCTCTATCTCATAAAGCAAAGTTAAGTTATTTTTATAATTAGGAATTGTCGAAACAACCAAATCCACTGCGTCAAAATCAATTTTATGCAATATATCAACATCAGAGGCATCACCAAAAACACAGTTATACCCTTTTTGTTTCAATTCTTCGACTATATCAGGGTCGAAATCTATAACCAACAAATCTTCTTTATCAAAACCTGAAGCAATAGCTTTACCTGTCTTGTGAAAACCTATCAAAACAACCGGCTTATCAAGCCTCGCGTCAGGCTCAGAAATATCTTTAACGTCTTCTCTCTCAAAAAAATCAAGTACAGGTGAAAGCAACTCAAAAATGGAATCTGCCCTTGATATTAAGTAGGTTGAGACAGTTATTGTAATAACCCCCACACCAGTCACAATCGCCACTATACGCTCATCTATATGGCCCAACTCAAAACCTGCACTTGCTACTATCAAACTAAATTCTGAAATCTGAGCAACAGTAACCCCTGAAAGAAAACTTACCCTTTTTCTGTAACCCAAAAAACCCATCAAACTCATAACTATTAATGGGTTACCTATTAACACGAAAAGGCTCAAAATTATGACAGGGCCAATAACACCAGAAACGTTAGTTAGTATCAAAGAAGAGCCTAGTATGGCAAAGAAAACCACCATAAAGAAATCTCGCAAAGGTCTCATTCTAGAAGATATCTCTGAATGCTCAGCAGAGTTTGCTAAAGCTAGACCTGCAAGAAAGCCACCTATCTCGATAGAAAAGCCCAACTGATCCGCCAACCCAGCCAGAGAAAACAACCACGCCAGGGAGGATAAAAACAAAAGCTCCTGAGATTTAGCTATTTTTTTAAACAGATAAGGAAAAACTTTTTTGCCTAGAAAAAGTATAATAACAAAAGAGGCTATCCCTCCTATAAGAGTGAGTCCCAGATTAGGCAAACTAAACACTTTTTGCCCCTCCATTCCCGTAAGAGCAATAAGCAAGAGAAGTGCTACAAAATCTTGAACTAAAAGAAACCCCACACTTAACTTGCCATACAAGCTATTCATAACCTTATTAGAGGAGAGTAATTGCACTATTATTATAGTGCTTGAAAACGTTAAAGTGATTCCCAAATAAGTGGCTTCCAAAAAACCAAAACCTAGAAAATAAGAAATGAGAAAACCAAATAAACCAGTTAAAGCCACTTGGCCCAGTCCTACTATCAAAGAAGTTTTTCCTACCCTCTTTAAAGATGAATAGTTTATCTCTAACCCGACTAAAAAGAGTAAAAACATTATTCCCAAATCAGAAAAAAGATGGAATGTTTCAATATCATTAAGATGAAGTAAACCGAAATAACCTACTACTGCTCCAGTAACTAAATATGCCAATATAGGAGGCTGGCCCAGCAACTTAGCAATAATTCCCAAAACAGCAGCTATTAAAATGACTATTGCTATTTCCGCAATACCCGAAACCATTTTTCAATTAGTAAATAATTTAATTTGTTAAAGGGAGAACTACCTGCAATTATTTAAAGCTTACTCATGTTCTGATTCTATCTGTCCGCCAAGAGTTCTTAAGTCATGAAGAGCTTCTTCCGGTTGTTTCTCTTGGGGGACCTCTTCTTCAGTGCCTGATCCAGGCGGTTTACCGTGCCACTTGTAATCTCTTTCCATATAATCTACCCCTTTACCTGGGACAGTGTGAGCTATTATTACGGAGGGTTTTTCATAAATAGCATGAGCCTCATTAACAGCATTTACAAAACTTTCCATATTGTGACCATCAACTCTCAGAACATGCCAATTGTGAGCCTTGTACTTTTCCGCCAGTGGCTCCAGCGGCATAACATCCTCAGTATATCCATCTATTTGAATATTGTTCCTGTCTACCACTACAGTTAATTTATTCAAAGCAGAACCCTTCTTACCAGCATACATCACAGCTTCCCATAAATTACCCTCATCATGTTCTCCGTCTGAAGTAAGGCAGTACGTCCTCCAATCCTCTCCACTCAAATTAGCTGATAAGGCAAACCCTATTGCTTGACTCAAGCCGGAACCCAAAGGCCCCGAGGTAGTTTCAATTCCAGGTAAATCCTCCCGGTGAGGGTGACCCTGTAATCTACTACCAAGTTTCCTCAAAGTTTTTGTCTCTTCCAACGGAAAATATCCTGCATACGCAAGAGTTGAATATAAAGCCGGACAAACATGACCATTAGAAAGAATAAATCTGTCCCTCTCGTCCCACTCAGGATTATCAGGATCGTGATTAAGAATATGAAAATAAAAACTGACAAATATATCTGCCAAACCTAAGGGGCCGGCAGAATGTCCTGATCCCGCCTCTAAAAGCATTTCAATAGTTTTTTGTCTAACTCTGTTTGCTTTTTCTTCCAGGGTTTTTAATTTGTCATCATGCAAATGATCAATCATATTAAACCTTTTTTAGTTTTTTAAAAGCCTCTTTGGGGTTTTTTTGGTTGAAAATGTAAGAATTCGCAACGACCAAGTTTGCTCCTACCTTTTTCACTTTTTTTGCCACTTCTTTATTTACTCCTCCATCCACTTCAATTGTAACATCAGACGACTGAGACCGAAAAAACTTTATTTTACCAATAATATCATTATTAAACTTTTGACCAGAGTAACCGGGCTTCACAGATAGACACTGAATCATATCTACCTTGTCAATATAAGGAAGTATTTGATTTGGAGAGGTTTCCGGTGAAATTGCCATACCTAATTCAGCATTATATTGATCACAAAACTGCCGCATCTCTTCAAAAACAAAATCAGATTCTACATGAATTATAGCCCTCTCAATACCAGCACCTAACCACCTGCGTAAAAACCTCTTTGGTTCTGACACCATTAGATGAGCCTCCACAAAAAAGGTTTGAGGTACAAGTTCCTTGAAGATTTTTTCAGGCTCATTCCAAGTTACTACTGAATTAAAATGACCGTCTGAAACATCTATATGAGCACCATCAGGCTTTATATTTTCAAGAGTTTCAAAGCCATCTCTCATACAATTATAATTCTGACAGTTAAGAGAGGGGAATACTTTCATAATTACCTCAAAGTATCTCTATTTACTGAATTACATAATTCTTGTTCAATTTTTTGAATTTTTTCCAGCCTTCTTTTGTATCTCTTTTTGCTTCCAAAAGGAGTCTCCAACCATGTGAGAGTTATTTTTTGAGCTTCTTTCGGTTGAGTATAGTTAGCAGCTAAACAAAGTATGTTTGAGCAACTACATTCACCCCCACTCCTGAACCGCAAATTAAAACACCTCGAGCACTTTCATGTTCCAAGCTAACTTTTTTAGCAACCTTAGCTGCTATGTCAGGATAATCATCGCCTTCTTTATACTCACCAGCTCCTAAATCAGCAACCTGATACCCCCTACCTTTCAGAAAATCTCTAAGAGATTCTTTTAACTCATAACCATTATGATCTGCTCCAATGTAAATAGTCATGGTTATTAATATTATACATCACTTAGGACTGGAAGGCTTCACTTTTTTGCCTTATAAGACCTTTTGCTTCCTTTACCGTATCCACCAAATGATATAAATCCATATCCTCTTTATCTATAGCATTATTATGTCCATAAAGTGTCTTTTCTATCCACTCCAGAAGAGGACCCCAGTAATCTTCTCCCATCAACACCACCAAGGTAGGGTGGCCTTTACCAGTTTGCAGTAAAGTTATTATTTCAAAAAATTCATCTAAAGTTCCAAATCCACCCGGGTAAAAAACGTATATGGATGAAGCAAAAGAAAGCATCACCTTTCGGGTGAAAAAATGATCAAAAGTTAAAGAATCTTCTACGTACTCATTAATGACTTGTTCTTCAGGCAAATTAATTCCCAAACCTACTGACTTGCCCCCTGCTTCTTTAGCTCCTTTATTAGCTGCTTCCATCACTCCCGGACCTCCCCCGGTAATTATAGTAAAATCATTTTTGGCTAACCACTCAGCTAAAACTCGGGCTTCTCTATACACATCATCCTCAAAACTACACCGAGAGGACCCAAAAAAAGTTGCGGCCAGGTCGTATTTATTTATAAATTTAAAACCTTTTGAAAATTCTATCCCTATATTTATCAAACGGCGAGAAAGAAAGGGGGATTTAGGGGGACGATCCTTTAAGTCCTCAACTCTTTTTACAGATTCCGGATGTGGCTTTTCTCCGTCCTTTTCAATTTTTAGGTCATTATTATCCTGCATAAAATTTTAATTTTTATTTTCTAAAACTACTCCTCGGAATGTTTTTGCACTATAGTAAAGGGCAAATAAAAAGGTAAGGGCTAAAATTTGATTTACCCAAAAAAATGCACTTCCCGCAGAGTATTGCGCATAAGAAACAATAGCATAATACTCAAAAACAAGGGAAGCTCCTAAAGAAATTAAAAGGTCAAAAGTTATAATCAACTTTTGTTTCGGACTAATAAGACCTGCAACCAAATCCAAAACCACTATAACAAAAAGGGAGATATAAGGAGACCATGGAACCAATTCAACAAAAAAAGGTAAAGAAACCGCCATCAGAAGCACGCCTACAAAAAAAGCGTTCCTTACAGCATCACCATAATAATGGCGGGTATCATCATCTTTATTCAAATTTTCATCTTGAATTCCAAAATTCATAGTAAAATGAATGCTACCAACCCCAGCTATAACCCGGGAAGTGATCATGACGGATTCTATTTTTTTCAATGCCCAAATCAATAATAGTTTCCCCTAATGAGTCCACCATAGAAGCAGGGCCGGAAACAAAAAATAAAGGTTCATCCATTTTCTGTTCAGCTTCTCGAATATGATCTTCGTTTATTTTATTCGGAGAGGTTATATAGTTTATCTCAAGACCTTTAATTCTCTTTTCCAAATTATCTAAAGTGTTTTTGTAAACAAAATCCTGAGAACCATTTCCATAAAACAGTTCAATGTTTACATCTCTACCACTTTCAAAAAGATCAACCAAAATGGACCTGTAAGGGGTAATACCCACACCTCCCGCAATAAAAACATAAGACCTTGAATAATCATCCAACACAAACTCTCCCGAGGGGCCGCTTGCCTTAATTTTTTGACCTTCCTCCATAGAGAATAGCTGATCTTTAAAACTACTACCATCGTCGAAAAATCTAGTAGTCAACATAACATCCCCCTCACTTGGAGCGCTCGCTATAGTGAAATACCTCTCTGTTCCTCTCCCGTCTGAGTTTTTCAGATCCATGTGATAAACCAAAAACTGGCCCGGCTCCCACTCAAACTGATTTACCGGACTCCATATAAAAGACCATGTTTTTGGGGCCTCTTTTACTTTTTGTTTTAAAATTAAATCTTTCATAGAAAATAATTTTTAAGACGAAACCCTCCCTTCCTTGTCGTTAGTCTTTTTAATGTTATTCAAATCTATTAATAATGATGGTCCTGCTTACTTAATTAGACCAATTGCTTCATCATTCTGTCTTTTTCCTTGGGTTCTACATCAGCCTTGCCTACGTATTTCCTCAACTCTTGAATGGTTTTGTCATATGTATCAGTGTCAACTTGATAAGGGGTGCCATCCTTTCCTCCGTGAGCAAAACTGTATCGAGCTGGGTCTTCATAGCTCGCTTCAGCCCCGTAAATTAACTCAGACACTAAACTGAGGGCTCTTATAGTTTTAGGACCAACTCCCTCTTTGGACAAAAGATCTTCAAAGTCCTCCGGAGCATCATTGCATAATTTCCACATAATCTTTTTTAAATAGTTACTTTTTGAAAAGTTTTCATTAACAAGAGGATGAGAGTAAAACTCCCTGTCCTCCATATTAAGCAAGGTAAGTTGGCCTTTTTCACCGGATTGTAATGTTGCACTTTGATTAACCGAAGAAGAATATTTATTTAAAAGCCTTAAATCTCTCATTAGACTTCTATAGTTTCCATCCTCTAGCAACTCTCGGCTGACTTTACGATTGTCCTCACTTCCTTTTGAGGTCAAGTTCAAGCTACTTTGTTCTTTTAGTTGGCTGATAATACCAGAATGAGGTTCTGTAATAAGGTCGGTAACTTTCTCAGAATGCCAATGGTATCTCCTTGCTCTTTGCTTCTTTTTGCTCATACCCTGCTGAACAACAGTCCAAGCTCCATTCTCCGAAAAGAAAAAGGAGTGATGATATATATGAAAACCATCTTGAATAAGCGAGGAGTCCACCTTGGCGGACATTCTGGAATTATAAACCAAATTAGCAGCCTCGCTCTCATCCAATAAATCTCCGCCCCACCCTTCAATCTCTTCAGGGGTCTTTCTAGAAGTCTTGCCTTTACCCCCACATACAAAAACGCCCAAATCCTTTTCTTGCTCTCTTACCGCTTGCTTCAAAGCTGCAGTCAAAACTGTTGTCATCCCACTTGCATTAAAATCAAAAGCAGAAAGTGCCCCCAGAGACTGAAACCAAACCGGATTCCCAATTCTTTTAATAAACTCATCAGGCCCCTCTTCTTCAACCACTACCTTCAGCAGTTCTCGGTTTAGCTTTACCATTCTCTTAAAAAGCCACTTAGGACAACTACCTCTATCTAAAGTTAAATTTGCTACTCCTCTGTTAATCGTCATAGCACACACATTATCTCATCTAGTCTATCGCAAATCAAAAAATTACTTTAAAAAGCACTTTCAGATAAAAGTGGCTCCAATAGTGAGAAGGCCGAACAAAATTACAAACCAGCCAAAATTCATCTTACGGGCTGTTTTAAGTAAAAGATCAATAGTAATTAATCCAAAAATAAAAGAAATAAAAATAACAGCTAAACTTTTGAAACTAAAAAAGATTTTGCTCGAATTCATTACCAAATTTCCAAAGAAAACTATTGGCAAACTCATAAGAAAGCTTAAGCGCAAGGAAACCTCTTCTTTAAAATCTTTTAATAGAAGGGCGGAAACCGTAAAGCCGGAACGGGAAATGCCAGGCAAAACTGCTAACCCTTGCACAATTCCAAGAAGCACTCCATCCCAATAACTAATATCAACTTCTATTCGCTTTTCTACAGAACCAGCCTTAAGCTGCATAAAGCCGGTAAACAAGAGTAAAACACCAACCCCTGCTGTAATCACTGAACCACCAAAATTAAAACTATTCTCTACAAAGCGCAAACCTTCTAAAAGCAAAAGACCCAAGAGGCCGCTGACAATAGTAGATATCAATAAGAAATCAAAAACCTTTCTCTTTTTTTGTTCAGCATCAAAATAATTAAACCCCGCTACAATCAATTTCCAAACTTCAGCCCTAAAATAAACCAAGGCAGCCAAAAAGGTACCAAAATGAAGAAATAATGCATAATCAACTATTGAGCTTATATTTCCGCCATTAAAAAAATTGGCCTTAATAAGAACCAAAAACCCTTCTGAACTTACAGGCAACCATTCCAAGATACCTTGCGTTGCTGCTAAAGTTATTTTTTCAATCATGATACTGAATCTAAATTATTTTTTATT
>JBDGRM010000041.1:0-2690 GCA_042218035.1 Candidatus Magasanikiibacteriota bacterium
AAAAGCTTGTTTCTGGAGTTGGAAATTTGTCCGTCCTTGGATTCATCAGAGTCCAGTATTAACTCGTCGGAGGTTTCAAACTTCCTGAAATACCACGAATGCTTTTTCGAATTATAACCAGGAACATGACCACTCACCTGTTTATTTTCATAATGATCGAAGTTCTTTTGCTTGTAACTACAGTCCGTCATCCCATCCTTACCAGCTATTTTTTTACATCCAGTTACAACGTCAGAACAGCTGGAGGGTTTGTAGGTGGTGATAGGATCGTTCTGAGGGTCATGGGTCTTGATAGTTAGAGTTTGATCAATAGTACCCCTGCTCTTTTGAATATCGGGTTTGTTGGGCGTAACCTCAACCTCTTTGGTGGTGCTAGAAATGTCAACCGTTACATCTTTTAGCGACCAATCATCGACGGAACCATCCTTGGTTTTGCTGTCACAAACTTCTGTCAATCCGCCACTGCATGTACTGTTAATCCCACCGCTCGTGCATACATCAACGGTCTTGCCATTATTTACGGCTGTCTGATACTTTTCGGAACTCTTCAATGAGTAGCTTTTAACTGTTCCGATCTTCTCGGTTCCCGAGCGGAACGCCGAAAAATTCCTGATCTGGGTCTGAGAGGAGCCATTAACATAATAATCGGGGCTTCCCTCATCTTTGTTCAAATCTACAGTCTGGCCGCCAACTCCGTCTCTGATGTTAAGCCTGTCGTCATTGAACTGCTCAGAGAAATCAGCCTCCTCGAAATGCAAAGGGCCGTCATCATCAAGGTAGGTCTTACTTATCCTACCGCTGACTGTACCACTTATATCATCGTCATCGGGAAGACCCATATCCTCCGGGCAGCCTACTGCATTTTCAGTTCCTTCTTTCAACGCATTTCCACATGACTGCTTCGAATCAGGGTGGTTATTAGGAACACCTGTCGCCTCCACGGCATCCCCCCCCTTGAGAGTAGAATCTTGCCTTACATAAGGCGGCTTTGACAGAGCATCGTAATCTTTGAGCCTGACATCGGTGCTGGCCGTGCTATTGCCGTAATAGCCGTCTTTGTAGTTATATGTCAGATACTGCTCCCGAACAATGTTCATGTTCGGACCAACTGCCTTGTCAGGTTTTTCTTCATCACCGCCTTCTTTACCTGCAACAACTTGAGATCCGAAAAGTATCGTCTGACCTGCGGCCATATCTCCTGCAGTGATTGACTCTTTGGGTTTGCTTTTCTGATTGAACAGGGCGGTCGCATCCAGATCCCATGATTCTTTCGATAGATCCGTTCTCTCACCTGGACTCTCAGAATCATCCTTAGCGTCTGTACAATCAGTATCATCCTGATAATTTTCCGTGCCATCATAATCTATTCTTCCGTCGTTATCGTTGTCTATGCCGTCGTCGCACTCGGGAGCTGTCGAAGTGCCTCCCGAACCGGAGTATGCGGCGGCACCTGTCACGACCAGAACGGAAGCAAAAGCCACGAAGAGGAGATTCGACTTCTTCACTGTCTAAAAGTTCACTCCGGCGGTATAAATATCCCGGCTAGATCGGAAGCAGCTTCTCGATCATTTCGAGAGGTCCGACCTTCGGCTTTTGGTTCCGGCTCCGGTCCTGCTGCGGCGTCTCCTGGGTCCGGTTCTCGTTCTCCGACAGGGATGTGTCGACGACCTTCGCCGATCCTGTGTAGGCAGCGGCACCGCCCGCAACTATGGAAACCGCGAGCACCACCGCCAGTATCTTCTCCATGTACTACAGTTTCACGGACGCATTGATAACCTTTCCGCCGTGTCAGATTTACCTTCTGAAGACTGCAGTCGACAGCAATTACTTACTAGACTATCGCAACACAACCCGGAGCTTTTTATTTCTGAAATACCAACAATAATTTAAGGTAACTAAAATGGTGACCCGGAGACAACTAATAAAAGCGGCAGGAGCCGGTTTAACAGTTTCAGTGGCAGGCTGCAGCTCCAAGAACGACGGAGGCGCCGCAACGGAAAGTGCCACGGAGTCTCCAAGCGATACTCCAACGGAGACCGCGACAGAGACACCTACCGAGTCCCCCACAGATACACCCACCGAGACGGAGACCGATACGGCAACCCCGGAGCCGGTTCCCACCGTTGCGTTCGCTAAGGACCAGCTGAACCCCGGCTTCAGCCGAGAGGCCTGGGAAAACCCGGAAGGATTCGAGGTCCCCTCCACCACAGTCCAGGTCGGGAACGTCGAGAGCATGGAGAACACGAAGCTGATTCTTGAGAGACTTAAAGAGGGCGAGGTCCAGCAGGTCGAGAAGGACCTTAACCAGAACGGCTCCGCGGAGATTCGTTCAAACGAACTGGCCGAAGGAGCCTACCGAGCCGTACTGGAAAATGAAAGCGGTGAGAGAGTTGAACCGGAGCCGCACGAGGGACAGGAAGACGTTGAAATAGTCAAGGATTCAGTTGATCACAAAAGAATCGACGTCCACACACCCGACACCGAAGAAAAAACCCCGTACCGCCACGACAACTACACACACAAACCCGGCGAATTCAAAAAAGAATACGAAGACAAATGGACCCGGGATGCAGCATTTACGGGCGAATACGTCGAAAACGACCCCGGACTGATACAAAAACTCAAGAAAGATGAAGACATCATAGGTTTTGGCGCATATCCAAATTCAGAAGGCTATTGGGATTCCGGTA
>JBDGRM010000042.1:0-2838 GCA_042218035.1 Candidatus Magasanikiibacteriota bacterium
TAACGGCTACAGCAGTGTAGAGTCCTAATTTTTTCCATATACTGAGTCCTCCTTCGTGAGCACCCTTTCCAAGTATGCCGAACATATCATCCACTAACCCTACTATAGCTGAAAAAAAGAGTGCAGCTAATGGTAGATAGGTTTGAGATCTATTTACAAAATTAAAATAATTAGTGAAACCACCTACTGTGTTGTCTAAAACTAGAAAAATAAAAGCTAACCCGAGAACCGTGCCCCATATTATTATTCCGCCCATTGTAGGAGTATCTGATTTTTCCTTATGATGTTCGTGGAAAACAGGTGCTCTTTCTTCTGAGCGAATATTTTTCTTTCTAAAATCAAATTTCTTTAGAAATTTAAAAACAAATGGTGTAATAAAAAGGGCTACCATAAAGGAAAGCGTAAAAAGTATTAAAATTCTGACTGCTTCAAATATTAGAGGCATACTTAAAATTGATATGCTTTTTTAATCCACTTAACCAGTTCTTTGGCTTCTTTGTCTCGGTTGTCGGAATCAAGAAGTATTATTAATGCCTTTCTGTTTTTTATTTTATAGAGTGTTAGGATATTTTCTCCTGCTGCTTTAGAGGTTCCGGTTTTTCCGCCTAAAAATTTTTGATTGTTAACTAAGGGGTTGATATTAAGTATTTTTTTAGTTTCCACCCCATTTATCGGTTGAGCTAAAATAGATGTTTTTCTTGTCCATTGAAATATTTTTGGATGATTTTTAAGAATATATCTAGAAAGCTTTAGTAAGTCTTTTGCTGTACCTGCATTTGAATCTGAAAGGCCGGAACCGTCATATATTTTTGTAGAGTTCATGCCTATTTTCTTCATTTTTTCTCTAGCCTTCTTTAAAAATTGCTTCGTTCCTCCCAGGTATTCTTCAAATGCCGCAGCGGCATCATTACTTGAAACTAGTAACATTATTTTAAGTAAGGTTTTTGATGTATAAACTTCACCGCTTTTTAGTTGCCCTGAAACACCTCTCGTTTTAACAGCCTCTTTTGTTATAGGTATTTTTTTGTTTAACCCTACTTCCTCTAATACTGTTACTGCTGTTATGAGCTTTGTAAGAGAAGCAAGAACTTGTTTTTTATTTACATTTTTGTAAAAGAACGGGGTATTAGAATCCATTGAGTGAGCTAAAACTGCTTCTGCTTCTATTTCAGGATCCAATACATTCCATTTTCTTGTCGGGATATTTTTTATTTTTTGATAACTTTTAGAAGTTTCTTGCTGAAAAGCAAGAAGTTTATTTCTTCTCTGGTCCCTTTTTACTGAAGTTTTTGCCTCTTCCTCCCTCTTATTTTTTGGTTTTTCAGCTGTGGCTTCAGTAGACTCTAATTGGGTTAACCCCAAAGAAGCAAGTAGAATTATTATTAATGTCAAAACCTGCCATTTAAGGTCCATAATTATTCTTCAATTAATTGATAATCTTCTAAAAGGTTCTTGTATTTTTTATATTCTGGTAATTCTTTTTGGCTTTTTAGTCCCATGTGTTTTAAGAACTTTGTAGAAATTTTATACAGGTAGCTTCTTCCATCTTTTTTCTTTTCTATTAACCCTCTCATTAACAACCTTCTTAAAGTATGGGATGAATTAACCCCTCTTATAAAGTCAATATCTGCCTTAGAAATAGGTCCAAGGTAAGCAATTATAGTCAAAGCTTCTAAAGTAGCAGGAGTCAATCTTTCGGAAAATTCATCTTTTGCGAGCTGTTTTGTGACGCCTTTTAATTTTGGCTTCGTAATTAGTTGAAATTTATTCTCTTCTGGTTCAATAAGTACTACTCCCCTACTTTCGCTCTCTTCTAATTCGCTCTTGTATCTTTCTATAAGCTTTTGGCTTTTTTCTTTTGATAAACTAAGAACGTTTGATATTTTTTCTAGACTTGCAGGATCTCCATATTGGAACAGAAAAGTTTCCAATTTTGCTTTATGCTCTTTCTTCATGTTATAAGCTTAATGTTTCAATTAAGAAAACTCAATTATTATTCTTCTCTTCTCTTGTTTCTACATGAATTTCACCATACTTCTCTGTCTGTTTCATTTTTATTTTTTCATCCTTAAATAAATGAAGAACTGCCATAAATAGAGAGACCACTTCTTGTTTTGTTTTTTGAGAGGTGCTTTTTATTTTTATACTTCTCTCTTTTAGTCTTGATAAAACTTCCGTTATTTTATCTTTTAAATTAAGTGGTTCATGGTCAACTGTTTCGACCGGTTTGAGTTTTTCGAGTTCCTTATCAATCTCTGTTATTTTTCTTTTTAAATCGTTATGCCCTAGCTTGGCGGGAGGATAAAAAAATGTTTCTTTGTTTGTTAAAAAATCTCTTGTTTCCATTTTGGGGTTTTGGCTCCAATTTTCTTTTATCTTCTCCTCTAATTCTTTTACTTTTTGGTATATTTCAAGTTGCAATTCTAAATTTTCTGCTTTTTCCTCTTCTTCCTCTTCTAAATTAAATTCTGGTATTAAAACTTTTGATTTAATTAAAATTAATTTTGAAGCAATATCAAGAAAATCTGCTATTATTCTTTCGGGAGCCTCATTTTCTTTTAATTCTCTTAGATAATTAAAAAAGTTTTCTGTTACTTCTGCTAAGTTAATAAGCGTTATTTCAAGCTCTTCTTTCTTTACTAATTCCAACAACTTATCTAACGGGCCTTGATAATGTTTTGTTTCTACTTCGTACATTTTTTGGATGTTTAGACGGGATTATTTATAGTTTAGTTAGTATTATGTGCTTCTTTAATAAAATAAAAAATATATCTATTGACCTACCTTTAAGATTGGGGTTAGGTGCCACTTTTATATATGCTGGAATTTCTATTATTA
>JBDGRM010000043.1:0-7882 GCA_042218035.1 Candidatus Magasanikiibacteriota bacterium
AAATGGATTAGAAGTGTTGGATACTGGTTATTTCGTTTATTGCAATGGTAAAACCGATCTGGAAAAATTTGATGGTAAGTTGGAGTTCGATATAACTTTGGTACCTCATGAAGGTGATACTTCTTGGGTAGAAGGAGTTATAAAAGAAATAAAAAGCACATTGGAGTCTGATAAGGTGCCGAAAGCCAGTGATGAGTGTGACTATTGTGCATATAGAGAAACCGTAAACAATTTACTAGATATTAGCGACGTCTGACGTCGCTAATCCCTTTGAACAAGGGATGGAGAGGTTAAATTATCGACGTCTGACGTCGATAATTTCGTTGATTGATTTATCGTAGTAGCTCTGCTAAGCTTAGATAGGTCATTTTCATAAATAGACTTCAGTCAGTCATGCCTTACCCTATTTTTGCGGACGACTATTACGACGAAAGAGAAGGTAGAAATCGAAGCAAGGCAAAAAGAAAAAGCCATTTTGCTAGATTTGGTAAAGATAAAAAGTTGGGTCAAAGCAAAAGTAAATCTGATAAAACTAGCTCGGATGAGTGATTTTAGTAAGGGCTCTGTTAGCCAGAGCCCTTTCTTTTTGGTGAGAATAATTTTTTAAAAATATGCAATTACATAAAAAAACGAAAATAGTAGCAACAATAGGACCCTCCTCTGAGGACAAGGAAGTTTTGAATGACATGGCTCAGACTGGATTGGATGTTATTCGGGTTAATTTTTCTCATGGAGATTTTGCGGAACACTCTAAAAAAATAGATCGCTGGAAAAATATTGCAAAAAGAGAAGGTAGGAGTTTAGGGGTTATTCAAGATTTGGCTGGCCCTGAAATAAGGACAGGGGATTTCAAAAAAGGTTTTGAGCTTGAGGAGGATGATTCTGTTGTTTTAGGCTGCTCAAAAGTTTCAAAAAATAAGAAAGACATATCTTTAGATTATCCTCTCTGTGGGGAGGTTGTTGAAGGAGATTTGATTTTTATAGATGATGGTAGAATAGAGTTAAAAGTAAAATCTGTTGAAAGCTCAAAAATAGAATGTGAAGTTGTAACAGGTGGTTTCGTGTCGTCAAAAAGAGGTGTAAACGTTCCAGGTGTTGAGCTTGATTTACCTTCTTTAACCGAAAAAGACAAAAAAGATCTTGAGTTTGCTGTTAAAAATGAGGTTGATTTTATAGCTCTTTCCTTTGTAAGGCAAGCTAAGGACGTTAAAAAATTGAGAAATCTTTTAGATGAAAAGGATATTGAAGCTGGGGTTATTTCTAAAATAGAAACCCAGCAAGCAGTGGAGAATATGGATGAAATAATAGAATTGAGCGATGGTATTATGGTGGCGAGAGGGGACTTGGCTATAGAGATAGGCCCAGAAAATGTTCCATCTATTCAGAAAACTTTAATTGAGAAGTCTAACAAAAAAGGTAAGCCCGTTATAGTAGCGACTCAAATGTTGGAATCTATGGTGGAAGAACCCGTTCCGACTCGAGCTGAAGTAAGTGACGTGGCGAATGCTATTTTAGATGGGGCTGATGCGGTAATGCTTTCCGGTGAAACTGCTTCGGGTGAAAATCCAGTAGAAGTGGTTAGAGTTATGTCAGAAATTGCTCAAAATATGGAAGAAAGTGTTTCTAGTACTTTTGCAAGAAAGGCCCAAGAATCGAATAGAGGAGTAGTAGACTCTGTAACAAGTTCTGTGGTAGACACTGCAAATGAAATAGGAGCGGATTTGATAGTGGCTTTAACTATTTCTGGCTTTACAGCTAGAATGATTTCCAGATTTAAGCCTGACCCGCCTATTGTGGCTTTATCGCCCAACCAAAAAACAAGCAATCAACTTTCTTTGAGTTTTGGTTGCCTGCCTTTTGAGGTGGATACTTTCAATTCTTTTGATGATATTTTTCGTTCTGTGAGAGAGGTGTGTTTTGAAAAGGAGCTTGCTGAAGAAGGTGATAAAGTTGTTATAACGGCAGGTGTTCCAGTTTATAATGAGGGTAGCAGAAATGATACTAACATGATGTTGGTTGAAGAAATGTAAAGCTATGTTATTCTTTGGATGTCCCTAAAATTACAGTATTACTATCGACAACTATAAAGTAAACAAAGACATACGAGCCAACGAGGTGAGAGTTATTAACCCTGAAGGAGAAAACCTCGGAGTATTTGATATAGAAACGGCTATAAAGAAAGCTAAAGAACGTGAAAAGGATTTAATTGAGATAGTCCCGGATGCTGACCCTCCAGTTACAAAGATTTATGATTTTGATAAGTTTCGGTATGAAAAAGAAAAGGAGCAGAAAAAGAAAAAACAAAAAACCAAGGAGATGAAAAGAATAGGCATTACTCCAAGCACTGCTGAGCACGATATGAAAACAAAAGTCTCCAAGATTGAAAGCTTTTTAGAGGATGGACACCGGGTAGAGGTTGGTATATTTCTTAAGGGACGTGAGAAAGCTAATAAAGACTTTGCAAAGGATAAATTGAATGATTTTCTGGACATGATTGATGTTCCGTTTAAGGTTACTATGGAGCCAAAATATACAGGACAGGGTTTTGATGCACAGATAGTCAAAAACTAATAATCCTTCCAGTAGCTCATTTTAAGATAAGCAATAAGAAATTTTTTGTATAGAGCTACCGCAAGGGAAAATCTGTCAACAATTCAATCTCTTCGTCGTTTATCAGGGCAGTAGTCCAATACAGCCCTTCAAAACTCTTCGAGCTTGAAATCATGCTGACAGTTTTCTGGAAGGATTATGATAGGCTCAGTTGAAAGTATTTATTTGTTTGATTATGCTCAAAAAAAGTATGTTATACAACCCTTTGTCCTTCCTCGAACTTGCTCAGCTTAAAAGCTTTCTGAGAGGTTTTTAAAAATTTGATAGCAAGTCTTAAAAAAATAAGTAATAAATAAGATATTATTATGGCTAAAGATTCAATAAAAGACAGATTAAAAGTGACAAAGAATGGGAAGGTAAAACATAGAACGCCTGGAAAAAGTCATTGTAAAAGCAATAAGAGCAACCCCCAAAAACAAAGAAGAAAAGGAGATAGAGACATGGACATAAGTGAAAACAAGGCTAAAAAATTGATGAACGAATAAATTATGCCTAGATCTACTAGAGGAAAAGAAAAAAATAAAAAAAGAAGAAAGCTCTTACGAAAGGCGAAGGGCTATCGCTTTGACAGAAAAAAGAAAAAGAAAGCTGCTAAGCAAGCTTTGATGAAGGCGTGGAAGCATGCTTTTGCTCACCGGAGAAAGAAAAAAAGGAATTTTAGGAAGTTGTGGAATACCAAGATAAATGCTGCTGTTAGACAGTTAGGACTTAATTACAGCAAGTTTATACATCTTTTGCGAGAAAATGATGTGGAATTAAATAGAAAAATGTTAGCTGATCTTGCTGAAAACGAACCAAAAGTGTTTGAGGGTGTAGTAGAAAAGATTAAAGAATAAAATCTTGAACTTTTTTGACATATAGTTCGTTAATATTTATAGTTAACTTAACTCACTTTTAAAAATCAAAAAGCCACCCTTTCTGCTATGCAGTACTTTTTCCGTTTTTATGAGCGTGTAGTAATTCTTGTGGCAGCTTTGGTTATGAGTACCCCCTGGTTTTTATTTTTTTCTTTAGGGATTTATCCGTTTCGACCCGAATGGAGTGAAAATTTATTCCTTTTTTCGGGGGCTATTATAGTAATATTTTTTAGCTTTTCCGCTTTTAGTTTAACTTTAGGTAAAGAGTTAGCGGAACATTATACTGATAAAAGCTCAAATAACTCCGGTGATAACTAATCACCGGAGTTTTTTGTATTTTTTGTATTTTAATGGCTTTTTCTTGTTATGAGCTTGGAAACTTGAATATTTTTCAACTTCTCGAGGGTGTTTCTTTTAGATAGCTTTTGTTTACTTTTTTGCGCAGATTTTTATTTGATGTGAAAGTGAAAAGCTCCTTTTTGAAAGTTTATTTTTATTGTGTCCCTTTTGTTTATTTCATTGCTCAAAATTCTTTCTGCTAGCTCACTTTTTATATTTTCAGATATGGTGCTATCAAGCGGTCTTGCTCCGAAAACCGGGGAATATCCGAGTTCGGCTATTTTTCGTATTGCTGACTCTTTAATTTCCAGTTCTATATTGTGTTTATTTTTTCTTCTTTAACTTGTTTAGTTTTATTTTGGCTATTTTTTTAATTTCTTCTTGATCAAGTGTTTTAAAGGTTATTATTTCCGAAAAGCGATTTAGTAGTTCTGGTTTGAAATAATCAGTTAGTTTTTGTTTTATTTCAGATGAAATCTTTGACACATCTTTGCCTTTTTCTATTTCTTCTTTTATGAATTTTGAATGGGCATTGCTGGTGGCTATTATTATAGTATTTTCAAATTTAACTGTTCTATTGAGATTATCGGTTAGCCTTCCGTCGTCAAATACCTGAAGAAAGATATTTAATATTTCAGAGTGAGCTTTTTCAAACTCATCAAGAAGTATAAGGCTATAAGGTTGGTTGAGCACTGCATCGGTTAAGGCGCCTGTTTTTTCTCCGTCAGGTGATCCTATTAGCTGATGTATGCTTTCTTTGTTTTGGTATTCAGACATATCAAATCTTATCATGGCTTCAGTGCTTCCGAATTGAATTTTGCTTAGTTGCTTGGAGAGTTCAGTTTTGCCTACCCCTGTGGGGCCTACGAATAAAAACGTTGCTATGGGGCCGCCTTCATCGGCAAGTCCACTTCTGTACTTTCTCAAGGAATTTGAAACAGACTCTACAGCCCTTTTTTGGTTAATAAATTTTTCATGCATCCTCTCTTCAAGGTTAAGCAGCTTTTTTGCCTCCTTTTCTTCGGCTTTCCTAATAGGAATGTTGGAGATTTGTTCGGCTACTTTTGTTACGTTCTTTTCCTTGAGCAGTTTTCTTTCTTTACGGTCAGCTTTAATCAGCGCCTGTTTTAGTAAGTCCAGGGCGCTTGTGGGGAGTGGTTTTTTAGAAAGATATTTATGGGATAGGGATATTGCTTTATTGATTGATTTTAGTGTTACTTTTGGTTTGTATTTCTTTTCCAAGATTATGCTTTTATAAGTAAGAACTCGTGTGGCTTCTTTTTCGTTCATTTCTTCTATTTTTATTTTTTCGAATTGATCCAGAAACTTAGCTTCACCGTCTATTTGTCTTTTAAAGGAAGAGGGTGTTGTTTCTCCAATAAAGGGAGTATTATTTTTTTGAATAATTGGTAGAAGAATTTCCATCAAGTTTACCCCCCCTTTGTTTTTTGCCACTTTGAATAATTTGTGAATGTCCGGGATAAATAGAATTATATTACCTGCTTTTCTTATTTCCTTTGATATTTTTTTTAGTCTGCCTGTTATTTCTTTATTGTTTGCGTTTGCTATCAGATGCCCTACGTCTAACGAAATCAGCCTTTTGTCAAATAAACTCTCGGGAACTTCGTCGTTTACTATTTTTTGAGCAAGGTGATTTATTATAGTGCTTTTTCCTACACCAGGTCTTCCATAAATTAGTGCATTTGGTTTTTGGGGTCTTGAGAGCACATCTAATATTCTTTCAAATTCCTCATTATGTCCTACTAGAAGGCCGACTTTTGACTTTTTTGCTAGAGAGGTTAAATCTTTTGAGAATTTATCAAGAAACGGTGTAGGCCTGGCTGTCCAAGCTCTATTCATTATATTCTGCTCTTTACTTTTTGTTTTTGTAAAGCCGTCTGTGCTTTTTGGTAACCAGTATTGGTTTATTAAGTGAAATTTTCCGAAGATAAGAGCTTCTTCAACTTCTTTCGGTTCTATCTCAAAAAAGTCTAGTAATTTTGAAATTTGAGAATCCTCTACTTTCAGAGTGCCTGCAAAAAGGCTTCTATTATTTATAAAATCTTCTTTGCGATCCATGGCAGATAAAAAGCTTTTTTTTGTCACCTCTATTAGTTTTCTTTTGGTTTCTGAATTATTATTTTGATTTTTCTCGCTTTCGTCTTGGAATTCTTTAATTTTATTTTTAAACTTATTTGGCTCCACCCCCAGTCTTTTAAGTGATTCTTTAATGTCGCTCTGGCGAGTTAGGTTATTTAATAGTGACAGGTAGATATTCCCTCCTTTTTTAGCCTTTCTAAGAGTTTTGTTAAGTGTTTTAATAGCTTCAAGAGTCAATGGAGCGGCGATGTTCCCGCTGCTTTTTTTTGCTTGCTCTTTAATTTTTTCTATTGTTTTGTCGCCTTTTTGATTGTGTATAAGTCGAGATGTTAGAAGCATTAAAATGAACAACCCTAACCAATTGAGGTGGGGGCTTGAGGAAATAATAGCTAAAATACTTACACCAAGGAGGCCGATATAAGTTGCGTAACTTAAGAATCGAAAGATAAACTCCTCTGTAGCAGAGAATTCAAGCCTTTTATTTTGAAAATGAAAATTCATGATCTAAATTGAGTATCCGATTATGGCATTGTAGATTATTATGGGCGGTATCAGAAGCCAAAACACATAAAGTATTCCGGCTGAGATTAATATTAGAGTATATATTGTTAATGCTAATAATATACGGAGACTTCTAAAGAGGAATCCCAAAACGTAACCTACCAGCGAATAGTCTTTGTAGAGAGGTTCGAATATATGTCGAAGGGTTATTTTGAGTGCCAACTTGTAATCGAGTTTTTCTATTTGGTTTATAACAGAATGCCAGTATTTTTTAGAAAAAATTATATACCAATGTTCCAAAAACTGTCTTGCTCGAAAACCGAATCTTTGAATTGTGTATATTATTAACCTCGATTTCATATTATAAGTTTATCATTTTGGGGATTTATATTGCTTTTTGATTTCTTGAAGAGAGTCTTTCCAAGCCTCTTTAAACTTTAAGAATAGAACCCCAAGACCTGTTCCTGCTATAAGTATATCACGAGCTCTTATTATTAAATAAAGACTGAAACCGCTTGCTGCACCTAATTTCATTACTGAAAACCAACCTGACTGGCTTGCTTCCCCCACTCCTATTTTTGCAGGTATGGGAATAAATGCAGCTATGGCATTAACTGACCATACTGCAATTGCTTCTAAAAAGGTTAGGTTTATACTCAAAGAATATATAGCTGCCCATATTGAAAGCACTAAAAAGAGGTTTGAGATTATTGCTATACTTAAGTTAGTAAAAAATTCTTTTGTTTCATTGTGAAAAAAACTATGAATTTTTTCATCAAATTCCTTTACTTTTTGGGTTTGTTTTAAAAGGGGTATATTATTCAGCCCAGTAAGATTTATTAGGCGGTGAAAAGGTTTTTTGTTTTGAGGATAAAAAAGTAAGCAGGCAATAATAAAAGCACGACCAGAGCAGCAAATATGTAAAATAGAATTGTAATCTTGTTAGGTAGTATAAGAAAAAAGAAGGCGTAAAGGATAGAAATAGTGATAAAAGAAACCTTTGATAGGAGTTCGATGAGACGGTTTATTATTATCGAACTTAAGGCTTGTGGGAAATCTGCCTCCTCTTTTTCCTTTAATAGATAAGCCATTACCGGCTCTCCTCCAAAGTTTGAAGCAGGGGTGAGGTAGGAAATTGAAAAACCGGCAAATCTATATTCTGTTAAGGAAAAATAGTTTATATCAAGATCTTGTGTTTTCAGAACCCTTTTCCATCTCCATGCAAAAAACCCTAAATTGATTATGTAAGCCAAGACAACAAGAGCAAGTTTCCATATGTCTATTTCAAGGAGCGTTTTTACTATCTTTTCGGGGCCAATGCTTTTAAGAAGCACAAAAAAGGAAGCTACGGCTAATACAAGAAGGATAATTATTGATATTTTTGCTTTATTCTTCCTCATTTTAATTGCTAAATTGCAACCAGCTTTTATTGTAAGTTTTATTTTATAATTTGTATAATAAGAAAGATTTATGAT
>JBDGRM010000044.1:0-12819 GCA_042218035.1 Candidatus Magasanikiibacteriota bacterium
AAGTAGAAAGCTAAAATACACCCCCCAACCCAAAACAAGAAAGCAGGCCTTTCCGCAAGGCCTGCTTTTTTGTTTTTTTACGAATAAAACAAATTTAATTATTCACACGAAGAGCATCTCCAGCCCAATAAGTTTCATTTTCAATTCCAATTTTTGTTCTTACTAAAGAAAAAAGAGATGAAGGCACATTCAAATAGCCTCCTAGTTCTCGAGCTAAGGAACGCACGTATGTTCCACTGGAACATTGAATCTTTAATCTTACCAAAGGAAATTCATAATCCTCTTTTTCAAAATTTTTACGCCAATTTTCTATTATTTCCTCTTGCCTGAAATCCCCGTTAACTTCCTTGACTTCTTGCTTCACCTTTTCAAAAACTTCCTGAGAAGCTTTCTTTTCAAATCCCAAGAAGGAAGCGCTATATACTTTCATTTGTTTTTTGGGTATTTCTATCTGACCCAACTTGTCTTGCCGGGCCCACCAAAAAAGCGGTTCGCCTTTTATCTCATAGCCAGAAAAAGCAGGAATCTTAATTTTTTGGACTCCTTCTATTTCAGAGCAATAATCAGCAACCTCTGCTTTAGAAATACCAACTTCCCTTATATTTTCAATTAAACCCATTAAGTCTCCGCTGTCAGTCGAGATTCCAAAAATAATTTCTGCAAGATATTCCTTGTCTAAATTTTGGTAATCTTTCTGTTTTTTTGTTTCTTCACCAACCAAAACCAAAAGAACACCCTCTGCCATAGGATCCAGTTTCCCTGCATATGATTTTTTCTGCTCTTTTAGTTCAGGCCTAATCTTCTCTAGCCTCTTTAAGGCCTCCAAGGGAGTTTCCCCTTTTTCTTTATAAATATTTATTACTTTTTTCTTCATCATTCTTATTATACATAAAAAATAAAAAGGCAGACCCGGAGGCCTGCCTTAAATAATTATTAAAGTAAGTTCTTTTCCAACAATTCAAACTGAGCATAAAGAAATCGCTCAAAAAATTCTTTGACTTCCTCATTTCTATCACTCGCCAGGAACAAAGCCTCCTTGATGAGAAGAAGACTGTTATAAAAAACCTGCCACTCCTCATCATCCATATCTTCCATTATTTTTTCGTAATGAGGGTTCAGGCTATTTACCACAACCTGAGCCCTTTCTTGACCCTTAAGCACTTCACTGTGAAGAGAAGCGGGGGACAAGCGATCTTCCTTCAAAGCAAGGGAAACCCCTGCTTCGCCCCCTCTGTCTTGATTGCCTCTGGAAGTTTTAGGGCCAACCTTTACTCCAAGGATGTCTTCCCTTTGATTATTTTCAGTTCTCGCAACAAGGATGGTTTCCCCTTCTTTGGAGCCTGAAAATAATTTCAAAGTAATGCTAAACAAACCATCATCAGCCTGGTCTTCTTTAAGTTTAATTTTTTTAGGTTCTACAGACGCTATCTCATCATCTAAAATTTTAAATTCTATAGACTCTAGAGAGCCACTTTCAACCTCCGAAAGCTCAACCTTAAATGGGGTTGTAGCGTAATCTTCCGGATGAATCTTAACGGAAGGAACAACAAACCCAAAACCTCCTTCTGGATACCTTTCTGAGGGATTCTTCCGGTTAACCCTTCCCGGAAGGTCTAAATCCTCAAACTGAGAATCATCTAAAATCTCTCGAGCTAAATCAATAGAACGTTCTCTCAGCTGAGATCTTTTCTGACGTTCTCGCTCTTTTTCCATCTTTTCTATCTCTGCTTCAAGACTGTCTTGAAGCTTGTGCAAAGTTAAAACTAAACCGTTCCAACTATTATCACGGAGAAAATTCTCCCTGCTGTTAACAGGTTTCAATTTAGTTTTTGAGGTGTGAATAAATCCCGACACCTTTCCACTTGTCCAAACAGTGTCATGCAAACCAAAACTCTTTTCTACTTCTGAAATAGACTCAATTCCAGTCCCTGCAGGTTCTAGAATAGTCACCTCCCCTTTTTCTGAGGGATCGTAGTAAAGTTCGAACTCAATAGGATTACCGGTTTCTTCCATTGCTACCTTACCCCAATTTTCAGCCAAAGGGGGTAGATCAAATTCCGGCTTGTCCACTACATAATTTCCAGAAGGGTAATCAAGCTTAATTTTTATGACCTCCCTTCTGATAAAATTACCAAACTCTCTCTGAAGAGCTGCCTCCAGTTGAGATCTTTTGATATAAGTTCCTTTCGTATGAAGTTCGGAAATAACTATTTTAATACCCGTGCATCTCAGATCTCTCTTTTTCAAGGAATTTACTTCAGCTTTTTCGGATCCTTCCCTGAGAGTCACTTCAATGCCATCATCTTTTTCATTTTTCCGAGAATAAAAAGTAAGCTTATTTCCAAGCTTCATAAACTTAAATATTCCCGTTCCATGCCTACCTATTTTATTAGGATCCTGCCTTTTCGGAGACTTACCAATCCTTTTAAAAGAGTCATCAAAATCTTCGAGTGTCATCCCGTAAGGATAGAATATTTCAATCTTTTTCCTTCTTATAGTAAAAATAATTTCACAGCTTCTGGACTCCCCTCTTTCTTTATGTTCGTCCAAGCAATTCTGGACATGTTCCGCCAAAGCCTTAGTTTTAGAGTTACACTCCTCTGCTAAACGCTTTAGCAAAGAAGGAAGATGACCTTGCAGTTCAATAGCGCTACCCATAAAGTAGGTGATTGGGTTTGTGAGAGCTCCAACGAAAAGGGCAAAAGGGTGCTACAGATTAAATTCCTTCCAGCGCTGAAAAGCCTCCTCGTCCGCTAGGCTTCTAAGAAGGCCATTAAGAAATTCGGTCTTTGCAAAATCAAGCTCCTTCCGCAAAAACTTCCTTTGAGCCAAACTTCCCTCTAAAAAGAAAGACACTTCTTTTTCTAGCAAAAAAATCAAGTATTTTATCTTCTTGGCCTTTCCTTTTAAATCATCTGAACTAATTTCTTGCTTAATATCAACTTTATCTTGCTTTTCATTATCAAGAAACTTTTTCAATTTTAAAAGATTTTCTCTACTAGGAGTAGTAGAGTCATCTTCTCTTAACCAAGGAGATAAAGTAGAACGAGGAACTTCCAATCTGCGAGCAAACTCGGCTTTGGTTATTCTTCTACTTCTCATATACTTTCTTGCCTCTCTCAAAACATCATCAACATCTTCAAAATTATCAGAAGTATTCTTTAAAAATTCTCTCATTTTCTGTGCAATCCCATCAGAAGGGAGCTTACTTCCATTTTGCTTAAAATACCCGTAAAAAGTTTCCGGGTTTATACCTACTTCTTGAGCTGTTTTCTTTTTAGACCAGCCTCTTTTTTTGCCTATTTTCCAAACTTCTTCCACCAAATCACTATCAGCTCCGTTCATGCCGAACTTATTCAATTATTAAAGAGCCAATTAGGTGTTTAGAACAATATAGTAAAAAAAATTAAATGTCAAAAATTAACCGTTTATAACGCTAAAACTCGAGACCACAGCTGCAGTTTCCGATCTTAAAACAAATGAACCCAACCCTACGCAGTCGGCTCCATAATTTTCTAAAAATTCAACCTCATCCTCAGTAAATCCACCTTCCGGACCCACAAAAACCCCCACCTTAGACAGACTTTCCTTTTTTAAGCTAGAAATAAAAGAGTTTAACTTTTTCTGTGCCCCCACATAAGGAACCAGCAACTGGTCAAAAGCCTCAAAATTATCAAAAGAGTCAAGAGAAATTTTTTCTTCAACTTGAGGAAGTACACCTCTTTTAGATTGTTCAGCAGCTTGAAGAGCTATTTTTCTTAACCTGTCATATTTAAGCCCGGTTTTAACCGTCCTCTCAGAAACGAATGGTACGATTCTGGTTACTCCAATTTCCGTACATTTTCGAACAACCCAGTCAAAGTTACCGCTTTTCAAAATCGAGCAATATAAAGTTAAATTAATATCCTGCTCTCTGCTGGACCGTTTCATATTTTCAATACCCACTCTTATAAAATTGTCTCCAATTTTTCTAATAGTAGCCTCAGAAACATTACCTCTTCCATCACCTAATACGAACTGGTCTCCTTTTTTCATTCTCAACACATTTACAGCATGATGGTAAATTCTTTCACTCTCTATATTTAATTGGTTCTTTTTTAAGTTGAATTGCCCTATAAATCTTTTCATTTTATTTAGGTTTCTAAATTAAAAAAAGCGAGCTCTGCTCAAGCTCATTTTTAAAATTCGTAAAACAGATTCTTTATTTTTTGTCTAGTTTGCGATACCAAAAAGCAACCTCACTCCAGTAAATATAGGTCTTGTAAATCTGCCTAAGCTGGAATTATCTTTCATTTTCTTTTTGGAATCTATTTTTCTATTTTTCTTAATATCTTGTTTTTTATATGAGGAGGTGCTTAAAGAGGAGCTAGAAGAACTTATAGACGCTTCAAAACCACTAGATTTAGAAGTAAACGAGACAGACGTTGCACTATTTAATCTCTCATTAGATACACCTTCACTTTTACAACTAAAACGGACCTTATAAGTACATTCGGCTCCATATATACTCAACCCTATACTAGCTATTTTTTGACAACTTCTTGAATTTATTTTCCTTAATTTTGTCTTCTTAGAACAAGAAGAAGGACATTCTAATCCTCGTGCCTTTTTAAGCGCTGAAGACTCAGCCGCTGAACAAGAAGCTTGCACAGGCACTTCACACTTGTAGGCCCCTTTAGCACTATGAGTAACCGAAACAGTATTCGTGCCACACTCAGCCACCTTTCCGAAAGCAAATGCTGGCACTGACATCAAACCTAAAACTAGAACGAAAAGTAACCCGTATATATATTTTTTGGAATTAATAAACATTTCAATTAGTTATTTCCCTAAAGAAAAGGAAAATAACTTGAAAAAATAAAGAAAATGATACCTAATTTCCATCCTCGCTAGCTATTATAACCGCTTATCAGTAAGTTGCAAACCAAAATTAATGGTCAATTTTCTCTTCAGCCTTCTCCGCATTCTCCAATATATTACCTTCTTTGAAAAGAATTTCTTTCAAAATTTCTCTTAACTGTGGCAATTCTCTTGAAATCCACTCTAGATCCATAGCAAAATGCTCAAATTCTTCCTCTTGAGCATGTCTCAGAAGTTCTTTGACCTCCTCATCCTCTATCACCGAAAGTCTTTGCTGGTACCAATTTATAGCATCTGCCTCCTCTATAAGAGAGGTCGCAACTCTGGCAAAATTGCGAACCTCTTCGTCTAATTCCTCTGGTGGTTCATGATATTGATCTGTTCCTGACATTTTATAATTTAAATTTTATTTAAGAATGGAATTGACCTTTGACTTAAAATAACAAGGACAAAAGAAATATTGCACTCGCAATTAATATTATAACAGGCCCAGCGGGCAAACCTCCAATTAAAGCGATTAAAGTGCCAAATAATGCACTAACCGCTCCAAAAAATGTGGAAAGTAAAGCATACTGGTTTAAACTCGATCCTATACCTCGAGCCGAAGCACCAGGAATGGACATTAAAGCTGCAGGTAACAAGACTCCCACTAGCTTAACTTCTATAGCCACTACAAAAGCAATACAAAGCATGTAAATTAAATTTGTTCTCTGAATATTCACCCCTTCAGAAAAAGCAAGGTCAGGCGAAAGACCTCCTAGAATAACTTTTTTATAAATTTTGCTCAAAATAAAGATAACCGAAATAGCAATTACCACTGACAAAACAGTATCAGATAAAGATATCGAGGTTATATCACCTATTAAAGCTTTTTTGGCTTGCTCAATAGGTAAAAGTAAAAAGCCCAAGGCAACCGTTGAAGGAAATACTACCGCAGTTATTGCTTCCAAATGAAGTTCACTCTTTAAACTTAAAAGCCAAATAAGAGCAGAACCCAAAAGTATAGTAGCCAAACCACCCCAAAAAACATCCACTCCATAAAGTAAGCCCAAAGCCACTCCCGGTAAAGCCAAATGACCCATGGGGCCACCCACAAGAGCCATCCTTTTGGTAACCATTAAAGAGCCAAGGTAACCTGCCACTGATCCGACAAACAAAGATGTTAACAAAGGCAAAGTCATATCAATCTTTTGAATGTTTATGAAGGTTTACCGAAGAGCCATAAAGCTCATTCAGAGTGTTCGAGTCAAGAGCATCTCCCGGCGGCCCGTAGCATACTTTCTTTTCTCTGAGACACAACACATTAGTAGCTAAACCATAAACAACATCAACTTCATGAGTTACCAAAATAACTGTCATCACCCTTTTTTCTGCAAACTCTTTTATCAGAGAGTAGATAGTTTCCTCTCCTCCTACATCTATACTGGTAGTAGGCTCATCAAAAATAAGCACATCCGGCTTATCTACCAAACTCCAAGCAACTACAAGGCGTTGAAATTGGCCTCCACTCAATTGCCCAGGATTTCTGGACAAGATACCTTCTTTATAAATACCAACGGACTTCAAGATGTTGGCTACCTCTTCCAGTGAAACATCTTTAAGTTGAAAAAATTCTTTTACTGTAATGGGGATTTCTCTAAATTTCTGGGGGCTCAGATCTTCAGGCAAATAATTTATTCTCAAGCCACTCCACCAACTCACCTGACCTGAAAAGGATAAAATTCCCAGCAAACCCCGAAGAAAAGAAGTTTTACCGGAACCATTCGGACCCAAAATAGCCAAAATTTCTCCATGCTCAACCTCCAAATCAAGGTCCCTTATTACAGTTTCATTTCCTCTTTTAACGCTAAAATTCTCTACTTTCAAAATGGTTTTCCCTTTTTGCAGCTCCTCAGATTTTCCTAATTGGCCAGAAAAAACTTCTTGATCAAGATGGGGTGTATGAGTATGAGTTTCTTTTCTTGATAAAAGTGACATAAGACTTTTTGAATTATAAACACCACAACAAATAAAAACAAAAGGCTTGCGCTAAAATAGCGCAAAGTTTTCGTTCTCCGAATTAAATCGTATTCAAAATAATTCATTTTCCACTCTATGAGTGGGTTTAAGGATAAAAAACCCCTGGCTCATTACTACTTGCTATCCTCGTGCTTCTGTGACCCGTTCGGATGGCCATGTTTTGCTAAATTCATTTTCTTTTTTCGTCCAATCTTTGATCTGCTTTTCTCTTTCTAAAGCTTTTTCTTTTTTGGTATCTTTCAACTCTCCACAGCTTCTCCGGTGGATAAATTTTAGTATGATGCCCTCCAGTGCATTCCTTGCGACGCTTTAACCGTTATTTCAGTTCACTGGTAGAGCCAGTGTAAATGCTGTCGTTTTCACAAACTAATAAATAAATATGCCACATATTATTACTCCTAAAGTGTCCTTCAGTGCATGATGCTAACGAATCATTTACTCAGGACACTTTTCCTTTATTTTGTTACCCTTAAACGATGCTGATAATCTAATTTCAGCGCAATGAGCAAGGCCTGAGTTGAAAACGAAAGCCGCGTCGAAGTGCTCCGGGGGCCGGGCTCGAACCGGCAACATCTTCCTTAACAGGGAAGCGTTCTACCGTTGAACTACCCCGGATCGTGTAAAGTTCATTTCACTCACCACACGACTCCTTGCACTTAAGTATTATACACTCCCAAGCCGCGTAATGAGGTTCAACGAATTTTACGGGGCCGCTGAACTACCCCGGATCTAAACCCTTTTAATTTTATCAACACTCATTCATAAAGCAAATTTTGACGAAAACATATAAGGTGGTATACTTGTGAAAGTGAAATACGCTGTCTACTACCTGACGCTCAATTAAATTTATTACTGTATAACCGCCCGTAGCTCAGTTGGCAGAGCATCGGACTTTTAATCCGTGTGCCGTTGGTTCGAATCCAACCGGGCGGACTTTTCAAAAACTAAAACAGCCCCTCTGAAAGGGGCTGTTTTTTAGTTAGAATCCATTTAGGAGGTTTCAAATTCAAATCTAAAACCTCTCAGAAAAATGCTCAGATGAGCAAGATTGAGGAGTGACGAAGGCTCGTATACTATACTGCCTTGAGGAATAACAAGGAGATTATTTCAAACTCAAAAAACCAAATCAGAATCCAACTCAGGAAGCTTCAATTGAAGCATTTTCGAGAAGTGAGGCGCAACAGTATCCACGGCATACTGTGAGCACGAAAGACAAAGAAAATACTTTAATTGAGCTTGCCCGAAAGGGTGACCCGACCCTTTCTATAAAAACATTCCTTTCTCTTTTATTTTTAAGTTCGGGTCGGGTCACTGAGTTGGGTTCTGACTAACCGCAGCGGGAAAAACCACAACTCCTACAACTCATGCACCCTTCTGAAATTTGCAAAGGAGCTCCACACTCTGGACAGCCCGGCATCATCCCATAATCAGCTAAATCAGCATCAGAATCCGCTGTGGAGGGTTGCATTCTTCGAGCCTGTACTTCAGCTTTTTGCTCCACTTCAGAACTTTGACCGTCTTCAAGCGCATCTTCGTTTCCCTCCTCTAGAAAATTCCTACCGGTATGGTCTTCCAAGACACGAGCTATTGCATCCGGCAGGGATAAAACAGTTCCTTTGTTGGTAATTACAGGCATAGGCCCTCGGATACCCTTCAATTGCTTTATTATATTCTCTATGCTAACTCCGGCTCGCAAAGAAAGAGAAATCAAACGGCAAATAGCCTCTGACTGTTCTTGAAAAAAGCCCCCGCTCTTCCCGATAGTAGCAAACACCTCAAAGGGGTCGCCATGCTCGTCATCATTAACAGTGATGTACAAATTACCGTAACCGGTTTTCATTTTGTAAGTTTTTCCTGACATCTCTTCAGGCCTTTCTCGAGGAGAGAGTTTACCTTCTCCTCCATTCCCTGCCGACTTTGGAAAGTCAAACTCTTCAGAAATTTCTGCCGCTTCTTCCGTTTTATCTTCGGAGGCATTAGAGGGCTCTTCCTTTGCATCCATTTGTCCCTTTTCAAGCTCCCCTATCTCCGAACCGTCTTCAATATTTTCAATTTCACTATCTTCAGCTTTTTCTTTTAGTTCTTCTTTTGATACATCCGACGGAGCAATCACATCATCACCTTCTCCAAGGTTCATTATTTGAACCTGTCGAGACCCTTCTCTATAGACAGTGCAAGCTTTACAGCCAAGCTCCCAAGCCAACATAAAGCTATCTCGAACATCTTCTTTAGTTGCCTCATTAGGAAGATTAATGGTCTTGGAGATAGAATTATCTACACTTTGCTGAAAAGCTGCTTGAGCTCGAATATGATCCTCTCCTGATATATCCATAGCAGTAACAAACGTATCCTTAAGATCCTGAGGAAGATCAAGGTGCTGTATTGAACCATTTTCAACCACTTCTTCTTTTATTTCTTCAATCTTTTCCTCAGAAAAGCCTTTCTCCTTAAGAGCTTGTATAAAGTACTTATTCAAATAATGGTATTGATCACCATCTTTGTCTTGTTTTACATAAGCTAAAGCAAAATTAGGCTCAACTCCTCCCGAAGTGTCGAACATCATTGAAATTGACCCCGTTGGAGCTACCGTAGTAAGAGCAGCATTTCTTCGATTACCTTCATCAAAAATACTTTTCTTATAGTTAGGGAAAGGACCCTTTTCTACAGCTAACTCTTCCGAGGTTTCTTCAGCAGCTTCCTGAATAGTTCCCATAACTTCTCGTGCCTTTTGCCTTCCTTCTTCAGAATCATAAGGAATTCCTAACTGATAAAGCATATCAGCAAAACCCATGATACCCAGACCGATTCTTCTATTCCTACTGGCCATTTCATTCACCTTATCAACAGGAAATTCAAATTTATCTATAACATTATCAAGAAGACGGGTAGAGACCTTTGCAACATAGCGAAGACGGTCAAAATCAACACTATCGTCTTTTACAAACTGGGAAAGGTTTATTGAGCCCAAATTACAATTGTCATAAGGATGTAAAAACTGCTCACCGCACGGATTTGAAGCAGGAATATCTCCCAAACCAGGAAGGGGGTTCCCTTTATTTACAGTGTCAATAAAAGCAACTCCGGGCTCTCCATTTACCCAAGCGTACTTAGAAATTTCTTCAAACATTTCTCCTACTGTTTTGTCGAGCTCTTCATAGTCGTACACCGTTCCATCCGGGTGGCGCAACACCTTTCGCGGTTTTGTCTTTTCTCCATCCCATTCACAATACCAAGGCTGGTCAGGATCCTCTTTCAACTTATTCATGAACTCGTCGGTCACTTTTACCGAAATATTGAAATTAGTTATCTCACCTTCCTGAGCCTTACACTTCACAAAATCCAAAACATCGGGGTGGTTTATGCTCATCATTGCCATGTTGGCCCCATGCCTTTTTTGCTGCTTGATAGTACCGAAAGCCTCATCATAAACCTTTAGGAAAGACACAGGCCCTGAAGCATATCCCTGAGACCGAATAGTCGGCTCCATAGCAGGACGCAAACTATCAAAAGCAAAACCAAGACCTGAACCTGCTTGTTGAAGCAGAGCGGCCTCTTTCATTGTTTGGAAAATCCCTTCCATCGAATCTCTAATAGGCAAAACGATGCAGTTTGCAATAAGAGCAGTCTTCGCACCGCAATTTGCCAAAGTTCTTCCGGCAGGAGTAAACTCTTGTTTGCCCATTATTTCAAAGAACTCCTTTTTTTTCTGATTAACAAAATTAGTATTGTGGCCGTAATCTTTTTCCACTTCCGCTAATGATTCAGCCACCCTTTCAAACATTTCTGCAGGAGTCTCAGTAGCTTCCTCTCCTCTCTTAGAGAGGTAACGTTTTTTCATCATTTTTAAAGAGTTGTCCGTGAAAGAATTATTTACTTTTTCTTTTGAGGGGTTAAAATTTTCCATTTTTTATTAATTTTATTAAGCGTCGACCTTTTAAAAATTAAAAATAGTTAAAATGAATAAACCTTAATTTTAGTGTACTAAAAAATAAACAAGAAACAAAAAAATATAGATAATTTCAAAACCTTTCGATAGAAACCGAAAAAAGCTTTTGCTAAAAGTTCTCCACAACGTAACAAAGCAAGAAAAATTTAGACCGAAATAAAACCGAAATAAGAGAGTTTATACAACTTCTAGTCAATTATCTTTACCTTTTCGGAGAAAAGTTGGTATATCCCAAGGACCGGAAGAGTCAGAGTCATCTTCATACTCCTTTTCTCCTTCATCGCTCTTTTCCCCCTTTTTATCATTTGATTCTTCATCCACAGTATCTATTATTTCTCCTTCTTCATCAACATCCTGATTAACCTCAACCGTTGTTCCATTAGATGAGTCAGACTGTGAAAATAGTTGAGGCACCTTGCCAGGAGCAGATTGGGTTCCTCCATTTTGCAACAAGCCGTTAAAGCCGGTAGCTATAACAGTTATTTTAATATTTTCACCTTCAAGACCTTTGTCATGATAAGCTCCGAATATCACTTGAGCATTCGAGTCTAAATTAGATACTATCGACTTAGCAACATCTTCTATTTCAGACATTCGCAAATCTTCTCCCCCGGCAATACTAAAAAGGGCCCCCTTTGCCCCCTCTATTGAGGACTCCAACAAGGGTGAATTTATTGCCCCACCTATCGCTTGAGCACTTCTGTCTTCCCCTTCTCCTGTCCCGACTCCTATAACACTGGGGCCAGCATCTTTTAAAATGGATTCAATATCAGCAAAATCCACATTTATTATACCCGGCATATTTATAAGATCAGCTATAGCTTGCACTCCGTGGTTTAGAACATCATCTATGTACGTAAAAGCTTCATTAATAGGAGTATCCTCACTTATTACAGAAAAGACTCGATCGTTCGGAATTACCACCAAAGCATCCACTTTATCTTCTAGTTTGCCTAATCCTTCCTGGGCTATGCTCATCCTTTGGTCACCCTCAAAGCTAAAAGGCTTAGTAACTATCCCTATAGTTAAAATATCTTTGCCTTTAGCAGTCTCAGCCACAACAGGAGCTGCTCCAGTTCCGGTTCCACCACCAAGACCACAAGTTATAAAAGCTATATCAGCTCCCTCCACGGCATTTCCTATTTTTGATTTATTTTCCTCAGCTGCCTGACGCCCTATAGAGGGCTCCATTCCTGCACCACGTCCTTCGGTAAGAGCTTCTCCGATTTGGATTTTTTCATCAGCATTTGTATTTTCAAGATCCTGAACATCAGTATTTATAGCAACATAATCGATTCCTTTGATTCTTCCTTCATTTTTTTGTTTCATTCGAGAAGTAATATTTCCTCCACCCCCTCCTATACCGATAACCTTAATTTTAGTTACACCTTCATTGGGACTATCGTGACTAACCATATGAGCCCCTAAATTTACAAATTCATCACCACATTTAGGACACTTTGTTTTGTTTTTAGACATAATTTTTATTAAAAAATCAAAATTTAGGGTAGCAAATTCTCAAAAAACTCACCAACAGCCCGTATACCCGAAGTGGAAACTGACAACTTTTCGTCGCCCCAAAAAACCAAACCCAGAGCAGTTGCAAACTCTGGATCCTCCAGCAATTCCTTGTTCGTAGGATTTACAACAGAAACAGGGTCAGTATTTGGATAACCAACCTTTGCTGGAAGATCAAACTTTTCTTTTGCCAAATCTTCAATGCCGGGAATTTTCACTCCACCACCAGAAATTACAACACCTGCAGGTAATTGAATATCGGGTCCCAGACTCTTCAATTCATTATCAACCAAATTGAATATCTCTTCAAGTCTTGCTTCAATAATTTCAGCTAAAAAGCGCTTTGAGACATTCCCGTCATTATCATAAGAAGGGGCAACATCGGAAAGATTTATTTCATCATCCGAGGACACATCACTAGACAAAGCGTATCCATAACTTCGTTTCAATTTTTCTGCTAACTCCACCGGAATTTT
>JBDGRM010000045.1:0-4429 GCA_042218035.1 Candidatus Magasanikiibacteriota bacterium
TAAAGGTGGTCCCTCAATAAAAAATTATTCCTTTCTTCTTATAATTAAAATGGATCACTGAGAAGATTCCGTGGATTCAAGGATTTTCTTGGCTTCCTCACTCATGACCTCCACAGGCTTTGGCTCCTCTTTTTTAATAACCGAAAGAAGCTCTTGAACATCATGTTTTACATAATTACCCTTGTAATAACTCTTTACCTTTTCTCTTATATTAGTCGGCAACTTTTTTTCAAGACTCGGCAACCCTTCTGCAGGAGAAAATATATACAAGGAGTCAACCTCTTTCGAATCAAGCACTTTCTTGATTAATTTTATTAATCTCCGTAAAAACTCCTTTCTTATGTGTTGCTTCTTTTTTTCTTTCGGCGCACCCGAATGAATAGCTTCTTTTGATCCGGAGGTCCTCGTTTCAAAATGCCCTTCCTTGTCTGAGTACTGGTGGTGAGGAACTTTCAACTCCTCTATTTCTTCAATTTTCCCGTCCTGAGCAAAGTACAATTTACCTGCCTGCCACCCTGTGGTCACCAAAAGACTTGGCTCCTCTTTAAATTGTCGAAATTTTTTTGGAATTTGCATAATATTGTTCGTTTAAACTCACGAATTATGAATTAAGAATTATGAATTACGGGTTTTTTGTTTAGAACTTTTAATTAAACCATTAATAAGTTTATGCACCTCAACAGTCTTATTAGATAATTCTTCAAAATCACTCTTGCTTAAATAGCCTACATCTTTAGCTACTAACAATTGATTTTGCAATTCAGTTGTAGACCCTAAACTCATAGAATAAAAATTAACTTTTTCTTTGTAGGACTTTCTGCTAAAACCTTCAGCTATATTTGAAGTTATAGAAACTACCGCTCTTCTCATCTGACTTGAAAGCCCAAATTCTTCCGACTTAGGAAAATTACTCACAACATCATAAATGGAAATAACTAAATTATGACCCTTTTCCCAAGCTTTCAAATCAGTAAAAGACTCAATTTTACCACTTTTCATTATTCTTAATTCTTTATTCTTAATTCATGAATCGCTCAAAGCGATTCATTGCTTATCCGGTCTACCACCTTTCTTTTTATTTTCAACCATTTTTTCCTTAAACTCAATCAACTCCCTTTTCAAAGTATCTTTCATTCCGTCAATAGCTGATCTAGGGCTCTCTGATTTGTGCTCTGCTCTAATCATATTCCCCTTAACATGGAAGTTGGCCTCAGCATAATAGATATCATCACCTTTCTTATGGTGCCTTGTAGTTCGAGAAACCTCCACAATGACTTCTGCCTCTTCCTGGTCTTCAAACCTTTGAATAAACTTCTCTACAGAAGAAATTTTCTTTTTAATAAACTCTCTTAAAGAATCCGTTAACTCCAACTTGTCCGTCTTTATCTCTATTCTCATATTTTAAATTATCTAAATTAATTACCTCTAATATAATTTTCTCAAAATAAGACCTTGATATCAAAGTGCTATTAATCAGTAATTAATAAATATTCAAAACAAAATAACTAACCTCTAACAAATTGAACAAACATTCCTCTGATAAAACCTTTCATAACCCGAGCAAGCATGGTTTAGCTTTGCTAAGATCGAAGCTGAAGACGAAACAATTTTCTAAAAAGTAAATTTAACCTATTTTAAAGCCAGCATCAGAATCCATTCAACAGCCAAACAGTGGTGTCAGATTTTTGGGAACGAGGAGGGGCTGTATTGGACTACTGCCCTGACGAGTGACCAAAAAGATGGCCCGCTGTTTGGCTGCCCTAGCGGTAAGCTTATCTAACTCTATTCCTTATCTTTATTTTTAAAATAGCTTATTGAATGGATTCTGATAGTTCTTCTTGCTCTCTCAACCAATCAGCTATAATGCTTCCAACTTCCCCGGCATGCTCCCCCATTACAATGCCGGAATGAGTAGCTCCCTTAACAGCAAAAAAATCTCCATTGAATTTTTCAGCCATATCCCTGATTTTTTCTGCGGGAACTGAAATTTTCAAGGCATTATCAAATTCCACTCCCATAAGAAGCAGAGGGGTGTCTTTAAAGCTGTCCGAAGGTATAGATACGCCATCAACAATCTGCTCCCAAACTTTTTTTGGTTCTTTATTGGCTCTTCGAACCATGTCAACAGCATATTCAGGAGAAATGTCCGGCACTCTGTCCCGAACCTTTGAAATATCCATACCCCCTTCAATATCTTCCAAACCAACCGGATCATCCAAATTCTCTAAAATGTCCGTCTCCTCTATATCCCAAATTTCTTTAGGTAAGGCCGGATCCAGACCCACTATAGCCTCAACATCATCTATATGCTTTCGAGCATACAAAAAGCCTATCAACCCTCCCATGCTGTGACCTATAATAACTGGTTTCTCCAACCCAAGCTCATCTACAACCACTTCAATATCTTCCACATAATCCCCTAAACCAACTGACCCGAGAGAACCGCCACTCGGCCCATGCCCTCTCAAAGAAGGCGAAATACATTCAAAACCCTCCTCGCACAAAGCAGAACTTATCTTATTCCAACTGAAGGATCCGCCGAAAGCTCCATGAATTAAAACAACAGGGCGATCATAAATTTCTAATTCTTCAGAAGTATCACTAGCCCTGTCCGGAGTTAAACGCTCCACAAATATTTGATTTTCTCCTATCTTATATTCTTCTCTTTCCATAATTTTTTAAATTTAAAGATTAGGAATCTAAATTTAAGGATATCACAAACAAAAAGAAACGCCACCCCTCACAGGTGGCGTTCTTTTCAAAATGCATAATCTACTCAGAAAGTTTCTCAGCGCGACTTCAATCTCAAGGAGTCGTGAAAAGCTGTATATTATACTGCTTTAAGCGACGACACAGAGATTGAATCGCTGAAAACTTTCCTTCTAGGTGGTCGGCTTATATAAAAAAACATTCCTTCTTCTTAATCTTGAACTAGCCGACCACTGAGTAGATTACTGAACTATCATAGTGCCCGTTTCACCACGACCGGCGTGCCCGGGAACGTCACAGTAATATTCGTATTCACCCGTTGCTGGGGCCTGAAAGTTTACAGTTCTGGTCACTCCGGGTCCCAAGCCCACAGAAACACTCTTCAGCGCCTTATCACGGAACTTAAAGATGTGAGTTTGATCATCTTCCGAAGTTATTGCCAATTTAATCTTGTTACCCGAACTTACAGTAAACTCAGAGGGGTTGTATCCGCTGGAGCTTACTCCTATCTTCACTGCCTCTGAAGAAACCTCAGACTCTTCTACAGGGTCAGATTGCTCAGGTGCCTTTTCAGATTCAGGCGGAGCACTTGGATTATCGACATCCTCTGCTTGAGTTCCGGTAGCACTAGGTTCTGACACTTCGTCATCATTATTAACAGCAGAAGCATCATCGGGACTTTCAGGGGTCTCGTTCTGGCTCTCTGTTTCAGCAGCAGTCTGCTCTCCATTAGCTGTGGGTTGATTATTTTTAACCTTATTTCCCTGCCCTCCTAAATAAACAACAACCCCAAGCACAATAACTGCCACCGCAACCAAAATAGCCCATTGTTGATTGTCCATTTTTATTAGGTAATTATTAATTAAAATTATCCGACCTTGCTTTGAAAATTAAAACCCTTTCTGCATCACAACTATATTATATCACACAAAAATAAAAAACCGGTTATTCAAATAAATCAGAGTGGCTACCCGTCCTAACCAAAACCAAATTGCTATCTTCATCCCTAAACCACACAAGTAACCAATCATTTTTAATATGACACTCCCAACAATCTTTATATTTTCCTAAAAGCTTATGAGGTTTATATCTGCTAAATTCAAGTTTTTTACCCTTATAAAGCTTTTCAATAACACTTTTTAAACTGCTTAAATCCCTTCCTCTCTTTTTCAACCTTTCAACATCTTCTCTAAATTTTCTCGTTCGTTTTACAATTCTCATTAAATATCAAGATCTTCGAAAAGCTTTTCTGTAGAATTAAACTCACCCAAATTCTCGCCCTTCCTTGCTTTTTTTATCGCATCCCTGGTTTCTTCATTAGGGTATTTAACTTCAAAAGGAAGCCCTTCCACCAGTTCAACCTGTTTTAAGAACAATCTAATTGCCTGAGAGGTATTAAGCCCTAAATTTTCCAAAATATCTTCAACATGCTCTTTTGTGCTTGATTCAACCCTAACCCTAACAGATTCTGACTTTGAAATTTTTTTTGAAGCTTTATTTTTACTCATAAAAACTTAACCCTTAACGTACCACAATTATAACACAAACCTAGCTCAAATTAAAAAAGGAACTCTCTTGTCTCAGAGAGTTCCTTTTTCTAAAAGCCAAAAATTAAAACTAACTTTCTGAATAGATTCTAGTTGCTATTGAAGCTTTATGTTTGATCCGGTAAATTCTTTCTTATTCTTTATATTACTAGCAGCCTCAATGGAAACAGATT
>JBDGRM010000046.1:0-6925 GCA_042218035.1 Candidatus Magasanikiibacteriota bacterium
CTTTTTAAGGATAATTCACTTATTTCACAAGTTGAAACCTTAGAAAGGTTGATCAACAGAGGGGAAACTAATTCCCATGTTTTTAATCTTTTAGGGTATCAAGCAAAAGGAAAATCAGCCAGAAAACTGGCTGATTTGGATGTAAAGATTAAGTCTGGCAAATTAGATTATGAAGAGGCACTCCTTAGTTTCTTGCTGGATTAGTTTTCAGCCTTTGCTACCTTCCTTGCTAACCTTGATTTTATTCTGTTTGCTTTGTTTTCGTGAATAAGATTAACTTTTGCCATTTTGTCTATGACTTTTTGAGTCTCAGGTAAAGATTTTCGTGCTTGTTCTGTTTTGCCATTTTCAATAAGATTTTCAATCTTTTTGATGGCTTTTTTCATTTTTTCTTTCCTTTTAGAGTTTCTTTTTTTTCTTCTCTTGTCTCTGCGAAGAGATTTTTCTGCTGATTGAGTATTTGGCATGGTGTTAGGAAGTGTATAAATTACTTGTGTATGAGTCAAGGTGTATTGAAAAAATTTTAAATAGCTGTAATCATTGTAATTGTAGTTAAAGTTTTAATGTAAATCTTAAACAATCTCTCTTCAGAGGATCGGGCGTCCGTTTGCTCCAGCGGCAAACGGCACCTTGCTCTCTCGGCATTTTATTTCATCAAAGATGAAAACCGAGCTAAAACTGCCTCCGAGAGCTTCTCTGATGAGAGATTGTTTTACAAGCTTTTAAAGGAGGATTCTTAATTCATAATTTTTAAAAATGCTTAATAATTTAGATAAATTTTCTCTTCCGGAAATTGAAAATGAGGTTCTAGAATTTTGGGAAAGAGATAATATATTTGAGCAGGCCCAAGACAAAAACAAAGGGGAAGACCGCTTTATTTTTTATGAAGGTCCTCCTACTGCAAATGGAAAGCCGGGCATTCACCATGTTTTGAGTAGATCTTTTAAAGATGTAATTTTACGTTTTCAGGCAATGAAAGGAAAAGACGTGAAGAGAAGAGGGGGGTGGGATACACATGGTCTCCCGGTGGAGCTGGAAATTGAAAAGGAACTTGGTTTGAGTTCTAAGCCGGAAATAGAGGACTATGGAATAGAGAAATTTAATCGAAAATGTAAAGAATCCGTTTGGGAATATAAAGATATGTGGGAGGAGCTTACTGAAAGAATGGGTTTTTGGATTGAGATGGATGATCCATATATTACATATAAAAACTCTTATATAGAAACTTTATGGTGGATAATCTCTCAGGTAGATGAGAAAGACTTACTTTACAAAGACCTAAAAGTTGTTCCTTGGTGTAGTCGTTGTGGGACTGCTCTTTCTTCTCATGAACTTGCTCAGGGATACGAAGAAACTACGGACAGGTCCGTTTTTGTAAAATTTCAGCTAAAAAACACTGAAGGTTTAGACCTTTCTTTAGAGGAGAAACCAGCCTTTTTCCTTAGTTGGACTACTACTCCATGGACCTTGCCGGGAAACGTTGCTCTGGCTGTGAATAGGAATATAGATTATGTAGCTGTTGATGTAGGAGAAGAGGTATATATCTTGGCCGAAGACAGGAAGGAAATAATAGAAGAGGATTATGAGGTTTTGGCAGAGTTCAGTGGAAAACAACTAGAGGGCCTGAGGTATAAATCCTTATTTGAGATAGAGAAGTTTCGGTCAGTTTCCTCGACTTATAAAGTTTATGAGGCTGACTTTGTTAATACGGAAGAAGGGACGGGTATAGTTCATACTGCAGTTATGTATGGAGAAGATGATTATGAATTAGGCAAAAGAGTGGGACTTCCTAAAATTCATACTGTTGACAAAGAAGGTAAGTTTAATGATTTGGTAGGTTCGCTTGAGGGGTGCGATGTAAAATCAGAAAAGACAGAAGATAAGATTTTTAGAACTTTAAAAGAAAATAATCTTCTTTACAGGCAGGAAGATTATTCTCATGAATATCCATTTTGCTGGAGGTGTGATACTCCGGTTATTTATTACGCAAGAGAGTCTTGGTTTATAGAAATGTCTAAGTTAAGAGATGAGCTTTGTGACCTAAACGAAGAGATAAATTGGATACCGAACCATATAAAAGAAGGTCGTTTTGGGGAGTGGATAAGCGGTGCCAAGGACTGGGCTTTAAGCAGAGAACGGTATTGGGGAACCCCCCTCCCTATTTGGGAGTGTGAAAATTGCGAAGAAAGAGAGCTCATTTCCAGTTTAGGAAAGTTGAGTGAAAGAAATGGGGGAGCTGAGAATAGCTATATATTTATGAGGCATGGAGAAGCTGAAAGCAATAAGAATGACAAAATAAATTCTGATCCTAAAAATAGAGATTTAGTTTCTTTGACAAAGAGGGGAGAGAATCAAATTAAAGAAGCTGCTTCCAATTTATCGAATAAAGGTATAGACAAAATAATAACTTCTGATTTTGAAAGAACAAAGCAAACTGCTGAAATTGTGGCAGAAGAGCTGGGGATTGACTTTGAAGTAGATGAACGGTTAAGGGAAACTGATACCGGTGTTTTTGATGGTGAATCTACTGAAAAATACCATAACTTTTTTGATGATCTTTCTCAGAAATTTGAAGAGCGTCCCCCGGAAGGGGAAAACTTAAAGGAGTTGCTTCAAAGAGTTTGGAGCCTGGTAGAGGAGTTAGAAGAAAAGGAGAGTGATAAAAATATTTTAATAGTTTCACACGAGTATCCAATATGGATGCTCGAGACTGCCTTCAAGGGCTGGAGCAAAGAAACTTCGGTATCTGAAAAGAAAAAACGAGGGGATGATTTTTTGGAAGTAGGTTCTTTTAAACAAGTAAACCTTAAAAAGCTCCCCCGTAATAAATGGGGGATAGTTGATGTCCATAGGCCTTTTATTGATGAGATTGAGTTTGAATGTAGAGAGTGCAATTCAGTAATGAGCCGAAGGGAAGAAGTTCTTGATGTATGGTTTGACTCCGGTGCCGTTCCTTTTGGTCAGGCTCATTATCCTTTTGAAAACAAAAATTCTCTGGATTATCCGGCTGATTACATTTCTGAAGCAATGGACCAGACAAGAGGATGGTTTTATACAATGCTTGCGATATCAGTTTTATTAGGAAAGGAGGAGCCACCATATAAAAATGTTATAAGTTTAGGATTGGTTTTGGATAAAAATGGAAAAAAGATGTCAACTTCGAAGGGTAATATAGTTGAACCTTTTGAGGCAGCAGAAGAATATGGGATGGATGTTGTGCGATGGCATTTTTATACAGCTAATTCTCCTGGTGATTCAAAGAAGTTCGATCCTGAAGAGCTGAAAAAGACTTTGAGGGGCTTGATTTTAACTTTGTATAACTCTTTTAAGTTTTTGAATATATACCGAGAAAGAAAAATTTCCCTTAATAATAAACCTGCCCTGGAAAACCCTATGGATAAGTGGATTTTTTCCAGGATAAATCAAGTTTCAGAATCAGTAGAGTCTGATTTGAAAAATTATGATGTGGTTGAGGGTGGGAGAAAAATTGAAGAATTAGTAAATGATCTTTCAAAGTGGTATATTCGAAGCTCAAGAGATCGTTTTCAGAACCCCGACTCGCAAGAGGGTTTTGATAAGTCTTGTAAGGTATTGGTTTCAGCCTTGTTGAGGATTTCAAAAATAATTTCTCCATTTACTCCCTTTACTTCGGAAGCTCTTTATCAGTCTATTAAAAATTTAGTCGTTGATTATGATTTTAAAAATTCTGTTCATTTAGAGGAATGGCCTGAGTCTGGAGAGGTGGATAAAGATTTGATAGATAATATGAGTTTGGTTCGCCGGATAGTCAGCAAAGCTTTATCTGAGAGAGAGGCTGCCGAAGTGAAATTACGACAACCACTTTCTGTTTTACGGGTTGGTAGTAAGAAACTAGAAGGCAATACTGATTTAATTAAAGTTTTAAAGGAGGAGGTCAATGTGAAAGAGGTGGTTTTTGACAGTGATATTTCAGGAATAGAACTGGATACCGAGATAAGCCCTGAACTGAAGCGAGAAGGATGGCTTAGGGATCTTATGAGAAAGATTCAAAGCATGAGAAAATCCGCTGGATTGGAGCCGGGCGACCCTATAACTCTTTTCTTTGAGGGGAACCAAAAACTCGAAAGGGTGTTGGAGAATAATTCGGAGTCTATAAAACAAAAAGTTTCTGCTAAAAATTTAGTGCCTGGTCTGAAGGGTAATTTTGATGGAGAAAAGGAAACTGAGATTGACAATATGAAAATAACTCTACAGCTAAAAGAGCTTTAAGAAGTGAAGGTTTTAGCAAAAAACAAAGACGCTTTTCATAATTATGAGATACTAGAAAAGTTTGAGGCCGGAATAGAGTTAACGGGTCACGAAGTTAAATCTACTAAAAAAGGAAATATAAGTTTGGGTGGAGGAAAGGTTGTTTTCAGAGAAGACCAGCCTTATTTAGTTGGTGTTCAAATAAGCTCCTTTCAGCCAAAAAATACTCCTTCAGATTTTGATTCTCGACGTTCTAAGAAATTGCTTTTGCGAGAAAGTGAAATTAAGAAATTAATTGGGAAAGTTAGCTCTTCAGGATTGACAATTGTGCCTTTACGTGTTTATGTTAAAAACGGATTGGTGAAGGTTGAAATAGCTCTTGTGAAAAGAAAGAGTAAGAAAGACAAGCGCGAAGAGATAAAGAAAAGAGATAAGCAGAGAGATGTAGAAAGACAGTTTCGAGAAAGATTTGAGTAGAATCGCTCAACGGTTGACCGATTTCAGGTATAAATAAGAATGAATGTTTTTAAATAAAGGCCAACCGCCCTTCGGGAAACCTCTCAGCGATTCAATCTCTGTGTTGCTCTTCAGAGTAGTATGAGATACAACTCTTCAGGACTCCTTGAGATTGAAGTCACGCTGAAGAGGTTTCTGGACAATTCTAGGTTGGCTGTCTTTGCAGTTCTTAATTTTTCTAATTTGTTGTTTTGTGATTTGTGATTTAGGATTTGCGGAGCTTTGCTCCGCTAAAATGGGGATGATTGGCTTCGACGGAATGTGCTTTTGAAAATTGGCAGGCTGAGCTGGTTCAACTCATGAGCTCCAGGACTTGATTATAGTTCAAGTCCTGGAGCCTGAAAAACTGAACCAAAGTATCATGCCAACAATAACAATAGAGTTGGCGCTCCTAGTTCCGCAATGGCTTTTGCCTAAGTGGATAGGAGCCCCCCGACTTAGTCGGGGTGCCGTTCTCTCGATTGCCTTGTAGAGAGGTAGCGGTAGTATAGTCAAGGCTCGCCCTAATAAGTTCATTTGCCTTCTGCTTATTGGGGTCAGAAAAAAAGAAGGCAGTTGTGGTTTGTTTCCAACCCTTGAAATGGAAACTAAGCCTGTAGAAGATTTTCAAGAGGCATTCCGCACCCGGGTTCGATTCCCGGCATCTCCACCGCGTAAAATAAATAAAAAGACCCCGGCTGGGGTCTTTTTATTTATAACGCGGTTGGCTCGTGGTAAAATTGTTTTATAAACAATTTTACTTTACGAGCCACCCTATATGTACTATGTGTATGTTTTACATAGCTTAAAAGATGGTAATCTTTACATAGGTTTTAGTGAAAATTTAGAAAAGAGGATTGAATCTCATAGAAAAGGAGAAGTTGAGTCTACAAAGGACAGGAGACCACTAAGATTTGTTTATTATGAGTGTTATGTAAATAGGAAGGATGCTAAAGGTAGAGAGAAGTTTTTAAAAAGTGGTTCTGGTCATAGGTTTTTATATAAACAGTTAGAAAATTACTTTTCGAACGCCCCGTGATCTTGCGCTGTTTGTGTGTTTTTGGTTGGATTGTGGTTTAAGAAGAGAAAAGCAAGTTGAGCCTTGCTTTTCGGATAGGAATTTAAGACTGCAGCGTTGTGCGAGTTTGAGTAAAGCGAAAGGCGAATACAGCAAGGAGTGGCCTGCGAGAAATTTTCGTTATAAAATTTACTTGACAGGCGATTCACACCATCTCTACCACAACCCAATCAATGAGCCATTCTAAAGATTTAAAATGAATATCTTTATAGATAAGCCAACCGCCCTTCAGAAAATTTCTTAGCTGTCCAATTTTTTCGTTACTTCTCATAGCAGTATAAGATACAGCTCTTCCCGCGTAGATTAGATATTTTTAATGAGGGGGGTGTATATTTTATATTGCCTTGAGTTACAACTTCTTATTGGTAAGTAATGCAGTTTTCGGGTAATAAATTTGAATGTTTCATTGAAACATTGTTTCGAAAATGTTTCTAGAGTTAAGTATTTTTTATTTAAGGGGTTCTACCACTTATTTTTTATTTTTGAGTTTCTATAATAAGTTGTGTTGATAGGCAAGTAGTCAAATATTTATGTCAGATTATTATAATCCAAAAAGGAGCGATTCATATAATTATGGTGGAAAAAACTGGAAATTGAGCAGATCAAAAATTGATCTGTTTCTTGAATGTCCTCGATGTTTTTATATTGATAATAAATTAGGAACAAAAAGACCTCCCGGTTACCCCTTTTCTTTGAATAGTGCAGTGGACGAGTTACTGAAAAAAGAATTTGATATTTTGCGAAAAAAAGGAGAGAGCCATGCTTTGATGGAGGAATACAATGTTGATGCTCGGCCCGTTGATCATAAAAAACTTGATCAGTGGCGTAACCATTTTAAGGGTATACAATATGCCCATGAGTCTACAGGTCTGCTTGTTTCAGGGGCTTTGGATGATTTGTGGATTAATTCTGAGGGAAAGTATATAGTAGTGGATTATAAAGCCACTTCTAAAAATGAAGAAATTACTGAGCTGGATAAAGAATGGCAAGACTCTTATAAAAGACAGATAGAGATTTACCAGTGGCTACTTCGAAAAAATGGATTAGAAGTGTTGGATACTGGTTATTTCGTTTATTGCAATGGTAAAACTGATTTGGAAAAATTTGATGGTAAATTGGAGTTTG
>JBDGRM010000047.1:0-5778 GCA_042218035.1 Candidatus Magasanikiibacteriota bacterium
TTCAAAAACAGGCTTGAAGGTGAATGCAGTCATCACTTTGTCATGATGCATGGTGGTTTTTTTGGAATCAATCCAGCCTACCCCGGAAAATAAATCGGTGAAACTCGATCTCAAAATCCGACCCTTCGACTGAACGGGATCCGGAATATTAAAAGCACCACCATAATCAATTTCACTCTTGTTATCGCCCTTTTTATTTTTCGTATTTCTCGTTTCTTTTTTGTTCTCTTGACTCTTGCCAGTTGACCCACTTTTTATTTTCTTTTGCCTTGAATCAGTCCTATTTTTCTCGGAAATCTGATTAGTTCCAACCTCTTTTGAAACAACTATTCCCCTCGACACCCTCGACAATCTTTGTTCTATTTCATTTTTAACCAACCTCTTTATCTTTAAAGAACCCAAAATAACCAAACCTGACAAAAACAGCAAAAATAAAAACAAAAAGGGTAACTTATTCAATTTGTCCAAAGACCCAGGCGGAGAAAAAAGTTTTTTAAAGTTTTTCAATAAATTAAACAATTGATTTTAAAGCTTAGTACTTTCAAGACACTTAACTTAATAATAACAAAAGTGAAAAATGAGAGAGTCAACTCAACCAAAAGAGGGTTGATTAAATAAAAATTAAACTCTTAACCACCGGATTTTTTGCTGAAATAGTAGAAAAAATAATAATTTAAATTAAAGACAGGTTTTATAAGCTAAACAAGAAATCAAGAGAATTTTGGACAAATTATTTTAATATAAACACAGAAGAATGCACGAAGAAACACTCCCAGAAAATACAAAATCAAGCTTCGAAAAAGTAAAAGATTTATAAAATTACTTTAAAAGTTTTAGATACCAATCAGCAGACTTGGAAGGGGCAGGAATATCATATGGTTCACACCTTCCTTCCCCTGAACATTTTGAATCCGGGCCAAAGCCGGTGAGCCGGCCGGGAATGGGGTTAGCAGGATGAAGATGAATGCCGGTTTGCCACTGATTTCTGTAATCACTTTCTGTACTTAAAATAAACCAATAAAGTTTGCCTGCTTGCAACGTGACCTCAGCTGGAAAGTTGAAAATCTGATCCTTTTGAGGGTTTGGTTGTCGGATGCTCCGGGAGGCATCGGCAATCTTTTTTGAGAGGTTAGGTTTTTCTGTTGATTTCGATGTATAAATTCTTAAATGAAAAGTGTCTACTCTTCCCTCTTCCTCTTTGAGCCGAACTGCTGCCTTTTTAAAACTTATATCACGAGTAGGTTTGAGTGCTTGATAGCTTGCTTTTCCGTTTTCATAATTCGAATTTGATTTTGAGCCCCACGATCGGCTCCATGCATTAATTTCATTTTGAACCAAAACGGTTTTGCTTTTTGGATATTCCCAAGTTGTGGTAGAAATCCTTGAATAATTACCAAAGTTATCCTGAGCTCTAAGTCCAATTACAAATTTGTCTTTTGTCGAAACCGTTTTGTTGTATTGCAAGCCCTTTGCTACCTTTTTCCAGTTATCTTTATTAATTACAGGCTGAGAAGAAAAGTTAATTTCATAATTTAGGTCATCATCAAATGTATCGGAATCGCTTGCCTTATTCCAAGCAACTTTTAAGTTAGAACTATTCTTACTAAAAGAGGTTGAGGCTATTTTTACGGAAGGAGGTTGAGTTCCGGGGAAATCTGGACTAAATTGAGCTATATTATTTTCTGTTGCCACACGTTTAAAATCTTGCTTTCCACCACCCGAGCGAAACAAAGAATAAAAAGCAGCTGACACGCTGGCCTTATCGTTTGGTTGCCACTCGGACAATCGCAATTTTATGTAATTATCTTCAGAGGCTCTTTTGTAATTCATTACCTCAGCGTTTAAAGCACCGCCCTGCAAACTGCAGCCCCCAGAACCGTCAGCCAAAAGAAGGGTGTAGTTACTAGAAGACGAACCACCACATTCCTCATAAGTTATTTTTGCTACTGACTCGATATTGCTCGGTTTCCAACCGGAATCACTCTTCAAAACTTTAGGCGGATCCGGACTGCTGCTTTTATAGAAAACCACTGCTTTTCGTCCGCCTTTGTACAAATTAGGAACAAACGGATAACTTTGAGTAGAAAAGTCCAGCCAAATATTACTGCTAGTTGAGGGGCCCTTATATAATCTTGAACTCTCAAAGAAGCTCGGCACTGCAACCGTAGTCGTAACAACCTTTGAACTTAAACCGCCACTGTCATATGCCCGAAAGGAAAATGTATAATCTTTTCCTATTTCTTGAACATCCCATGAAAAGTAAGTGCTGCTAGCAAAATAAAGTTCCTTTTGGAAATCATCGAAAAGCTTAATTTTATATTTCATGTCCTTCTTTGACCCTTGAAAATTCTTATATCTGTCCCAATTAAATTCAATATTCAGACTATCTTTTTGGTAACTAATTTTTGGGTTTGGGCCAGACGGCCTTTTCCTGGGCTCTTTAAAGCTCGACAAGTTTTGAGGGTTCGGATGAGCTCTACTTACAAACTCAGAAACACCACTGGCCTGGCAACTGTTTCCAAGTGGCTCTCCAGCCCGGCCCACAAGAGGGTTGAGACACTTGGAGTTACCCCAAGCCATTCTCTCTAAAGAATCGCCCGGACCGGAAATTAAACCGGCCTTATATTGAATTGAGTCCACAACACTGCTCGAGGCATTAAGCAATTGCAGTTTATAGGGGTCATAACCATTTGGAAGGCTGGAAGAGCGAACAATATCAGGTTTACTACTTGAAGCAACATAATTTGAAAAACCAACTAAAAGATAGTTATTCGGTGGAATAACAAGAGAATCCGTTTTTCTGGAACCAAAAGAAACAAGAGTGTCACTGGAAGTGCTTTTCTTAAGAGGGTGTGTAATTAACCAGTCCCTCAGGTTTTTTGTTTCGGAAGTGGGATTATAAAGCTCTATAAACTCTCTACCTTCATCCGAACCCTCAACATCAAACAAAATTTCTGACAATACAATATTATTTGCTCTTGAGAAAGCAGATGAGGGTGGCTTTTTATTGTCCTCTTTTTTGTTTTTAGAAACCTCCACAGTTTGTGAGCTCACATCACTTTTGCCCTTTTTATCAACAACTTTCAAAACTACTTCAAAACTTCCTGCTTTTTGAGTAGTATAATTCAAAATCTCTTTTTGGGTAGTAGTTGAAAAGTTATTTCCAATAATCCATTTGTAATAATCAATATTTTTGTCCGGGTCTTCAGCACCAGAACTGCTAAATTCTATTTTAGTTCCAACCTTTGGCGAAGAAGGTGAAAAATTAAATCTACTTTTCGGTCTTTCGTTAGAAACAAAAGGAGTATGAGTGTTAGGGTTTCCGGGGGTTGGTTTTCCCGAACCCCAAGAGCCGTTTGCAATTTGAACCGAATTGCCATTACCGTTCCCGCCCCATTGTTCTTTGTAAACCACTTCGCTGATAATTTTGCCTTCTCCGGTTTTCAACTTTAATGACTCAGAACTGTTCTTAAGAGAAAAATAACTTTTTGCCAACTTTCTTTTTTTAATATCATTGTTCGCTAAAAATTTTGATTTATTGTTAGCAAGCACCATTCTTTCAAAAGGCCTTAAATATAATTTTCCTTTATGATCAGGAGCTATAAGATGATCAGTGCCGCCTTCTGAAAACCGCCACTGAGATATATCTACCGACTTGCCGGATTCATTCTTAAGCTCAACCCACTCCCTGCCCTGATCAGAACCTTTTAAGTTATACATAATTTCCGAAATTAACACATCTCCTTTGAAAAAAGTCTTTTTATTTTCCTCCTTCTCTTTTTCTTCCTTTTGGTTAGAATTATTATTAGATTGTGAATCTTGCGGCTCTTTCTCTTCTTGTTTGCCAGCATCTCTATTAGAATCATTATTTTGTTTTCGGGATTTTTTATTTTTTCTTGCAGAGTTTTCACTCTTATTTTTTGAGTTACCTTTTTCTTTAATAGAAAACTCATTTTCCGTTTTTGGAGTGCCGGTATTCGTGTCAGAATTTTTCCAACTTCCAGAAGAAAAACGAGCCATTGTTTTACCGGAACCTTCCGCCTTTCCTGCAGGCCAACCATCTCTCCCTTTCACAAAATCAACAACAGAACAGTTTTGATTGAAAATAGCCAAACTCTCACCACTATTTGCCAAGCCTCCTTCATAAATCTTGTCGGCCTCAACATTACCTACAGAAGTCTCATTAGTCCTTTCTAAAAGATAAAATTCAGAAGATAATAAGTTTCCTTTCAATCTTATTTTTATATCGCCATCCCTACTTAAAACTTGATAGCCTTCTAAATTGATATTTTCAGAAGATACATTTTTTAATTCAATCCACTCATCATATGGGCTAAGGGTGGAGCCGGCCCAATTTATTTCACTAAAACGGAGTTTGCTATTAGCATTTTTTAAGTCACTAAAACCACACCAATCTTTTTTTGTTTTATTACTCGTAATGTTCTTGGATTTATCCTTCTTTTTATTTTTCTCGTTACTGGGAACATCTTTATTATCTTGAGCATTATCCCCAGAGCTCCCCTTTTCTCTTTCTACGACTTTATATTGCACTCGGTTCGACTTCTTTTTTGTCTTTTGGTCAACAGCCCAATATTCATATTCTCCAAAATTTGCCCTTTTCGGCATTCGGTAATCCTTGCTGAACCTTCCTTCCTGATTAGTTGTAACCAAAGAAGTTACTTGCTTACCGTTTGGAATTTGAAAATACATTTTTACTTTACTATTTGGGCTAAAGCCCTTTCCTTTTTCTTTAATTATCTCACCCCTCCTCACCTCCTTTCGGTCGGTTGATACAGTCGGATTCACCTTTTTTGGTTCATTCATTTTATTTTTTGCTCCGGGTGTTCCTCCAGCCTTTGAACTTGTCTTCAATGAATCTTGGCCCGTTCTAATCATTGTTTTATTTGTTTTGTTGCTACCTGCCGGCCAACCTCCAGAAGCTATTACCTTGTCTTTTAGAGAGCAATTGCCGTCATAGAGTTTTAAGCCTTCTGAACCATTCGAAAGGGATCCCGAATAAACAAAATTAGGATTTGCATCTTCAAAAAAGTCTTTATTTCTTGCTACAAGATAAAAATCATTTGCTTTAATTTTTGCTTTAGAGGAAAATTTAAAATCAATTTGTTCTGCTCTATCCACCAATTGGTAACCCGCTAAAGAAATCGGTCTGTTGGATTTATTTTTAATCTCAATCCACTCATTAAGATAGGAGCCATCAGTTCCCATCCATGCCACTTCATTTATCACCAAATCACCATTTACAACTTTTGATTTGTCGTCAAAAGAGCAGTCCTTCGCTAAAACAGAAGAAGTTGTTGAATTTTTATTTGATTCACTTTTTGGTTTGTCAGAAAGATTATTATTTTTTGTTAGATCAATTGTGTTAACTTTCTCAAAGTCATTCTTACTAGAGGAAAAAGTCTCTGATACAAGCGAACCAAATTTAGAAAAGGAACTCTTTACAGAGCTTGCTGCCGAACTCAACCCTCTTGAAAAATTTTTTAGCTCCCCCGCCGCTGAAATAGTTTGGCTAAAAACAGAAAGCCCCGGAACCTTTTGAGTCTCAAATTTTGTAACTTCTTGAGGGTACTTGCCTTTGGATTCTAATTTTTGCAAGTCACGAAAGAAGAGCTCTAAAAGACCGGCTCCATTTACTACTACCTTCTTAGAAAGTCTCTCGAAATAAGACTGCATTATAACTTTTCCCTGCTTATCTTCATCATTTAAATAATATTTCCTTAAAAATGTGGTTAATAGTTTTTCTAAGCAAGATAACAA
>JBDGRM010000048.1:0-1056 GCA_042218035.1 Candidatus Magasanikiibacteriota bacterium
GAGGCTAGTGATGTCCATATTGAGCCTCAAAGAAAGAAACTTAGAATTAGATTTCGGGTAGACGGAGAACTTCGAGAAGTAGCTTCTTTGCCTGCAGAAGTGGCACACCCTTTAATTTCCAGAGTGAAAGTTATGGCGCAGTTGAGATTGGATGAGGAGAGGGTTCCTCAAGGTGGGCGTTTCCGGTCTACTGTTTTTGGTAGGAATATTGATTTTAGGGTTTCGACTTTTCCGACCCCGGCAGGAGAAAAAGTGGTGATAAGGGTGTTAGATCCTACTATTGGAATGAAATCTTTAGAGGAGTTGGGGTTGAATTCATATCATAAAAAGCCTTTTATCGAGGCAATAGAATCTCCACATGGAATGACATTAATGACGGGCCCTACGAGTTCCGGAAAAACAACTACTTTATATGCTGTTATAAATAGACTAAATAAGGAGTCAGTGAATATAGTCAGCTTAGAAGATCCGGTTGAATACTTTATAGAAGGGGTTAACCAATCTCAGGTGATGCCTGATATAGGATATGATTTTGCTTCAGGTTTAAGGAGAATCTTGCGTCAAGACCCTGATATTATAATGGTAGGAGAAATCAGAGATGGAGAGACTGCCAGCTTGGCCGTAAATGCCGCACTAACTGGACATTTGATGCTTTCAACCTTGCATACTAACAGTTCTATAGGGGTTATTCCTAGGCTTATTGACTTAGGAGTGCCACCATTTTTGTTGTCTTCTTCATTAAATATGATGGCTGCCCAACGTTTGGTTTTAAAGCTTTGTCCAAACTGTAAATTTAAAAAAGAAGCTCCTGAGAAAGTTGCTGAAGTTATGGAAAGGGAATTTGAACAACTTTCTCAGAACATTAAAGATCAGCTTGATGTTGATTTTGAGAGACCATACGAGGTATATGACACTTCTCCTGATGAGAATTGTGAAATTTGCAATGGCCAAGGCAACTCTGGAAGAACTGCTTTGTTTGAAATGTTTCAAATGACAAAAAGGCTTGGTGGGATTATAACAGATGAGTTTGATGAAAATGATTTATTAGACGAAGCT
>JBDGRM010000048.1:1066-25313 GCA_042218035.1 Candidatus Magasanikiibacteriota bacterium
CGTCAGGAAGTAGTTACCTTGCGTCAGGATGGTTTAATAAAAGCTCTTCAAGGTAGGGTTGACCCAAAAGAGGTGATGAGGGAAACTGCTGATTCTTCAAATAGATAATTAAAATATATTTATGAATTATAAAGAAAAAATAAATGAACTTCTTCTTATTACTGCTAAGAGAGGGGCTTCTGACCTTCATATAGGTGTGGGGAGAAGGCCGACTTTGAGAATTGATGATGTTTTAGTTCCTTTAAAGGATGAAAGTATAGTTACTGAAGAGGATGCGGAAGGCCTTGTGATGGCTCTATTAGATGAAGACCAGCAAGATGAATTTTTAAGGAAAAAGCAACTTGATTTTTCTTATAATTTTGAAGATAAAGCTCGTTTCAGAGCGAGTGTCTATTTTCAAAAAGGTTATATGGCTGCAGCCTTGCGCTTAATACCTTCTAGGATAAGGACAATTGAAGAGCTTAATCTCCCCCCCGTCCTTCATGACTTTTCTCAAATGCAGCAGGGTTTTGTTTTGATGGTTGGTCCCGCAGGTCATGGAAAGTCAACCACATTAGCTGCTATTTTGGATGAGATTAATCATGATAGAACCGAGCATATTATAACTGTCGAAGATCCGATTGAGTATGTTTTTTCTCAGGATAAATCCATTATATCTCAGCGAGAAGTTGGAAAAGACACTCCTTCATTTAATCTTGCTTTGCGTTCCATATTGCGTCAAGACCCCGATGTTATAATGGTGGGAGAGATTAGAGATCCTGAGACTATGGCTACAGCAATTACTTCAGCTGAAACTGGACATCTTGTTTTTTCAACTTTACATACTAATTCGGCTTCTCAGACGATAGATAGAATAATAGATACTTTCCCCCCAAAACAGCAGGATCAAATTGCCTCTCAATTAGCAGGCACTTTAAAGGCTATAGTTTCAGAGAGGTTGATCCCTAGAATAGGAGGAGGGAGAATTCCTGCTACCGAAGTCCTTTTGGTTAACCCCGCCGTTCGTAATCTGATTAGAGAAGGTAAAGTTTACCAGATAGATACCGTTATTGAAACCAGCACTCAAGAAGGTATGATTTCACTGAATAGGTCATTGGCAAGTTTAGTTGAGAATAATGAGATTACCATGGAAAATGCTAAGCTTTATTCTCCAAACCCTTCTGAACTAAAGGTTTTATTGGAAAGGCAAACCCAGAGACCCGGGAATAAGCCTGGCCAATCTCAAGAATAAATTTTATTTTATAAATAAATGCCTGAATTTAATTACAAAGCTAGAACACAAGATGGAGATTTGCAGGTGGGAAAAATAGAAGCAAAGGATCGAGAAGCAGCTGCTGATATTCTTTCTTCGCATGATCTTTTTGTTTTGAGTATTGAGCCTATTGAAGAGGAGAGGTGGTATGATAGGATTTTAGGTTTTTTTAAGAGGGTTAAGACGAAGGATCTTATGGTTTTTACCAGGCAGTTTTCCACTCTTCTCTCTGCCCAAGTTCCTTTATCGGACAGCTTACGCAGTCTTTATAAGCAAACCAGCAATCCTGTTTTGAAGGAGGCAATTGGTGAAATTGCAAAAGATATTGACGCTGGTTTTTCTCTTTCTCAAGCTCTAGAAAGGCAAGGCTCAATTTTTTCAGACTTTTATATTAATATGGTTAAATCGGCCGAAGCCACTGGGCGTCTTAATGAGGTTTTAGGCTTTTTAGCTGACTATTTAGAAAAAAGGACTGCTTTGGTTTCGAAAGTTAGAAACGCTTTGATTTATCCTGCTTTCGTAATTGTTCTTTTTGTGATTGTAGTTATTTTGATGCTTACTTTGGTTCTTCCTCAAATTACTCCTATTTTCGAGGAAGCTGGCGTCGATTTACCTTTTTATACTAAGATTGTGATTGCTCTCGGTGAGTTTATGTCTCAGTGGTGGTGGATTTTGGGTGTTATATTCGGTGCGATGGTTTTGGCTATTATCGATTACTTTCAAACGGAAGAAGGTCAGGTTGTGAAAGATGAGCTTATGTTGAGAATACCTTTGTTTGGAGGGCTTTTTAAAAAAATGTATGTAGCTCGTTTTGCTGAATCTGCTCGTGTCTTGATTAGAGGAGGTCTCACAATTCCTCAGGCGGTTGAGGTGTCGGCTAATACTATTGGTAATTCTATTTATAAAAATCTATTAAGTAGAGCGGCTGATAAAGTAAGGAAAGGTGAGCAGTTGTCAGATGCTTTGAGGCCTATGGATGAGTTTCCTCCTTTAGTTTCTCAGCTTATAGATGTAGGGGAACAAACTGGTAAGCTTGATAAATTGCTTGAAAAAGTAAATGATTTTTACACCAGGGAAGTTGAAGAAGTTGTGAATAATTTGGTGTCTTTAATACAACCAGCTTTAATGGTAGTTATCGGGATTTTGGTGGCTTTCCTTTTCGCTTCTATTCTGATGCCGCTTTATAGCCTTTCGAATGTTCTTTAATTTATATTTTTTGTGTTATAATTACTTATAAGTGATTTGGAAATTAAACAAGGTCGGTTATATAAATATAAATAATTAAGATAAAAAATGAATCGCTCTAAAGAAAGTGGTTTTACCCTTATAGAAATGCTTGTGGTAGTTGCAATCGTTGGTCTTCTTGCTGGTGTGGTAGTAGTTGGAATTGGTGGTTCTCGAACTAAGGCGAGAGATGCTCGCAGGGTTTCAGATATAAGGGCTCTTCAAAACTACCTTGAGTCTAATTATACTGCTACGAATGGGTATGCTACTAGTAGTGGAGGTAGCCCCTGGACAGTGACAGCTGCAAATTCGAAAAGCGGAGTTGATATGAACCCAGAAAAAGACCCTAGTGGAAACGATTATTATTATTGGTCTCCTACTAATCAAAAACCTAGACAGACCTACGAGCTTGGAACATGCATAGAAGAGCCGGGCAACCTTGATTCTGGTTCCTTGACGACGGGTAATTGCAATAACCTGTCTTCGGTAACTTGTCCTGGAGGTACCACTCTTCATTGCACCACTCCTTAAATTTTTTAATTTTTCGGTTAAGTTAGTGAGAGATGAGATTTAGAACTAAAAAAGAGGGCTTTACCCTTATAGAAATGCTTGTGGTAGTTGCAATTATCGGTTTGCTTTCTTCAGCTGTTTTGGTGGGCTTGAATGATGCTCGCCAGCGTGCTCGTGATGCTCGAAGAATTAGTGATTTGCGCCAAATTCAGAATGGTTTAGAGCTTTACTACAATTCAAATGGTAGATACCCTCCTAATGAGGTTTATGGAACCCTTGATGCTAACTTGCCGAAAGATCCTCAGGGTGGTGAATATTACTATGTTGCGAAAAACTCTCAATTCTACGTTTTAGGGGCCTGCTTGGAAAAGAAGGCTCCAAGTGGGGCTGAGGGTTATACGAAAGATCAAGAAATTGAGATTGAAAATTCTCCACTACCTCAGCCCCCAACTTGTAATTGCAAAGACAAAGACTCTTATTGTGTTTCTATTGGAGAAAAGAAAGAACTTTAGTTATTTAAGTTAAAATGCATTAACTATGTCATTATATTTGCTGGTAGCTCTTTTTATTTTTGGTTTAAGTGTAGGAAGCTTTCTTAACGTAGTGGTTAATAGGTTTGAGCCTTCCAGTTTTGTTTTTAATTTAGAAAAGTTAAGTGGACGCTCTAGATGTCCTCATTGTGGTAAGAAGTTGAAGTGGTTTGAGCTTATCCCGCTCCTTTCCTTTTTGGTTCAAGGAGGAAAGTGTAGAGGGTGCTCCAAAAAACTTTCGATCGAGTACCCTTTGGTTGAAATGGCGTCAGGTTTAATTTTAGCTGGAGTGCCATTTTTTCTTTATAATTTTTATGACGTTTCTTCTCTTCCTGTAAATATAAATTATTTTTCTGTTTTAGCGGCACTTTGGATTTTAGTATTTTTGACTTTATTGCTTATAAGTGAAATAGACAGGAAGTTTTATTTAATACCAAATGAATTGAATCTTTCTTTGGCTGGGCTCGGCCTCTTTGTAATTGTTTTCAAGTCTTTAATTTCAAAATCTGTTCTACCATTTCATAACTCATTTTTAGAACATTATTCTCTTCTTGTTTCTCCTTTCCGTTCTGTTTGGATAAATCATATTTTTGGTGCTGTTATAGGTGCACTTTTCTTTTTGTTCTTAATTTGGGTGAGTAGTGGGAAGGCAACGGGCTGGGGTGATGTAAAATTTGCTTTCGCTGGTGGCCTTGCTTTTGGATGGCCTGATATAGGGTTTAGTCTTGCTCTTGCTTTTATAATAGGAGGAATTGTGGGGGCATTTTATTTATGGACAGGTGAAAAGAGCATGAAGGGAAAATTGCCTTTCGCACCCTTTTTGGTAATCGGCTTTGTTCTCACTTTCTTTTTTGGTTTTGATATATTGCATAATTATTTATTGTTGTTGGGGCTTTAGTTTTATAAAAAGGGTTTTTTGATAATGAAAAATGGATAATTTGGGTTACTTGTTTGACTCTTTTAAGGTTCACCGGTTTTTCTATTGAGTGTTTTTTATATTCAGAGCTAAATTACTGAGTGTTTTTAAAATGAATAAAAAAGAAGCCCAAAAAAGAGTAAAAAAATTAAGGCGGGAAATTAGAAAACATCGTTATAAGTATCATGTTTTGGATAAGCAAGAAATCTCTGAAGATTCTCTTGACTCTCTTAAGAAGGAATTATTTGATATAGAACAGAAGTTTCCTGAACTTATCACAGAAGATTCTCCTACCCAAAGAATAGGAGGAGAGCCCTTGGATAAGTTTGAGAATTATGAGCATGAAGCTCTTATGCTTTCTCTCCATGATGCTTTTGAAAGGCAAGATTTAGAAAATTGGATAGAACGCTTAAATAACCATCTTGGTTATAACGTTTTAGAAAAAAATGAGGCTGGTTTTTATTGTGAATTAAAATTTGATGGGTTAGCAGTTGAGTTGGTTTATAGAGATAATCAATTTGATGTTGGTTCTACTAGAGGGGATGGCAAAGTAGGAGAAGATGTTACTAAGAATTTAGAAACTATAGAGGCTATTCCACTGAAATTAAGAAATCCCGAATCATTCTCACTCCCAGGTCATTTAGTGGTGCGTGGAGAGGTTATTTTAAGAAAGGAAGAATTTAGGAAAATTAACAAAAGAAGGAAGGAGAGTGGTAAGGAGCCGTATGCAAACCCTAGAAATGTAGCTGCGGGAACTATTCGGCAATTGGACCCCAAAGTAGTTGCACGTAGAAATTTGGATTTTTTTGCATATGAAATTGCTGTGGGAATGGACTTAGAACTCCATGAACAAGAGCATTCAGCACTTCAATCTTTGGGCTTCAAGACGGACTCGCACGCTCGAAGGCTTGATACGATTGAGAAGGTAGTAGAATTTCGAGATAAGTGGGAGGACAAAAGAGACGAATTGCCTTATGAAATAGATGGTGTGGTGGTTCAAATTAATGATAATGATATTTTTGAAGAAGCAGGAGTGGTCGGAAAAGGGCCAAGAGCGGCCCGCGCTTTCAAGTTCTCTCCTCGAGAGGCTACAACTGTAGTGGAAGATATAAAGTTGAATGTTGGAAAAACTGGGGCCGTAACTCCTGTAGCTGAATTGGAGCCGGTAGAACTAGGAGGAGTGACAATTTCAAGAGCAAGCTTGCATAATTATGATCAAATAAAAGAATTGGATCTTAAAATTGGGGATACGGTCATAGTAAGCAGGGCGGGTGATGTTATTCCTCAAGTAAAAGAAGTTTTGAAAGGAATGCGAGATGGAGATGAAGAAGATTTTGAAATGCCTGATAGATGTCCGGTGGATGGATCGAAAATTGTAAAGGATGGAGCAATTTACCGTTGCTCGAACCCTGGTTGCGGAGCAAGAAATAGAGAGCTTTTATATCATTTTGTATCGAGAGATGCTTTTGATATAGAAGGCGTAGGACCGAAGGTTATTGATACTTTTATGGAGGAAGATTTGGTTGGGGATGCCTCTGATCTTTTTTCTATTAAGAGGGGTGATATTGAAGTTTTGGAAGGTTTCGGGGCGAAATCTGCAAAAAATATTATTTCAGAAATAAAAGACAGCAAAAAAATAAGTTTACCGAGGTTTATATACAGTTTAGGTATTTTGCATGTAGGATCTGAAACTTCCTTTTTGTTGGCTGAAAAAGCCACAAAAGAATCAAAGAATAAAATTACATCTCCAAAAGAGCTTTTTGAGGTTTTTGAGAAATTCGACCTAGATGACCTAAAAGAAATTGAGGATATTGGCCCAGAAGTAGCTCAGAGTATAAAAAATTGGTTTAAAGAAGAAAGAAATAAAAAGTTCTTATATGATTTAGCAGAGGTGGGAGTAGAGATAGAGCCTTTTGAATTAGAAAAAAAGTCCCCATTAGCTGACAAAAAGTTTGCTCTTACCGGTTCATTGAATTCCATGACCCGGAAAGAGGCAAAATCAAAGATAAGGAAGCTTGGTGGGGATTCTGTTAGTAGTGTCAGTAAAAATACGGACTATCTAGTAGTGGGTCAGAGCCCTGGTTCTAAGCTGGAAAAAGCTAAGGAGTTAGGTGTCGATAGGATTGATGAATCCCAATTTCTTGATATTATAGAGTCAGAACATTCTTAGTGACGAGCTCTTTTTGGGTTTCTGCTGAAGGAAATTAGGATTAGTTTAATAAGATAAAACTCACCTCTTCAAATAGTATTTCATTAAGCTTTTATCCTTTAATTAATATTGTATTAGTTTTTGATAAACTTTTGAGGACACGTTAATTTCAACCGTTATTTTTAAATTTTTGATTTATTTAAAAGGTGTCTAAAATAAGTAAAAATTTAATAAAGGATTTAGCAGAAATGTCTAAGATAGATTTGGAAGAAGAAAATTATACAGATGATTTTAAGGAAATAATTAATTACTTTGATAAGCTTGAGGAGGTTGATACGGAAGGAGTGGAAGAGACTGCTGGCGGGTCTATAATTGAAAATGTCTTTCGGAATGACGAAACTCAAGACAAAAGGATTCCTCCCGAAAAAGGTATAAAGGATTTTCCTGAAACAGACGATGGGTTTCTTAAGATCCCCTCTGTTTTTAACTGAATTATGAACTTAGAAAACCTCACTATCAAAAAATTTAATAAAGGCATTAAGAATGGTGATTTTAGAGTTTTAGAAATAGTTGAAAATTATTTTGAAAACATAGAAGACAAGGAGGGTGATATAAATGCATATTTATCCAATTTTCAGGACAAAGCTGTTAGAAAGGCTGAAAAGGTAGATTTAAAAATTGAGAAGGGTTATGATTTTTCTATGGCAGAAGGACTACCTTTGGCTATAAAGGATAATATTTTAATTGAGGATACGTTAACGACGGCTGGTTCAAAGGTTTTGCAGGATTATAGGTCTAGTTTTGATGCCACTGTTATTGAGTCTCTGCGTTCTAATAATGCTGTATTTTTAGGAAAAACCAACTTGGATGAGTTTGCAATGGGAGCTTCTACTGAAAACTCGGCCTTCGGGCTCACCAGCAACCCTTTGGATCTAGAAAGAGTTCCTGGGGGCTCATCCGGCGGTTCTGCTGCTGCAGTGGCAGCTGATTTGAGCCTAGCGGCTTTAGGTTCCGATACGGGAGGTTCAGTGAGGCAGCCGGCTGCTTTCTGCGGTGTAGTGGGATTAAAGCCAACTTATGGTTCAGTTTCAAGGCACGGATTGGTTGCAATGAGTTCAAGTTTAGACCAAATAGGTCCCATTACTAAAACTGTTGAGGGTGCTTCTATTCTTTTTGATGTAATAAAAGATGAAGATTTTTATGATTCTACAACCTTAGATTATAAGTATAGTTATGCAGAACCGGAAATAGATAAAGTAAGAGATTTGACTATTGGTTTGCCTAAAGAATTTTTCCCTGAAGAGCTTGATCAGAGGATTGAAAAGGGGGTAAACAAAGCAATTGATAATTTTAAGGATTTTGGGGTTGAATTTAAGGAGGTGAGTATGAAACACATTGAGTATTCCCTTCCTTGTTATTATATTATTATGCCGGCAGAAGCCAGCACTAATTTAGCAAGGTATGATGGCATTAGATATTCTCGTAGAGATGTAGAAATGGAAGGTCTCGAAGAAATTTATGCCAAACAAAGACAGGCTTTTGGAGATGAGGTTAAACGTCGAATTCTTTTAGGTACCTTTGTTTTGTCGGCGGGTTATCATGATCAATATTATAAGAAAGCTCAAAAGGTTCGTTCTTTAATTAAACAAGACTTTATTAAAGCTTTTCAAGAAGTGGATGTTTTGCTAACTCCTACTACTCCCACCCCTCCTTTTAAGAAGGGAGAAAAAACAAAGGATCCTTTAGAAATGTATTTTTCAGATGTATTTACTACACCAGCTAATCTAGCTGGAGTTCCCGCTCTTAGTCTTCCAACTGGGCATACTACCCAAGAAGGTTTGCCTGTGAGTTTTCAACTTATGGGGGACTTTAAAAGAGAACAAGATATATTAGGTTTGGGTCGATATTACGAAAAAATTGTAGGTAGTAGGTAGTTGTTATGTTAAATTCTGCCGAAAAAGAGGCGGATTTTTTTGGTTTTTTAGCTGGTGAGTATTATGATAGTTCGGTTTGGCTTTCTAATTTTTTTGAAAGTCTTTCTGGGTCTTTAGGTTTTCGTTTTGAGTTTATTAGAGAAGTTTTCATTTTACTTTCTTTTGTTTTGGCAGTAATAATTTTTTTTCTCATTTATAATTTAAGAGGTCATTCGAAGAAAAATCGCGAAACTCAATTAAGAAGATTTTTTGGGGTGGATAATTTTTGGTTTGATAAATAAATAAGCAAGCATGAAAAACTTTAAAGTTGCTGACTTCTTAAAGAGTTTATCTGACAGGGTAAGGTGGAAAAAACTTTCTTTTGGTAGAAAATTATATTACGGAATTTTTGCTGTTTTTATTGTTTTAGCCATTCATTTTATTTTCTCTCGTTCTGGCACGATAAAAGAGTCTCTCCTTACTTTGCAGTCAATAAGGCCTTTGTATATATTTCTTGCGTTAGCCTCTCAGGTAATTAGTTACTTGGGGTCGGGTTATATAGTTTATGCAATGTTAAAATCTTTTTCAGAAGAGATACCTCTTTATTTGGCTGCAAGCTATGAAGTTGCTTCTGAAAGTGTAGGGGTTATGGCTGGAGGAGTTATAATGACTGCCGCTTCTATGTATCATTTTCTGAGTTCTTATGGAGTAGATAAGAAAGCAGCAGCAGTAGTGGGTTGGGCTGCTGATATTGCTAATCTTATTTCTCACACTATACTCTCTATTATAGGTTTAGCTTTTTTGGTGGGAATCCACTCTGTGACGAGCTCCATTTTTCTACAAGTGGGAGGGGCAATATTCGTCGTAGTTGTCTCAGTTTCTGGTTTTGTATGGTTTTTTTCAAAAAGGGAGAGAGTGGATTCTTTTTCTTTTTCAGTTTTGCCTTTTATTAATTACTTTCTGGAAAACCCCATTAAAAAAGAAAAGTTTATTACATTTGTAGATAGCATGTATGAGTGGTGGCACCAATCAAGCTACGGAGATTGGCTTTCTGTTAGTTTAGGGGAGGTGGTGAATGTATTTTTCGATCTTGTTACTATTTATGTTCTAGCTTTTGCTATTGAAATTTCAATACCTCTTGGTCTTTTGGTGGCTGGTTATGCAATACCCTTTTTAGCGGGCAAAATTATTCCAGGAGGGTTTGGAATTATAGAAGGCTCTATGGTAACTATTTACCTTCTCGGTGGAGTTCCCGGTGCGGCTGCAGCCTTCCTAGTGTTTGGTTTTCGGCTTTTTTCCTTATGGATACCATTGTTTATTGGGATTACATTTGCTACGAAGTTTGGTTGGAGCTCTATTAGTTAGACTTTTGATTTTTTCTTCGTCTTGATCCGTGCTTTTTGTACACTTTTTCTGTTTCTTTCTTTGCCGCTGAGCTGTTTTTTATTTTATATAGTGCTGAAAGCATTTCATTCCTTTTTTCTCTATAATTAACTATTGGGTTAGGATAATTTTCAATTTCGAAGAGGCCTTCTTCGGGGTGGTTTATTATTTCAGAGGGTGTGTAATTTTTCATTTTTGGAATCCACTTTTTTATAAATGAACATTTTGGGTCGTTTTCTTTAGTTTGTTTTGTGGGGTTGTAGCATCTTATAGAATTTATTCCTGTTATTCCTGCTTGCATTTGAAGTTGAGGTATATGAATTCCGGGTATATAATCGGCCATTAGTCTTGCCATTGGGTATTTTATCTCTTTCCAAGAGATGTGTAGAACATGGCAGGCGAATGATACGATCATAGCTCTCATTCTAAAGTTTAGAAAGCCTGTTTTTTTGAAGCACTTCATGCAAGCATCCACCAAAGGGTAGCCTGTTTTACCCTTAAGCCATTTTTTTATTTTACCCTTGTCTTTTTTGTAAGGTATTCTCTCTTCGCTGAAAGCTTTATTCATTGGTTTGAATTCTATTTCTGGTTCGTCTTCTAGCTTTTGAATGAAATGATCGTGCCAGTACAGTCTAGACAGAAACATTTTTAAGGATCTGGTCCATTCTCCTGCTTTTTTGCTTTCTTCTGTTTTTAGCTCTTTGATTCTATCTTTAGTTTTATGATAAACCTCTCGAAGAGAAACAGTGCCCCAAGCAAGATGAGTTGATAGCCTTGAGCAGGCTCTTGGTGCAGTATTCATTGAACTTATTCCACCAAAATATTCTAGGCCTCTATTAAAAAGAAAGTCTTGCAATGTTTCTTGGGCTCTTTCTTCGGTGACTTTTTTGAGATTTTTGTTTTCATCGAAATTATTGAGCTTTTTCGGATTAACGGCGTCGAGCTTGTTAACTTTTTATGTGGCTATGAATTTTTCCTTGATTAATTTTTTAGACGGCTTATTTTGAGGTTTTTTATTTTTAATCCTTCTATTCCAGTAGTTCATTCTGTTACCCCTTTCGTAGTCGCCTCTTATTATTCCATTCTTTGGCTTTTCCACCCAATCGATTTTGTTTGTTTTGCACCACCTTCTGAAGCGTTTGTCTCTGTCATAAGTTATTTTGGCTCCTGTTTCTTGGTATGAAAAGATTGCTTGAAATTTTATTTTTTGCTTAAGATTTTCGAATATTTTAGGTATTTCCCCCTTTACAATAATTATCCTTGAGTTTTGTTGTTTGATTTTTTGGTTTAAACTTCTGAGAGCTTGAATCTGAGCTTGTAAATGAAAGTTTGAGGTTTGAGGGTGACTTATTAAAGATGGTTCAAAAATATAAATAGGTAAAATTTCGTTTGATTTCTCTATTGCTGATATTAAAGGTATATTATCTTTGAGTCTTATATCTTTTTTTATCCACCATATTGACTTTTCGTATTGCTCCTTTTTCATTTTTTATATTTGTTTTTAATTTTTTAAAATTTAAATAGTTTCTTCCAATTATATTTCTCATTCATTCCTTGGTTGGTAATGAATCAGATAGAAAAAGTTACCCCAAATTTTTTTGTTATTAAGAGGCGTTGTCCAGATTGTTTCAAGGTGTGTTTTATTAAAGACTCTGGAAATTTGAGTAGATCCGGAGAGTTAGTCGTTACTACTGCATGTTCTAACTGCAAAAAGATAATAGACAAAATGAGAGTTAAGGCATTATGCCTAAATTAACCCCCGAATATGTCGGGGTTTTTCTTTTTTATTTTTCTCTCAATATCCTTGAGAGCTTGGTTGTAAAGGCAGGGAACTGTTTTTTCTTCGTTGCAATAAAGGTCGTACTTTATTTCTGAGTGTCTGTACAATTCTTGAATCTCTTTTAAAACTTCTTTATGAACGTTCTTTTTAATTTTTCTATAAGCTTTGTAGACTTCCTTACTTTGTTTTGATAACTCAGAAAATTTTTTAGTTTTTGGTGGAATGATATTTAGGGTAATTATTTTCGGTTTATTTTCGGTTATAATAATAACATTTTAATTTGCTTTTTTAAGTTAAGGATACGTTTGATTATTTATTAAAATTTATATATTCTTAAAATTCGCCGAGCTCTTTTAAAATTGTTGTCTTCGGATATGATTTTTTATCCGCTTTTATTTTTTGGGATGTTGAGTGGAGTTGTAGGCGGCTGGAAATTTGGTTTGCTGAAAAATGAGCTGGATTCAAGTTGGCATAAAACTTTTGATTCGGCTGCTGTGTTGATGTTAATTCAGGATGTGTTGATAGCACTTTTCTATTTGAGAAGTTTGGGTGAGATATTAGTATTCTTAATCATTATTTTTTTCTGCCCAGCGATTGGCTTTCTCGTTTATGATAAAGGTTATTGTAGAGACTTTTCTTATTATTAATTTAGAACCCCCTTTACCCTCTCAGGGTAGGGGTTTTTTGTTGTGGGGGTTAGCTTAGAATATTTATTATGCTGTTTATAGAGCTTGGGTTCATTTATAAATTCAATAAAAAGTTTAGTATTTTTGGGTGAATGAAGTTTTTTAGAACCCGGTTATTTTGACATTTTTTCTTTATTGTTTTATAAAATCCTTGGTTCGTTAATTTCTTACATAGAAAATATCCTGATATGAACTCTGACTTAACTGTAGAATTTAGTGATGACGTTTATGAAAAGTCTATTCAAGATTTGATTGAAAATATTAAAGAAAAGAGTAAAACCCTGAGTGAGGGTGAGAAAATTAATCTATTTTTCTGTTCTAGTGGAGGCCATATGGAGGTGGCTTATTACTTCTTTGACTTTGTTCGGCTTTTTCTAGAGCCTGATTTGAGAGTAATTATTTCCGGTTGCGCTGATTCTGCAGCTTTCATTATGATTTTGGCTGGTGAAGAGGTTAAATGTACTGAAAATTCTCATTTTTTGCTTCATAGAATAACAAAGGGTATGAATGGAACTTCTGATGAGTTAAGGGCTGCTACTGAATCAGGGAATTTTTTAGAGAAGAGGTATAGAGAGTTAGTGGCAGAAAATACAGAAATGGAAGTAAGGGATATCATGGAGAAAATGAAAGATAACACTATTGTCAGGCCCTCTGAGGCATTAGAGCTGGGTATAGTTGATGAAATTATTTAATTTTTAATAATTTTGAGTAAAAATAACCTTCCTGGAAGATTCCGGGAAGGTTTTTCTTTTTTGAAAACTAAAAAACGCCCCTGAGGTTTCCAGGGGCGTTTTGTTTTAATGTTGCGGGGGAGGGATTCGAACCCTCGACCTAGAGGTTATGAGCCTCTCGAGCTACCACTGCTCCACCCCGCGTCTCTTTACATTCTACTATTTTAATGGTGTGAAACGTATTGTCAAATGTTTTTACTATAATAAAGGGTTATTTGTGTTGCTTTTTTGTGCCTTCATTGAATTTTTGGAATTATTTTGTAAAATTAAAAAAAGATTGCGCCAGGGTAGTCCCGTAAAGCTTATTCCATTCGCCACGAGACGAAAAAGCCGTTTTAGAAATTTGTTGCAATAACACCGCGCCGCGTGGCGAACGAAGTGAGTTTTACGCGTGCCAGGGTAGCTCAGTTTGGTTAGAGCAATGTCTTCATAAGGCATGGGTCGCCGGTTCGAGTCCGGCCCCTGGTACTATAATCCGCTTAGTGGTTCCTTCCTTTTTAATAAAAGTCAGGAGAAGGGCTTTTAAGTACAGGACGGGCTACGTTCAAGCGGTTTCAATTAAGGTATATTGACCTTCTATCGGTGAGATAGTATAGAGATTACAAGCTTTTATTTTGTTTGGAGTGTACTTCAATTGAAATAGCTGAGCCATTTTTGGTTGTTTAAATGAAGTTGATCGTTTTTATAAATTATTTTTTAAGCTTGAACAAGCATGTCTAAAAAAGAAGACTCAAAGCTTTTATTTTTTGATTCCTATATTTCTGCTATTGAAAATAGTGTTGGGTCAAAATCTTTTCAGACTCTTTGGGCTGAAACTGATTCCGGTAAGAAAGATATTTTGAATAAGGGGCAATTTTCGTGTGCTGTATATATGACTCGGATACTTCTATGGTTTGACCTTGTTAATGAGGTGCACGCTACAGTTTCGGGTACTGTTGAAGATTTGAAAAATTGTGGGTGGTTTGAAATAGAAAAACCTAAAAGGGGTTGTATATTAGAGTGGGAGCCTAAAAAACAGAATGGGAGCGAGAATAAACATATAGGTTTTTACTTGGGTGATGAGATTGCAGTTAGCAATAGTAGAAACAATAGATTTCCTATAAAGCATCATTATAAATATGGCAAAGTAGATAGTGAGCCGGTGAGAAAGATTGAAAAAATTTACTGGCACCCTAAACTTGAAGAAAAGTATTTTTAAAACTTGAAAAACATTAGTTAAAGTTTTACCTTTAAATTCGTTGCGGGTGTAGCTTAGTGGTCTAAAGCACGTGCCTGTCACGCACGGGATCGCCGGTTCGAATCCGGTCGCCCGCGCCTTTTTATTTTTATGCCTCATTTTTCAGGTGACAAAATTACTAGCAGTCATAGCACCATAATTTCGGCTTCAAAGCCTATTGTAAAGCGTTTGAATAAAGACCCTCGTGTTAGCAAAATTAGTTTGGGCCGCATAGACAAAAGCGGTTCGGGGAGCGGTAGCAAAAGGGCTAAAATTATTGATGAATCGGGTTGTATTCTTATAGAAGTGAGCCACAGTGGTTCTTTTCAGGCAATTAGAGCTTTTAGCGAGAAAGGGGAAAGCCTTAAAAAATCTTTGGCTAGCTTCCTTAAAGAGGAAGATTACGAGGTTGACTTTCATGACAGACGAACATAATTTTTTGACTATTTTGGTTGTATTTTATATAAACAAAGTAGCTCTCTTTCAGAAAAATAAAACAAAATAAAACCATGAGGCTCGGTGAGATAGTAGGTATAATTTTAGTAACTCTATTTTTATCAAAGGCTAGCCTTGGATTTTTGGGGGTGGGGGTAGTAATTTCGCTTTTGGTAAACTTAGTTTGGAATTTTAATTTTTTGAGTTTGTTGGTGACTTACTATGTTTTAGTTTTCTTTTTTTATTTTGGTTTAATTTATTTTACTAACCCAACAAGGGTAGACCATTATGAGAGATGAGTTCTATATATAGACCCCGTGAAGACCTTTTATATTTGGTTTTTGCGGGGTTTTTTCTTTTTTAATATAATGAATATTAGAGGTTTTTAATTTTTTTGGATTTATGGATATTGAGCCAAAAGACTTAGAAAAAATTAAAGAAAAATCTTTTCGAGAGGTGAAAAATGCCTCCTCTAAAGAGGAACTAGAGGAAATTCGGATTAATTATTTGGGCCGAGATGGTGAGTTGAATAATATTTTGCGGTCCCTTTCTGAGGTTCCAATAGAAAAACGAAGAGAAATAGGGCCTGTTGCTAATAATCTTAGGGATAAGCTTGAAGAATTAATTGCGGAAAGGCAAAGGTATTTTGAAGAAAATGAAGGTTCCGAAGTTGATTTAACGAAACCGGGAGAGGGCGTTAGGGAAGGCCATCTTCACCCTTTAACTCACGTGCAAAGAGAGGCAAGAGATATTTTTCAGTCTTTAAATTTTTCTATAGTAGATGGTCCTGAACTGGAGAGTGAGTATTATAATTTTACGGCTTTGAATATTCCTCCTGATCATCCTGCGAGAGATATGTGGGACACTTTTTGGGTTGAAAGAGAGGATGAGCCGGAAAAAGAAGAGGTCAAAGAAGTTCTTAGAACCCACACTAGCCCGGTTCAGGTAAGATATATGGAGTCTCATAATTCACCAATTCAGATGGTGGTTCCGGGTAGAACCTTTAGATACGAGGCTACTGACTCATCTCATGAAATTAACTTTTATCAATTGGAAGGCTTGATGGTTGGAGAGGATGTTACCTTGGCTAATTTTAAATATATAATAGAAGAGTTTTTGGAGAATTTTTTTGGTTTTGGTGTGGAATTCCGGTTTAGACCGAGTTATTTTCCTTTTACAGAGCCTAGCTTAGAGGTTGATATTAAGTTGCCCGAATCAGATGAGTGGCTGGAGGTTTTGGGGGCTGGAATGGTACACAGGAATGTTTTTGATGCAGTCCATTTTAATCCGAATGAAGTTCAGGGTTTTGCTTTTGGGGTTGGTTTGGATAGATTGGCTATGATTAAGTATGATATTGAAGACGTTCGACTTTTTTATTCGGGTGATTTACGTTTTATAAAGCAATTTTAAATTTTTTATTGAGTTCATGAAGTTTTCTTACAGTTTGCTCAAAAAATATTTTGATAATTTGGAACCAGCAGAAGAGGTGGTAGAATCTCTTTTGATGTATAGTTTTGAGGCAGAACTACAAAATGAAAACGTAATAGATATTGATATACCCTCTAATAGATACTCTGACAGTGTCTCTCACGTGGGAATAGGGAAAGAGATATCAGCTGTGCTTAATAAGGAGATGAGGGACTATCCTAAACTCGTTGGCTCTTTTGAGACAAGTTTTGAAAATAATTGCCCTGTGAAGGTGGATATACAAGAAGATGAGCTTGTTTCTCGTTATATAGTTGGATGCTTTGAGGGGGTTGAAATAGAAGAGTCGTCAAAAGAGATAAAAGAAGTGTTGGGAGAATGTGGAATTCAGCCAGTTAATAATGTGGTAGATGTTATGAATTATGTCATGCTTGAAGTCGGGCAACCACTTCATGCTTTTGATTTGGATAAAATTGAAGGTGAAGAGATTATAATAAGAAGAGCTAAGAAAGATGAAAGCATAAAAACTATTGATGGGGAAGTGTATAATCTTAGCTCTTCCGATATAGTTATAGCTGACAAGAAGGGTCCTTTAGCAATAGCAGGAATTAAAGGGGGGGCAAGGGCAGAGGTTAACGAAGAAACCGAAAGGATTGTAGTGGAATCAGCTAACTTTGACAGAGTTTCAATTTATAGAACTTCTCGAAACTTGGGGCTTGTTACTGATGCTTCGAAGAGATTTTCTCATGATATTCATTTGGAGCTTGCTTTGGCAGGCTTTGATAGGGTTCGTGATTTTTTGGAGGGTGATTTTAGTTTTGATTATTTAGGAGGACATGATAGCAATCCTCAAGAATTTTCAAAGAAACTTTTAAGTTTTGATATAGATTCCTTTAATTCCTTTATGGGAACCTCTATCAGTCGAGAGAGGGCAATTAATTACCTGGAAAGATTAGGCTTTGAGGAAAAAGACAAAAAAATAGAGGTTCCTATTTTGCGGAAAGATATTGAAAAAGAAGAGGACTTAGCTGAAGAGGTAATAAGGATGATGGGCTTTGAGGAGGTGGGCTCAAAACCTCCAAAGGTTTCTCTTTCCAAGACGACAACTGATGAAATATTCTTATTTGGGGATGAAATTAGAGACCTACTTTCAAGGTTTGGTTATAATGAAGTTTATACTCATTCCTTTATAGGTCAGGCTGGTTCCGGAAAAGTTAAACTTTCCAATCCAATTTCTTCTGATAGAACTCATTTACGAGACTCTCTTTTGCCTCTTTTGTTAGAAAAAATTGAAGATAATTTCAGGTTTTTTGAAAAGGTAAGGTTGTTTGAGGTTGGTAAAGTTTTTGAGAAGAAGGATAAAAAAATAGAGGAGTGGAATTCTTTGGGTGTGGCTATAGGCACAAAAAGAGAAGAAGGTTTTTTTGAGCTAAAGGGTATTGTTGCCCAATTGTTGGAAAGGTTGGGTTTGATAGATTTTAGTTTACCTCCCTCAGAATCTTTTGAGGGTTTAGAAGTTAAATCGGATGATCAAAAAGTAGGTAAAGTAGTGCGTTGGAATGAAGAAATAGCTTTGGCGGAACTGAATTTGGAGAAACTTATGACTCTTGTGGATGAAGAAATCTCTTTTGAGCCACTACCAAAATATCCTGCTAGCAGTAGAGATCTTTCTATTGTTTTGCCGTCTGAGGTGAGAATTGGTGAGGTAATTCAATCAATAGAAGTGAGCCCAGTAGAAAATATAGAGAATGTTGACCTCATAGACGAGTATTTTGAAGATAATATGCAAAGTATAACTTTACGTATAGTTTTCAGATCGAGTGAGAAAACTCTTTCCAGTGAGGAGATTGATGAGAAAATGAAGAAGGTTAAATCGATCCTTGAGGAAGAATACGGAGTGGATATAAGATAACTCTGAATATTTTGGTGTCTATAACAATTCTTTACTGAAGAGACTGACGAAAGTTTTTATTTTATTAACTTTTTGAATAGTCGTTTGGGCGGTTATAATTACTCTTTGTGAACCCTTTCTTCAAATCTTTTTACATCTTCCTTGAGGCGGGGATATTTTTCCAGTGAAGGGTCTTCTTTGAATATTTTTTTAGCTGAATTTTTTGTTAATTGGGCCAGTTTCGGGTTTTTAATTGCTTTCATTGCCAGGTCAGGCATTCCGGATTGAGCTTGTCCTAGGAATTCGCCGGGCCCTCTGATGGCTAAATCTTTTTGAGCTAACTCTAGACCGTTGTCGGCCTCAACTATCGACCTTAATCTTTTGTGGGTAGAGGCAGATTTTGAATCTGTGAACAGAAAACAGTATGATTTGTGCTCGCCCCGACCGACTCTGCCCTGGAATTGGTACAGTTGTGCTAAGCCAAATCTTTCGGCACCTTCGACCATCATTATGGTAGCATTGGGAACATCAATTCCGACTTCTACTACTGAGGTTGAAACTAAAATATCAGTTTTACCTTTAGAAAACTTTCTCATCTTTTCATTTTTCTCCTCTGCCCCTATTTGTCCGTGGAGCATATCAACTTTTAGGTCGGGAAACACCTTTTCTGACAGTTTTTCATACTCTTCTTTAACTGCCTTGACTGAATCCCAAGAATTGTCATCATCTTCATTTTTTTCTATCCGTGGGCATATAACAAAAGCTTGTCTACCTTTTTCTACCTCTTTTTTGATAAACTTGTAAGCCTTTTTTCTTTGGGAAGGAGGGATCACTTTGGTAGTAACAGGTTTTCTGTCAGCGGGAAGTTCTTGGATAGTGGAAAGATCGAGGTCTCCAAATATTGTTAAACTTAAGGTTCTCGGTATTGGAGTGGCTGTCATAGACAAGAAGTGGGGTATATGATCTTGCTTGTCTTGAACAAGGGCAGATCTTTGTTTAACCCCGAACCTGTGCTGCTCATCAACTATTACCAAGCCTAGTTTGGGAAATTTTATTTCGTCTTGAATAAGAGCGTGAGTGCCGATGATAAATTTTATTTCGTTCTGTTTGATTTTATCTTTGAGCTCATCTTTGGATACTTCCTTTTGTAACCCCTCTCCGTAAAATACTTTTGCTCCAGAACCTGTTAGAAGGCCCAGACCCTGTTCAAAGTTTTTGAATAGATTTTTGGTAGTTTCAAAGTGTTGATCGGCGAGTATTTCAGTGGGGGCCATGAAAGCTACCTGATATCCCTTTTGGGTGCTTAGAAGCGAACTGATAAGGGCCACAACGGTCTTCCCGGAACCAACATCTCCTTGTAACAGTCTGTTCATAGGATTTTCTTTGTTTAAGTCTTTAAGAATCTCCCAAAGCGTTTTCTTTTGGTCAGTTGTAAGGTCAAAAGGTAGTTCCGAGAGGCGATCTTTGACGTATTGAATATCTTGCTTAATTGAGTAACTTTTTTGTTTTTTAAGTTTCTGTCTTTGTTTTTGGTTATAGAGTTGTAAGATGAAAAGATCTTCAAAGGAAAACCTTTTATTGGCCTTTTTGATATCTTGCTTATTTTTAGGAAAATGTATTTTTTTAAGACTGTCATTTATTTCCTTTAGATTCTGTTCTTTTCTTATTTTTTCAGGTATGTTTTCCTTAAAGTTTATTTGTTTGAGTAATGGATGAATTAGATATCTCAGCCCTCTTGAGGTTAAACCTTTGGTTTCGGGATATATAGGCAAGATTCTGCCTGTGTGGATTAGGGTGTCTTTATTTTCAGTTTTTTCGTAGATAGGATTGGAAAATTGCAAACTTCCTTTGTGGGTATCAACCTCTCCGGAAAGCTGGACATGTTGACCTCTTTCAAGAACGTTTTGCAGGTAGGGTTGATTAAACCAAACAGCTTTTATTGAACCCGTTTCGTCCGTGATTTCTATTTCAAATATTATGAATTTCTTCTTCCATGACTTTCTTGTATTTGAATCGGTTATTTGCCCTTCTACGGTTATTTTTTCCCCTTCTTGAAGATTGTCTATTTTTTTGGTTTCAGAAAAGTCTTTATATTTCCGGGGAAAGTGATAAAGAAGGTCTTGGACAGTTTTCAGTCCGAGTTTTTCTAATTTTGGGAGAAACTTTTCTCCCACTCCATTTACATTTTTTAGGGGTGTTTTGGGATTCATGTTTTAGAAATGGTTTTATTTATTATATATAGCAAATAGGTATTTGAAAAAGAAGAAGCGGCTCTTCGGAGCCGCTTTTAGATTTGTTTGTTACTTTACTTTTGGAAGAGTTACACCTTCTTGTCCCTGATATTTCCCTTTCTTTTCATTGTAAGTGGTTTGAGGTCTCTGGCCCTCGAAAAATACTACTTGAGCTATTCCTTCTTTAGCATATACTTTCGCTGGTAGGGGGGGTGGCGTTCCCTATTTCAATTGTTATATGGCCTTCCCATCCGGGCTCGAGAGGGGTTACATTAATTATTATTCCGGACCGGGCGTAAGTTGATTTTCCAAGCACTATTCCAAGGATATTTTTTGGTATCCTAAAGTACTCAAAGGACCTCCCGAGCACATAAGAGTTAGGGGGTATTAAGATACCTTCTTCTGTTTCGTACTTTTGTAGGGCTCTTTGGTCAAGATCTTTGGGGTCGACTACAGAGTTGTATGCGTTTGGAGTGAATACCCTGAATTCTGTTGCAATTCTTGCATCGTAACCAAAAGAAGTCAGCCCGTAACTTATAACATTTTCCCCACTTACGGCTTCACTAAAGGGCTCTATCATTCCTTCCCGGGCGTTTTTGCGAATCCATTCGTCGTTTTTCGGGTTCATGTTGAGCTGGTTTTTTGGTTGTGATTGGTGCTGGTTAAAGTGTAGGTTTTGAGAAGAATTAAAACAACCCACCGTTGAGGAGGTGGGTTGTTTGTTGTCCGCCCGGAAGGATTTGAACCTTCGGCAAACGGATTAAGAGTCCGCTGCTCTGCCAGGCTGAGCTACGGGCGGCCGTGTAAAGTTCACTGACGTTCACCACACGTCTATGTGTGAGGTTAAAGTTTTTTATTTTAGTTTTAAGTTTGCCCCGTGGATGGCGTTAGTCAGTTTTACGGGGCTACGGGCGGTCAGAATCTGTTCAGTGGTCGGTCGGTTTAGAGATTTAGATAAAAAGGAATGGTTTTATAGATTAAGACCGACCACCCCAAAGGGGCGGCCTCAATTTGAGTATTTTCTGTGTCGCGGTTCGTCACGGTATACCATGGATACCGTTCCTCACCCCTCCTGGAAAATCCACAAATTGAGACCCCTGAACTAGATTCTGATTGACTTCCACATTTTTTAGAGAGTTTTCTCTAAGGTCGGTTGGATTATCCATAAAAATTATTCGTTTTTTTCTTAACTCTTTAATTGACCAACCGCTGAATGGATTCTTAGATTTCAAGCATGTCGGATAGCTTGTCTTTGTCGAAGCCAACTACTACTTCTTCGTCGCCATCTTCCTCTACAGCTATTACGGGAACCCCCATTTGGCCTGATTTGTCTACTGCCTCTTCCCGGGCCTCTTCGTCTTCGGCTACATTCTTTTCGGTATATTCAACATCGTTTTCCTCAAAAAACTTTTTGGCCATCTTGCAATAACCGCAAGTTGGTGTAGTGTAAATTGTGACTGACATTTGTATGTAAGATATTTTATTTCAAGATCCCGACCTTTATTAACTGATTCTGATTATATCGTTTGGCTGATTTTTTTTCAAAGTTTGGTATTATAATTTTAGTTGTTCGAATTAGTTATAAATTAATAAAAAAGAAATATGCATGATGTAATAATTTTAGGAGGAGGGCCTGCCGGTACAGCTGCCGGTGTTTATTCTGCTCGTAAGAGGATGGATACTTTACTCATAACAAAGGAATTTGGAGGACAATCAAAGGTTTCTAATGATATAGAGAATTGGATAGGCGAAACTCACTTAACTGGGGTTGAGTTGGCGGAGAAGTTAGAAAATCATGTTAGAGCTTATGAAAATGATTCAATTGAAATAGTTGAAGGTAAAACGGCAACGAATATAGAGAAAGTAGATTGTGAAGATAAAAGCAGACCTTGTGATTTTGTCGTCTCCACTGAAGAAGGCGAGGAGTATAGATCGAAAGCGGTTATCTTAGCTACCGGAGGGCATAGAAAAAGGTTGGATGTTCCGGGTGAAGATCGTTTGGAGGGTCAGGGAGTAGCTTACTGTGCAACTTGCGACGCTCCATTGTTTGCAAACAAGACTGTAGCTGTGATAGGAGGGGGCAATGCTGGAGTTGAGGGTGCGATTGAGCTGATCCCATATGCTGAAAAAATTTATATATTGCAGAGGTCTGAAAGGTTAAAAGCTAACCCTGGAAAGATAGAAAAAGTAAAAAGAGAGGATAAGGTTGAAATAATTTACAACGCTGATACTACTGAAATTCTTGGAGAAGAGGAGGTGAAGGGGTTGTTATACAGGGATGAAAATAATGAAGAAAAAAGGTTGGAAGTAGGAGGGGTTTTTGTAGAGATAGGTTCGGTACCAAACAGTGAAATTGTAGAGGGGCTGGTTGAAATGGATGACCATAATCAGGTTAAGATTGACTCTAAGCACGGCACCACTTCACAGAAAGGTATTTTTGCGGCCGGTGATGTAACTGATGATCCTTACAAACAGAACAATATATCTGCTGGCGATGCGGTTAAGGCTGCAATGGCGACTTATTCCTATATACAAGGTTTAGAAAAAAGCTCTCCAGCGGAGAACGGAAAACAGGATTAATCTTCTTCTTCGGAATCTATTTTTGGGCCTCCTGCGTTTTGTAGAACACTAGACTCAAAGTTGAAAGCGTTATTTTCTTGGTTTTTGTATCTTTCTTGAGCTAATTCTATTAGTTTTGTAACCAGTTCAAGATTTGATAATCCAGCCTGTTTCCAGTTGTGTTGATAGAGGCTGCCGGGTAAGGTGTTTACTTCGTTTACATAAACTTTCTCCTTTTGGTTGTCGATAAGAAAATCAACCCGGGCTATTCCGGAACAGTCTAGAAGACGGTAAACCCTTTTACCTAAATGCTTAGTTTTTTCTAAGTATTCTTTTTTGATATCAGCAGGAATTTCACTGTAAGCGGTATTCACCCCCTCTGATTGCTTGTTTTCATTTAGATACTTTTCTTCGAAGTTGAAAAACTGTTCACCACCTTCGGGTTTTTCGACAGCTCCCAGTTTTAGTTTTTCGTTACCGAGAATCGGTAAGGTTACTTCGGTGAGATTTTCTATACTTTCTTCAATTAACACTTTATTGTCATAGTGGAAGGCTACTTCAATAGCGTCTTCTAAGTTATTTTTGTTTTCTACTTTCGATATCGCAATACTTGATCCTAAGTGGACAGGTTTTACGAACAAGGGCCAAGTTAAATTATTGATTTTTGTTTTGATATTGTTTCTTTTGTGTTTCCAGTCGTTTTGAGTAAACCATACAAAAGGGACTATTGGAATGTTTTCGCTTGAGCAGAGTTGCTTTGTGAAAACTTTGTCCATTGCAGCAGCTGAGGCAAATATATCACAACCTACGAAGGGGACATCAGCCATTCTAAGCAATCCCGGAAGACTGCCATCTTCCCCATAAGTGCCATGCATAGCCGGGAAAGCAACATCAATTTCTATTGTTTTAGAAAAAAATCCGGGTTTTTTAATTTTTAGACCCTCATCAAAGAGAAGCTCGACTTTATTTTCTTTTTTTAATTTTTTCTCAAGGTTGGGGTTTTGAAAGTATTCAATGTCGTTCATTAATTCGTTTGAATACCAATGACCGTCCGGGGAGATATATATTGGGATGGGCTCGAATTGGTTTGAGGCTTGCAAGGAATCTATTATTGGAGTGTGGGCTGTAATTATCGAGACATCGTGTTCAGCAGTTTTACCACCGAATATAACGCCTATTTTCTTTTTGTTTTTCATTAGTAATAATTCTATTTAATGTTAGAACTCCTGACAAATCTTATCTGTAATGATCGGGCCAGTCATTTTGTATTAGAACCACGTCACCTTTTGCAGTTATATTGTTGAGTGCCCTGAAAGCTTCAGGCCCTGATGAAAACCATTTTATCTGACCATGATAGGAATTTTCTTTTAAACCTTGCTCTATAAAAGGAGTTACGGAATTTTTAATCAGAATAAC
>JBDGRM010000049.1:0-4823 GCA_042218035.1 Candidatus Magasanikiibacteriota bacterium
CAATTTTCAAATATTATGTCCAACACAACAAAATGGATTGTCGGTGTCGTCGTTGTCGTTTTGGTGGTTGTAGGGGTGGTGAGTGCGACTGGTGATGAAGGTGATCAGACCACAAATCTTGATGAACCTGTTAAGGTAGGTGCTATTCTTCCTCTTACCGGACCCGCGTCTTCGTGGGCAGAGGAAGTACAGCGAGGAATTCAATTGGCAGCAGAAGAGGTTGGTAAGGAAAATGTTGAAGTAATTTATGAAGATAGCCAAGACCAAGTCTCTCAGGGTGTGAGTGCTTTTAAAAAACTTAACAACACGAACGATATAGATTCTGTAATTACTGCACTTACTTCAGTTTCTTCTGCAGTGTGTCCACTAGCTAACGATGCTAAAATATTACAATTTGGAGTTGCTACTTGGGGAACATCATACCGTTCTCCTGATGATTATACGTTCCGTGTAGATATGAATGTAGAAGATGCTGCTGAAAGCTTGGTCTCTCATATTGAAAATAAGAATTATAGCGAGGTAGGAGTCATTTATAGCCAGGAAGCATTTTCTGAAGATTTTCAGCAAGCATTCAAGGAAGAATTTGAAGGCAGCCTTTTCTTTGAGGAAGGATTCAGCCCTCCCGACAAGCGGGACTTTCGAACATTGCTTACAAAACTCAAAGCACAAGAAAGCCAGGGTGCCGATTCTGCGGTTTTTATAGCTAGTCCTTGTGGAGCTACGATAGGTGAGATAGTTAAGCAAGCACGTGAACTTGGAATCCAATCTGATTTCGTATCTCTTTCTACTGTTCAAGATGATTCATTCTACGATGTTGCTGGTGAAGCTGGGAATGGTTTAGTTTATGTCTATCCATATAAATCAAATAACCCTCAGGCTCAATCACTAACTGAAAAGTACCAGCAACGTTTTGGAGAAAAACCCCAAAACGAGTATTATGTTGGTGCTGGGTATGAAGCGCTACGCACGATGATGCGAGGATATAAGAAATGTGAAAGTAATAACAACGAATGTGTGAAAGATGCTCTTTATGCCATGAAGCCATTCGAGACAATTTTTGGCGAGGTAAAGTTTGATAAGTATGGTGAGATATCTTTCCGACCAGAATTGCGAGTGATTGAAAACCAAGAGTCTAAAGTGTTATCGCAGTAACTATAAGAAGGTGACTCTCAAAACTAAAGCCCTCACAAAAACTTTCGGCGGAAATACTGCTGTTGACAACCTAAGTGTTGAAATCACTCCCCAAACTATTACCGGCCTTATAGGTCCGAACGGATCCGGTAAAACTACTCTTGTAAACTTGTTAACTGGAATTAAAAATATTGATGAAGGTTCTGTAATTATATCCGAAACCGAGTTAGATCATATAAATCCATATGACACTCCAACTTATGGGATAACTCGAACCTTCCAGCAGGTTCGAATGTTTGAGCAGATGTCGGTATTGGACAATGTTTTGGTTGCTCTTACTGAACGAGGTGTATTCAGTTCTTTATTTGAGACTCATTCGGACTATCACCTCAACCAAGCTCAAAATATATTAGAAACTGTTGAACTTTGGGATAAACGCAATGATTCAGCCGAAAATCTATCTTATGGACAAAGAAAACTGCTCGAAATTGCCAGAGCACTGGCGATGGATGTTAATTTAATATTTTTCGATGAACCTTTTGCGGGATTGTTCCCACAAATACAGGAAATTGTTTCCGAAGTATTAAAGGAGCTCAAAGAAGATGGAAAAACTGTTGTTCTTATAGAACATGATATGGATGTTATTCGTGATTTGTGTGATCAAGTGATAGTACTTGATGCTGGCAACCTATTATCGCACGGCACACCTGAGGAAGTTTTAAACCAACAAAAAGTTCAACAAGCTTATTTAGGTAAATAAATATGACTCAAACGCTTTTACGAGGACAAAATATTTCTGCTTCCTATGGCCAACTTGAAGTCCTTGAAGATATATCAGTAGCAATTGAAGAGGGTCAAATAGTTGCATTGATCGGACCTAACGGGGCCGGCAAGTCCACAGTAATCAAAACCTTGTTTGGAATAGTAGAACCAGATAATGGGAGATTATATATTCGAGGAGAGGATTTCGAGCCCGTAACTCATCAGATGGTAGAGAAAGACATTACTTATGTACCCCAGGGACGCCAAATTTTTGTAAACTTGACCGTAAAGGAGAATTTAGAAATGGGAGGATATACTATCGAAAGTGATGACAAACGAAAAGAACGTATAGAGGATGTGTTGGAATTGTTTCCGGATTTAGAAGAAAAACTAAATGACAGATCCGGTTCCTTGTCGGGGGGTCAGCAGCAAATGTTGGCTTTGGCTCGAGGCTTAATGAGCAATCCGGACGTATTGCTTTTGGATGAACCATCTTTAGGCTTAGCACCGAAACTGGTAACGAAAGTTTTTGAAAAAATCAAAGAGATCAATAAAAAACGTGAAATGGCTGTGTTGATAGTTGAACACAATATTCCATCTTTGTTTTCTGTAGTGGATCAGGTCTATGTTCTCAAAAACGGTCAAGTTGCCGTCAAAGGAGAACCTGAAGAGGTAAAGAAGAGTGGAGTTTTTGATACTGTATTTAATTGAATTTTTAATTGACAAGTAAATTAAGAACCAAGATCTTTTCTTGGTTCTTTTATTTTTAAAATCACCTGTTTAGGCTTGACGAAATAAAAATAATATATTAAAATAACAAAGATGAATTCTGGACAGATTTTGTCCAGAATGCACTTTAACAACTTTTTCATAACACACTTGAATTGCTTATGCAGTCTCTCGAAGATATTATCGACCAGCTTTCCACCAGCGCTAATTCATTTATTCAGAACATTCATCAATATTTTCAATTTAAAGGTTTATCGTAAAAACTTTGCGACGGGTTTTTTATTTATTAAACTCAGCTGATACACTAAAACTAATGGGAAATGAAGTAGATAAAATTAAAGAAAAACTCGATATAGTTGATGTGATTAGCTCTTATGTAAATTTGAGTAAATCCGGCAAAAATTTTAAAGGCCTTTGCCCTTTTCATCAGGAGAAAGACCCCTCTTTTGTAGTTTCACCAAAACGAGAAATTTGGCATTGCTTTGGATGCTTCCCTCCGGGCCAGAAAGTAAAAACTCCTTTTGGGTATCATAATATTGAAACTGTAGACGAAGATCACTTTGTTTACTCGGGAACAGGAGAAATAAAGGATGTGTTAGCAACACATGAAAGACAATATAAAGGCGAGATGATCGATGTAAAGGTAAGAAAGTTAGGGGAAACAGTTTCAATGACCTCCGATCACACTCTCCAGGTTATCAGACCTACTACTGAATACAGGCATAAAACTAAGCAATTCTATAGTCAATGTAGAGAATATATGAATAAAGAAGGTGTTGAACTTTCTGATGCAATAGAAAAGTACGGGGATTTAATTGAGGTTGAAGCAGGAAATTTACAGAAACTTGATTTTGTACTTTATCCTATTCGTAAAAAAGTTAATGATTTAGAGGAAATTGATCTTAAAAAATATCTTACAAAATCTTACACTTATGACCCTCAAGTCAAGGAGATTCCCTATAAACAAGAAGTCAGTGATAACCTTCTCAAATTGCTTGGTTATTGGATAGCAGAAGGAAGTAATCACAGGGCTTATATAAGATTTAGTTTAGGTGGAGATGAAGAAGATTTTGCTCAAGATATATTAAATCTTTGTGAGGATTTATTCGGTTTGGAGGGGTCTATTCACAAGAGATCTGGAGATAAATCTGGCTTGGAGGTAACAGTTTGTCACTCATATCTTGCGGATATTTTTGAAAACCTTTGTGGGGATAGTGCTAAAAATAAACATATGCCCTTTATTTTCCAAGAACTCTCACCTAAAAAACAAAAGACTTTGCTGAACGCAATATTCAGGGGGGACGGATATTCTTGCCTTGCTAATAAATCATCTAATAAACAAAAGTCAATAACCTCAGTCTCAAGGGTGTTAGCAGAACAAATAGTAGACATATTGTTACGTAATAATATACACCCTTCTTTATATGTAGAAGAACAAAAAGTAGACAAAAACGGCGTAAACCACCAAGAGGCTTATACTGTTTTTTGGTCTAAAGAGGCTAATTTAAAGCACACCTTTGAATACAGCAAGGAAGAGAAAGGTTATTGGATGCTACCTATAAAAGAAATTAACAGGAGAGAATATGAAGGTCCTGTTTACAATTTAACAGTAGAAGACGATCATTCTTATGTAACGACAGGTTTTTCTGTTAATAATTGTGGAAAAGGAGGCGATCTAATTGAGTTTGTTCAAAGATATGAAGGAATGGAATTCCCTGAAGCTTTGAGATTGCTTGCAAAAAGGGCTGGAATTCCTATTGAAGATATAGGCCGGAAAGAACAAAAAAGGCTCACGAAGCTTTATAAAATAAACGATGAGGCAAAAAGATTTTACCAAAAAAAGTTAAAAGAAAATGAAAAAGCTTTAAGATATCTTATAAAACAGAGAGGTCTCAAAGAAGAAACGATAGAAGAATTCGGACTAGGTTTTGCGCCGGGAGGGGATGATTTGGTAGTTCACCTTCTTGATCAGGGTTTCAGCATAGATAACGTAATTAAGGCCGGTTTAGCATACAAAAAATCAAGCGGTCTCAAGAAGGATAGATTTTCGAACAGAATAACGTTTCCGATAGTTAATGAAATAGACAGAACGGTTGCATTTACTGGAAGAAAGTTTTCCCCGGAAAGTGAATTGAATGAAGATGCCCCTAAGTATCTCAACAGTCCTGAGACCCCAGTTTATAATAAGTCAAAAATATTAT
>JBDGRM010000005.1:0-3920 GCA_042218035.1 Candidatus Magasanikiibacteriota bacterium
ACGATATAGTTCCCGAAAACGTAGCTCAAGAAATTATCGAAGGAACTAAGTAATTACCCCCGGCTTTATTTGTTTGGGCTTTGAATAAGTTTTACAATTTCATTAGTACTTTTTAATTGGATAATTCCTAATCCATGATTAATGGTGCTCCCGGTATAGTGATTTATTGTGGTCCTATGTTTTCAAGTAAAAGTGATGAGTTGATAGCAGAGGCTCATAGAGCTGAATATGGCCAACAAAAAGTTTTGGGGGTAGTGCCAAAAAGTGGATCCCGAAATAAAGAAAAGGGCTTGATTGCTTCTAGAAAAATTAAGAAAAATAGTGAAGAAACGAAAAGAGTGAAAAGTTACCCTGCCCATTTTGTAAGTGACAGTAATCTTGAAGTTTTAGATAATCTAATAAAACAAAAAGAGCCTGACGTCTTAGTAATTGACGAGGCTCATTTTTTTGAAAATTCGGCTGAAGAATTTCAGGAAGTCATTTTGGAAGCTTTTTGGGATAAGAGAATTAAAATCTACCTTGCCGGTCTTGATCTCACTGCTTTGGGTACTAATTTTAAGTGGTGTGAAAAAATAATGCCCCAGGCTAATGAAGTTCACAAATTGTCTGCCGTCTGCTTTGTAAGGGGTTGTAATAAAGAAGCAACTCACACTCAACTTATTTCACCAACAGTAGATATTTCTGAAGAAAACCCTCTCCAAGTTGGCGATAGGGGGACTTTTGAGTCTAGATGTTTTGATCATTGGTGCCATCCTAAAAAAATGAATTAATCTTCAACCCGCCCGGCTTTTGGGTGGGCTTTTCTTTTTTTGGGAGTATTTTTGTGATATGTTATTTACTACAAAAGTGGTTTATCAATTATCAAAAGGTCGAAAACAATTTTAATCTAAAATGATATGAAAAAAACGACTTTATTTATTCTTATTTTGGTTATAGCTGTAGCTTTAGTTTTGGTCTTGAGTTCATCTAACCAAACAAAAGCCCCTGCTGATCAGCCCGTTACAACTACTACTCCTGCTCAAACCAACCAAGCTCCTACCAACACTGCTACTACTACTGAATCTCAAAATGCCACCGGAACTTCCGCCCGCGCTAACCAAGAAAATATAGTTACTTATACTGAAAATGGTTTTTCACCTTCCTCTTTAACAATTCAGCAAGGTGAAACTGTTACCTTCCGGAATGAATCAAGTTCCGGTATGTGGGTAGCCTCAGCAGTTCATCCTACTCACACTCGCTATGACGGAACTTCATTAAACGAACACTGTACAGAAGGGGGGAGTAACTCCTTCGATGCCTGCAAGGGTATTACCCCCGGTAAAAGTTGGTCTTTTACTTTTGACAAGGCTGGAGAATGGAACTACCACAACCATTCCAACGCATCTCATACTGGAACTATCGTAGTAGAATAGATTGGTTTAAAAAATTTTCAAAAATAAAGATTATTATCTTCTAACCTTGAGATAGAACCTATCGATTCATAAAGATCGATAGGTTCTTCTTTATTTGTTTTTACATTCCCACACCAGTTCAAATATCTCGTTTAAAGTTTGAGCAATTGATTCGTTTTCTATGATTAGGCCTTGAAGGTTGTTTGGGTCCAAAATTCTTACGAAATCTTTTGTAATCTCAATAGAAACTGTTGACGAGTAATCATTTTGAGACAACACTTTTATTTGTCTGTTATACTCCTCATCCACCTGACGGAAGTAATCAAGGTTTTCATCTTTAGGAGCAATTCCTCTTGCTGAAATATTCAATTCCTTGAGCTTGTTATTGTAATCTTCAAAATAATTGAAAGATTTCAATATATCCTCATCGGACTTTGCATAGAAAGCAACCATTTCCTTGTCTTTTAAGTCTTCTAATCTATAATTCAGTGCTTCTTTCACTCCCTCATGACCTTCAAAGAAGATTGCATTAGGTTTTTCGGATCCGGTGTTTTCTAAGGCTTTTATTTCCGGTAGAGCATCTCTAGCTTTTGAGATTTCTTTTTCAGCCTTTTCAAAAAGTTTTTCGGGTGTAACTGGCCGATACATCTTCTTTTTTGCATCCGGCACTAAAGAAACTGCCCCCTTTTCTTTTAGTTGACCGAGGATTACATAAGTTGTTGAGCGTTTCAGACCACTCTCTTCTGCAACCTTTTGAGCGGAAGACACTCCTAACTGGAGAAGTGATAAGTAAGCTCTTGCTTCTTTATCATCTAAACCTATTTTTTGAATAGCTTGCTTTGGATTCATATTAATAACATAAATTTTAAGATCTTAATTGTCAACAATTTTGACAACACTTTTCCATTTTTAAGCATATTCCCTCTATTAAAGCAAAAAACGTACTAATTTAATTCTTTTTATTTATTAATTTATTTGACAATATTATTTTAGGCTATAGAATTTTAAACAATAATAGTCGAAAATTGTAAATCTTTAACTAAATTTTATGAAAAAATCTTATTGGTCGATTATATTTTTTGCTCTAATCGCGATTTTAGCTGTTCTGTTCATCGCTTCAGGTGAACCGGGCCAACAGGCAGAACGCCCTGAGAAACTGAAAATAGGCTCAATTGTAGGGCTAACAGGAGAATATGCGGGTGTAGGTAGAAATTGGGCTAACGGTATAGCTTTAGCTCACAAACAGTACGAAGCAACGAACCCCGACATGGAAGTAGAGATAATTCAGGAAGACAGCGAATTCAATACTAAAACAGGTGTCACTGCTTACAAAAAACTCGAAAACGTTAACAACATCGATGCTTTGATTAACTTCGGCACATTCACTCTTGATGGAATTTACGATTTAGTAACTGAAAAGCCATATCCGGTCATCCAGGGTGGATCACAATCTTCAGCTCCGAGTGATGACAACGTAATTCGAATCCAGCCCGGTAATGTACCCGCGCAACGAGCTTTAGGTGAATACGCTTCCCAGCAGGGCTATGACAATGCCGTTATATTCTACACCGATCAAAGCGCCTTTCAAAAATTCTTTGAAGCGGTTCGGGACGGCTTCAAAGGGACTGCGAAATCTTTCGCTTTATCTCCGGACAAGAAAACCGGGTTTCAAACCCAAGTCACAAAAGCACTTTCGGAAAATCCGGGAGCAGTTTTTCTTGTCACCTTGCCTCAGCAGGGAGCGGCTATAACATCTGAAATATTGGAGCAAACTGAAAACAGCCCCCGCATCTTTCATGATGCCAACTTCCAAACCGGTTTTTCCGATTACAAACGACTGCTCGGTAGTGAGTTCTCTGAACTCCAGGATGATGTTTTCTTGAAAATGGTAAGCAATACCAGAGATGAGTTCATTCAAGCTTACAAGGAAGAATATGGAAAAGAGCCCGGAGCTCTCGCTGATGTAGGTTACGATGCTTTCAATCTGTTAGTGAAAAATTATTCTCCTGACTCTGAAGAATGGATTGAAAATATAAAAAATGCTGAGTTTGAGGGTGCCAGCGGTAAAGTGAGTTTTAATGAGGTTGGTGTTCGGAAGCCCGAGTTTGAGATTGTAACTTTGGGAGAAGATTTGAAGCTGTAAGTTTTTAACTTAAATGTCAGTGTTTGAAAAACGCCGCAGATTTCTGCGGCGTTTTTCATTGAACTTCCAAGATACTATTCTAAAGATTGTATAATAAATACATGGATATAGTCGTTCAGATCATAATCAACAGCCTCATTGCTGGCTCAATATACGCTTTGGTCGCGCTCGGATTTAATCTTATATTCTCAACGGTTAAATTCTTTGACTTGGGTTACGGAGTGTTAACCGCTGTTGGTGGATACACCGTTTATGCTATTGCCTCACTGGCAAATCTTCCTACCTGGTTGGGAGTTTTTGCCGGAATCGTCATTGCCGGCCTGATAGGTGTTGTTGTCGAAAAACTTGTGTATCAACCTTTACGTAACCGTGAAGCCTCTAATATG
>JBDGRM010000050.1:0-1379 GCA_042218035.1 Candidatus Magasanikiibacteriota bacterium
ATAAAATATGAGTCTTTACCATTCTGTAAAGATCATAATTTTTCATTACACCAAAGTCTTATCATTTCGATAAAAAACAGACTCATACTCTATCGCCTCACCTTCATTGGCTGAGACCTTTACAAATTAAACCTCTCCTCCTTATAACTATCCATCTCAGCACCTTCCAGCTCTCTAGTAGAATTCTGCATCCGTACATAAAATTTCTCGCTATTATCTTTTTTAAGATACACAGGATTTGAAGATTTCTCTACCTCAACCAAACAAACATCTTTACCATCAACCTCTTCAATATTGATATCAATCAGCGGCAAAACATCAGAGCCGATCTTACTTTCGATCAAATCAGTCAAATAAAGAGTAAATCCATCCCGATTACTTTTACCCAAAGTTTCATAATCAGCTTCAACACCGATTATTTCACCGTCGTCACCTACTCCGATCAACAGATATCCGCCTTCAGCATTTAAAAACCCGGTAATAGCTTTCATAGCGGCATCCTCCAGAAAATAACCACCACCTTCATCATCACCGGCTCTCAATCTAGCTTTAAACTCAACCTCGTTATCCTCCTCTCTATCAATCAAGTCTTGAATCCTAAACTCCTCAGACCCCTCTTCTAGCAACAAACTATCCATATAATCATTAATCGCTTCTGCAATCAGCTCTCTTCTTTTTTGTAAAAACTTTTCGTAATTATCCACCTTCCACAGCTTTTCATTTTGTGGAATCAAACTAGCTTCCAGAGTTCCCGGATACTTTTCTGCCACCATAGGAAGATACTCAGCAGGTCTCTTATCGAAAATATCCATGTTACCATCTCTGGTCAAAGGAATTCTATTGGCAATCTCGTGAATCTTTTTTCCTTCCGATAAACTTCTACCGCTCTCCCAACCATTATTTTCCAACACACTTTTGGGGAAAATATGATGCCTCTCTATTCTAAAATCTCTACCAAAATTTTCCTCCAAAGGCAGTCCATTGGACCAATCTACCGCCCCTCTGGCTCTGATAACAATATTCATCATGTTGTACAAAGAGTTTCTCACTCCTCTCAGCTCCAAACTCCCGGCTGACACTTCCGGACTACCCTCTTCCTCTTTTAGGGCTGTAATCAAAGTCTCAGGTTCCGGCTCTTCAAGTAGTGCTGAGATGTCTTGCTGAAGATAAGTATCGGTACTTGTGGTATATCTGCCCTGGTACAATGCAGCATACATCCAGTAGAGGAACTTATCTTCCTGTGGACCCTCAAACCATCCTTCTCGGGACAGATAAACAACCAAAGGAACCAAAACATTGGGTGAACTTAAATCTTTTGTGCTTACAATATGTCCTTTGTTTTTCAAAAAGGAGATCAAATAATCCAAAACTTTATCTAG
>JBDGRM010000050.1:1389-2291 GCA_042218035.1 Candidatus Magasanikiibacteriota bacterium
AACTGCTTTTCACTGGCTTCACTGAAGTTTTCCAAGTCCCCTTCTCCAGTAGCAACGCCGACGATGCAGCGAGTCATAAGCTTGAGATCAAAGTCGAATGACTCTTCTTTCAGCTCTTGAATCTTATCTTTTAGCACTCTACGAATATCCGGCCACTGTGAAGTCATATGAGCCAACACAATATCAGCAGTAGTAAGAGGTGTACCTTGGCTGTTTACCAGATCAAATACTTTCACCGCCTCTTTTATATCCGCATTACTCGGAACCTTTTGAATCGGATAATCTTGGGTCAGGATATTTTTGATCTTAGTAATATTATTATCTATCTTTTTACCCGCCTCATGTTTTTCTTTTCCATCCAACTCTTCATCCTGCTCAATCAGCTCAAAAGCTGAGATTTCCTCGTTGAATAAATCTTTCAGCTGAATCCAGTACGGATTATTCTGCATCTCCAGCTTCTTGTAATATTTAAACTCGCCTTTCATCACATTGAAATACAGATCAAAATAACTATCATTTATCTCTTCAGCGGAATAATACGGAGGTACTTCGCCATAGCGGTGAATGTAGATGCTGGTAAGTCTTTGTTGACCATCCAACAATACATTTACACGACGCACCTTCTCTAGATCATAAGCATCATTTTTGATCTTCGGCGGATTATCAGTCACCCAGATCAACAAACTTCCGGTAGGATAGTTTTTGTACAATGACTCAAACAATTTTCTCACCTGACTTTTGTTCCAATCATACTCACGCTGAAACTCCGGTAAGACTAATTCTTTGTGTTTTATTTCGTCTAGTAGTTCGTTTATTTTTTTATCCATAGAATTAATTAAAAATATTTACAAATATCTTTTGTAACTCTTTTTTATGTGATTTAAGTGTAGGATCAGATACCC
>JBDGRM010000050.1:2301-2642 GCA_042218035.1 Candidatus Magasanikiibacteriota bacterium
ATTTAAAATTACTTAAAGCTACACTATAAATATCTCTTTTAGGGTCAATATAGTCCTCTATTTCACCTTTTTTCAAAATATAAATACCATCCTGATATTTATTTTCAATTTCCTGCTCAATTTGATTATATTGCTTACTTAAATTACTGACCCAACTTTTATTTTGTTTAATATCTTGCACAACATCACCCCAAGTATTTTTACTATTTTTCTGATTAATTAAGACCCCCTTATCATTTCTATTTAATACCCCTAAATCATTCTTTTTAACTATATCCCAATCCAAAATTGCATTTACCTCTAAACCAAATTTTTCAAGTAAGCTCATCCATTTTTCATAA
>JBDGRM010000050.1:2652-3090 GCA_042218035.1 Candidatus Magasanikiibacteriota bacterium
CAACGCTTATACTCATACTAAGCATAAAAAATGTAAAACTAATTTTATTTTTATTAATTTGACCAAAATAACCTCTCTTTGCATATTTGTCTAGAAGTCTATTGAAAAATACCCTATCATCAGGCCCTTCAACTAGTAAGACTTTTTCGCTGAAAAAAACTCTAGAATTTTCTGTATAATCAAGCAGTTTAATTAATTCCTCGTCTGAGGATTTCAAAGAATTCCCTGGATGCTTAGTTTTTGTAAAATTATTTTCAATATAAAAACGGTGAATATTGGAGATAGTTTCATGGTTTATAAACTCATCAGAATGAGTAACTAAAACAAATTGAATATCTTTATTTTTTGATTCTTTATTAATAAGATCAAGATATTTCTTTTGAATTTGAGGGTGTAAATGTAATTCAGGTTCATCAATTATGAATAACCCCCCTTTAA
>JBDGRM010000006.1:0-1875 GCA_042218035.1 Candidatus Magasanikiibacteriota bacterium
AATATAAAATCTATAAAGAATTTTTGCATTATATCTCATGTGGATCATGGAAAATCTACTTTAGCGGATAGGTTTTTGGAAGTAACACGCTCTATAAATGAAAGAGATATGGAAGAGCAGTTTTTAGATCAGATGGAACTTGAAAGGGAGCGGGGGATTACGGTGAAGATGGCTCCTGTCCGTATGATTTATAAACCATCTAAAGCTGAAAGTTCAGAGTTTATTTTGAATTTGATTGATACCCCTGGTCACAGTGATTTTTCCTATGAGGTTTCTCGGGCTCTAGCAGCAGTGGAGGGAGCTATACTTTTGGTGGATGGTTCTCAGGGAGTTCAGGCTCAAACTGTAGCTAATTACAGAGTTGCAAAAGAGATGGGCCTTACAGTTATCGGTGCTGTTAACAAAATAGATTTATTTAGTGATGAATATGACAAAAAGCTCGATGATGAAAGGTTGGAGGAAACCGTTGAAGAGCTGGATGCTTTACTTGAGGAAGACAGTGAAATTCATAAAATATCCGCTCTTAAAGGAGAAGGGGTAGAGAGACTTTTAGATGATATTTGCAGGCGATTTCCTTCTCCGGACGAAGGTTCTAAAAATTTTTCAAGAGCATTAATTTTTGATTCTTTTTATGATCGTCATAAAGGAGTTGTGGCTGGAGTGAGAGTGTATGATGGAGTGTTTGAAAGCGATGAGGAGTTTTGTTTAATGGCCGTTGATGAAGTTTTTCGTCCCAAAGAGGTGGGTTTTTTTGAGCCTGAAATGTCAAAAAGAAAAGTTCTTGAGACAGGTGAAATAGGATATATAGCTACAGGCCTAAAGGAGCCTAAAGATGTGCGTATCGGAGATACTGTTACTAAAAATAAGAATAAAAGCAACTCTCAAGAAATCGAGCCTCTGCCTGGTTATAAGGAGCCTGATGCTCAAGTTTTTGTTTCTTTTTACCCTGAAAGTGGTGATAATTATGATGAACTTGGAAAAGCTCTGGAAAAATTACGTTTAAATGATTCGGCTTTAACAATAGAAGGTGATAGAAATGAGATTTTGGGTCGAGGTTATAAAGTTGGGTTTCTTGGTAAGCTTCATTATGAAATTACTAATCAGAGATTAGAAGAAGAGTTTGGTATTCGGACAATAAATACTTTACCCTCTGTGCGTTACAAGATTAAGACCAAAGATGGAGATTTCAAAGAAATAAGCAGACCGGAGAAGTTACCGGATAATTTTGAGGAAATTTATGAACCAAAATAGATATAGATATTTTTCTCCCTCCCGATTGTTTAAATGATTTATTAGCTCTAAAAGAACGGTTTCGAATTAAAGATATAGAAGTAGAAACTTTGAGCGATATGCTCAAAGTTTCAGCTCAAATGCCGCTTCCTGAGCTTATAAGTGGATTTAGTGGGAAATTAAAATCTTTAACTCGGGGGTTTGGTTCTTTTAGTTATGATTTTTCCGGTTTTGAGCAAGCGGATGTTGTGAAAGTTGATAGATTAGTTTCTAAAGAGCCAGTTCCCGGTTTGAGTAGATTTTTACATGAAAATAAATACCGAAAAGAGGCTAGAAAAATGGTAGAGGAATTAAAAGAGCATTTGCCCAGAAAACAGTATCCACAGCCTGTTCAGGCAAGAGCCAAGGGGGATATTATAGTTCGAGAAGATGTACCTGCCTTGCGAAAAGATGTTACAGAAGGTTTATACGGAGGGGATTATTCAAGGAAGAAAAAGAAATTAAAGCGACAAAGAGAGGGAAAGAAAAAATTACAAAAGATGGGCCAGGCTGAGATTGATCCGGAAGTGTTTAAGAAGTTACTGAAAAAATAACCAAAACCCACCCAGAATCCATTCAATAGGCTATTCAAAGATTTAAAAGTAA
>JBDGRM010000007.1:0-2217 GCA_042218035.1 Candidatus Magasanikiibacteriota bacterium
GGTAGTTGGAACTTTTCAACCAAAAGAAGCTCCTCTTATGAACCGGATGTCTTTTTATTCCAGCAACAAAAAGCATCCTCGGTTCTCAGTAATCTGATTTCTGCTTCGCAGAAAACCGAGCTCAGATTACCTTCGAAACGTTCAACAAGGAACTTCTTTTGGTTTTCTCTCAGGTAGGGTTCACATGTTTATGAGTTGGGGAAATAAGAAAAGGGTAACGTCACTATCTTTAATTCAATAAGGGAAGGAAACTAACTTTCCAGTATCTTTCTTGTCTCTTCTTTGTAATCCTCAACAGAAGGCTGGTTAAACGCATTAACATTCAAAAGTTCACCCAAGTACATAATTTCCATCATTTTAAATTGAAGATAAGATCCTATCGGCTCAGCAGAAACACTATCCAAAACAGTTTCTACAAAGGGAAGATTATTTTTCTTGTAAGCCTCTTTTACTCCTCCATATAAAGCATCCATCAATGAATGTATATCTTGACCCTTCACACCCGACACTATATCACCCAAATAAAGTTTCTCCGGAACCGAAGGACCTCTCTCGCCTGAAGATACATACACAAGGTTGGTAAATTTGTCCTTAGGACCCCCAAAATAAAGCTGGGCTTGGGAGTGCAAATCAGTGGAGCCAATCGAGGCCACAGGAGTAATACCGATATTTACTTTTTGCCCTTCTCTGTTTTTTTCTTTTCCCAAACTCTCTGCCATCAACTGGCGATACCACTTTCCTAAGCTCTCCAAATCGGGATCGAAAAAGAAATTATTTGAAATATTAACTCCGTTTTGCGACCACCAATACTGCAAAGAGGCAGAAATGGCCGCCGGATTCGAACCGATCTCTGAGCCTAAGCAACTCTCAACAGTTTTTTTAGCTCCATCCATAAGACTGTAAACGTCCACCTCACTCAAATAAAGTGGGAGTATTCCAACCGCAGACAAAACGGAAAAACGGCCCCCAACCTTGTCGGGAATATACAACGTATCAATATCAGTTTCGCTTACAGAACTATCCAAACTTGAGCCCTCGTCTGTAATTGCGACTATTCTATTCTCAAAATTATCAAATTCCTCTTTCAGAGCTGACACTAAGACCTCAAAATTAGCAATCGTCTCTGTCGTATTACCGGACTTCGAAACAACAGCTAAAGCGAATTCCTTTGGATCTTCAATATCGTTTTTAATGACAGAGCGGGCTGATCGCAACAACGATGGGTCTACTGTATCCACAAAAACTAACTTTGGAAACTCTCCACTTAAAGACCCCAACTTTCCTCTTAGTGCGTCATAAACGGCCTTCGCACCCAAATTAGACCCCCCAATTCCAACTAGAAAAATATATTTCAGTTCAGTTGAAGACTTATTCTCCCCTAAGGTTTCTACCATTTCAAATCTCCTGGAATCCGAAGGTAAGTTAAGAGAGGACTCATTATAAGAGTAGTCATCCTCTGCGTATACTTCTTTTAAATGTTCATGGTAGCTTTCCAGACTGGATAAAATATCACTCATCTCGGAAGAGGGAACCAAGGAGGTCTCTTTGCAATTAAAATGTAATTTGTCCATAATATTTTAAAAAAATTAATAATCCTCAATTAATAACGCTCTTGCGGGGGCCCCGTCAATGTCTTTTATTTTTAAGGGTAGACCAACAAAAGTATACCCGCCAGGCTCCACGCCCGAAAGATCCAACCCTTCAAATATCACTATATTATTCTTCAATAATTCTTTATGAGGTCTGTTGTCAGAAGAGGCTCTCTGCTTTACAGAAAGATAATCAATTCCAAAAAGCTCCAAATCAAACCCGGAAATAAATTCAGCTGCCTTTCCGTCTAAATAGACAAAATCATCCCGAAATCTTTCAAAGCCCTCTTTAGAATTTTTAGTCTTAACAATAATCCTACTTTTTTCTTTAAGGTCAATACCCTCAAAATCCTCCTTTTTAACACTCTCCTCTCGGTGAGTCATATCCAACACTTCACAATCACCAACAAATTGAGTTATTCTGAAAGCTTCATTCACCCCCTTTCCATCATCAAAAACGTGCTGTGGACCATCTACATGAGTGCCGGTGTGAGAGCCAAAATCTATTCTTGAAATTTTTGAGCCACTTGTATCTATCTCTTCAATATCCACCTCAGGGTTACCGGGGTATATTAAGGTATCTTCACTGATTTCAAGAGATATATCTATTATTTCAGTCATAATCTAA
>JBDGRM010000007.1:2227-8752 GCA_042218035.1 Candidatus Magasanikiibacteriota bacterium
ATTAAAACTTCTTTGCCAAGGACTGAATTCCTTCTACTACAGTAGGGTGAATTGCCATTGCATCCTGCACAACATCCACCTTGACCCCGGCATTCATATAGGCGGCAATTACCTGAATCAATTCAGCCCCCTCATACCCCAAAATAGCAGCTCCCAAAATCTTTCGGCTCTCCTTCTCTACTACTAATTTCATTTTCCCTTTCTTTTCACCAAGTTCTATAGCCCTAGCAACATAAGACATGGGATATTCAACTACCTCATAATCAAGGTCTTTACTCTTTGCTTGCCCAACAGACAAACCTGCTCTCCCCAAAGGGGGGTCAATGAACATACCATATACTAAAACTCTATCACTTCTAGTCATTTCCCCGTCTCCGTACAGATTATCCATCACTACTTTATAATCTTCATAGGATGTGTGAGTAAAAGCAGGGCCCAATCGGACATCTCCCAAAGCCCAAATATTTTTATCATCCGTCTGAAATCTATTGTCAGTTTCAATATAGCCTCCATCCGTTGTTTTTACTTTAGTATTTTCCAGGCCGATATCTCCAGTGTTCGGCGATCTGCCCGCTGCTACCAGAACTTCATCCGCCACCAATTTTTTTGTCTTTCCTTCTTTTGAAATTTTCAATTTAACCTGGTTGTTCTTTTGTTTGATCTCACTCGCTTCTGACTCAAGATAAATCTCTAAGCTCTCCTCTTCTAATATATACTTTATAGCAGAAGCTATATCCTCATCCTCATGTGAAGCAAGCTGGGAACCTCTTTCAATAATAGTCACCTCAGAACCAAATCTATGAAAAGCTTGGCCAAACTCTAAGCCTACGTAACCACCTCCTATCACTATCAAACTTTCCGGAGCTTCTTTTAAATTCATTATTGAGCTGGAAGTCAAAAAGTTAACTTCTTCAATCCCGTCAATAGGGGGAATAAATGGACTTTGTCCGGTGTTTATAAATATCTTCTCCCCCTCTATTGTTTCAGAACCCACCTTAACCTCGTTGTTGTCCAAAAGTTTACCTTTTTCTCGAAAAAGATCAATATTGTCTTTGTCTATCCGTTTAGCCACACCCTCACGAAATTCTTTTACTATTTTATCTTTGCGTTCTACAATTTTTTCCAAATCAACGCTTACATTTTCAACTTCAACACCCATATTCCGGCTATTCTTGGCAACCCACGCACGCCGAGCGGAAGAAATCATAGCCTTTGAAGGTGTACAACCATAATTAACACAACTTCCTCCAAGTTTATTTTTTTCAACTAATGCTACTTCTTCGCCTTCATCCGCCAAGGAAACAGCCAAAGGAACTCCTGCCTGACCCGAACCTATTATTATTGAATCATACATAATTAGTTAGTGGTTAGTATTTTGTGGTTTGTGATTTATGAGTTGTAATTAACAGTTTTTAGCTTTTTGTGTCTCTTTAAACTTTACAATTAATTTTCATCTATTAACTTGTTCCAGTCTTTGGAAAACTTTCTCATACCTTTTTTAGTCAAAGGATGTTCAATGTTCAATTCTTTAAAGTTTTTGCTAAAATCAAAATTCTTGTATTCAATATCCTCCAAACTAGTAGTATCATACTCAAAACCATCTCCGGGCATAGGCTTGCCTTCCTGGCCCCACTTTTTAAGCACTTCATAAGGAGAAGTAATTATATCTGCTTCAAGTTGAATAGCCTTTAAAAAATGATCCATATTCCTAACACTGGCAACCAATACAGATACATGTGAATCTATTTTTTCATACATTCTCAAGGTATTTTCAATGAGTTTCATGCCGTTTATATTCCTATCATCCAACCTTCCTACAAAAGGAGAAACAAAAACAGAACTCGAAGAAATTTCTTTTGTGGCAAGGTGGACCGCAGCAGCTTGCACTTGAGAAAAGCAGAGTGTCATATTCAAGCCACCCCCATTTTTGCAAAAACGGTTAGCCGCTTCCAGCCCTTTCTGGGTAGTGGGCAATTTTATATGATGAGGAGAGCTAATCCAGGAATTCATTTTATGAGCTTGTTTCAGCATTTCTTCTACAGAGGTTTCACGATCAGCATAAACTTCAATGGATATATCCCCGTTAGGAATTATATTAGAAATTTCCTCCACTACTTCTTTATAAAAAGAAAGTATTTCCTTTTTCGAAAATTTCTTTCCTTTTTCAAGTCTTTCTGAAACCTCAGGGTTTCTTGAAACTAAAGTAGGGTTTGTAGTTTGGCCATCCAGAAAACCTAAAAGCTTTTTAATTTCTTGCGTTTTTTCAGGGTCCCCGCTATCGAGAAATATTTTTGTGTTTAAATCTTTTGGTCTAGACATAATTAAATTAAATTACAAATTAACCTCAGGATCCTCACTGGAGTGCCCCCCAAACTTATTTCGAAGAGCATTAATAACTTTTCCTTGAAAATTCGGACTCATCCTACTCGCCTCTCGAGCGTTCAAAGCAGAATGAATTACTCTATCAAAAACACCTTCTTCATGAGCTTTTTCAACCGTCCACCTTCCTTCACCGCTTTCCCCTGCTTTACCAGACACCCCGTCTAACTCTTTACCAAAATCATCAAAGGCCGACTTCATATGTTTCATGAGATTAGAAGAAACCACAGCGCCATTGTTATAGATTCGGGCAATTTTCTCGAGAGGGAGATCAAATTCAGAGCTGTTCATTACATCAAAACCTTCAGCAATAGCCTGCATCATTCCGTACTCAATACCATTATGAACCATTTTTACAAAATGACCTGCGCCGCTTCGGCCAACCCGACCGTACCCATCAGAAACCGTAAGATCATTAAATAACTCTTCATATTTTTCATATACCTTTTTGTCACCACCTATCATCATGGAAGCGCCGTTTCGAGCACCAGAAGGACCCCCACTCACACCAGCATCAAGCATATGAACACCCCGATCTTCTAAAAACCGAGCATTCTCGACAGTATCTTTATAAAAAGAGTTGCCTCCATCTACAATTACATCACCTTTTTGTAAAAACTCAGCAAGATTTCGAATAACCTCCGAGGAAAAATTATGAGGTACCATAACCCAAACTAACCGGGAAGGGCTGAGCTTAGAAACCATATCCTCAAGAGAATCTGAGCCTTCAGCACCTTTCTTGTCCAAGGCCTCGACCTTGGTCTTATCTTTGTCATATACTACCACCTCATACTCTTTTTCGAGAAGCCTTTTCACCATATTTGAGCCCATCTTTCCTAAACCTACATAACCTATTTTCATATTATTTATTTATTTATTTAAAATTCTTTCAAAGTTTCATCCTCACCTTAACTACCATCACAGGCTCGAATGAATTCCAAAAATAAAGGGTGTGGATTGAGGGGTCTGGACTTGAACTCCGGATGAAACTGGGTTCCTACAAAAAACGGGTGCTTACTTCGAGGTAATTCCATTATTTCCATCAACCTCTCATCAGCAGAGGCTCCGGAAAAAACAATGCCAGCCTTTTTGAAATCTTCCACATATTCAGGATTCACTTCATACCTATGGCGATGGCGTTCCGAAATTTTAGCCTTCCCATATGCCTCTTTTGCTATTGTACCATCCTCTACTTTACAATCCCATGCTCCCAGCCTCATAGTGCCGCCATAGCCCTCGGAGTCTAAAATTTCTTTCATGTCTGGAAGAAAGTCAACAACGGGCTTAGGAGTTTCTTCATTAATCTCAGTAGTATGTGCCCCCTCCCAACCCAAAACGGAACGGGCAAATTCCACCAAAGCAAGTTGCATCCCATAACATAGACCAAAATAAGGGATGTCATTTTTTCGGCAATAACCAATTGCCGATATCTTTCCTTCGATAGCTCGCTGACCAAAGCCGCCCGGCACTATAATTCCCTTATAATCTTTGAGCTTGTCTAAATTAGAATCATCCTCAAAATCAGCTGCATTAAGCCAATCTATTTCCGGTTCTTTTTTTAGATCATAAGAAGCGTGTTTTATTGCCTCTATTACTGAAATGTAAGAGTCAGAAAGTAGATAGTCGCCGGTTTCAAAATACTTTCCAACTATACCAATATTAACAACTTCTTCAGTCTCCTTCGTTTTTTTTATAAAATTTCTCCATTCGCTCATATCCCCCTCTCCTCCTTTAACCCCAACCTTTTCAAAAATTAAATTACCAAGGTTGTCCTTCTCAAAATTAAATGGAATTTCATAAATATTCGACACATCAGGAGCAGAAATAACATCCTTTTCTCTTACCGAGCAATGAAAAGCAATTTTGTCTTTCCGTTTCTGATCCACCTTTCTCTTAGCCCGGGCAATAACTATATCGGGCTGCAAACCGACACTCTGAAGGTTTCGAACAGCATGCTGGGTAGGTTTTGTTTTAAGCTCACCGATGTGCTTCAAAAAAGGAAGAAAGCTCACTAAAACCAAACCTACATCTCCTTCTCGCTTATTAGACAAAATTCGTATTGCCTCCAAAAAAAGGATATTTTCATACTCTCCAACAGTGCCCCCTACTTCTACTACCATAAAATCTGCCTCATCTTTTTTGGCTGCCTCATCAATTTGAGAAATAACCTGAAGAGGTATATGAGGGACAACACTCACACATTTTCCATCATATTCTAAGTTGCGCTCTTTTTCTATTACCGACTTATAAATACTGCCGGTAGTCATGTAATTTTTCTTATCAAAGCTTTTACCTAAAAACCGTTCGTAATTACCCATATCTTGATCACACTCAGTACCATCATCCAAAACAAAAACCTCTCCGTGCTCTGTTGGGTTCATAGTACCTGCATCAACATTTACATAAGGGTCTATCTTCATAGCAGATACACTTAAACCTCTAGACTGAAGAATTTTACCAATTGAAGAAGCTGTAACCCCCTTTCCAACACCCGACATCACCCCTCCTACAACAAAAATATATTTGGTGTTATTTTGAGTCATAACTTTTAAACTCCCCTCAAATTATCAATTCTCGGTTAAAATATTCTTTATTGCGCTAACAAGCTCATCTTCTGCTACCTCGATTTGCGACTCCTCATCCATATCTCGCAACTGAACCACACCTTTCTCTTTTTCGTCTGATCCGTATATAACAACCACTCTAAATTCTCGAGAAGCTCCATATGAAAGTTGACCGGTTAAGCTATTTTCCTGACCTAAGTATACCTGTGAATCTATACCCTCTTTCCTCAACTTCGAAACGAACTCTAGGCAGTCTTTTGTGCAGTCTTCATCAAAATCTAAAACCAATACACTAGGGCGAGAGCCGAAATCCATCTCAGATTTATCCATACCCGACAAGGCATCAACCAATCTGTCTACCCCTAAAGAGGCCCCAACTGAAGGAACCGGGGTTGAGGAAAACCGCTCTATTAAATCATCATACCTACCCCCACTAAAGATAGACCCCACACCAGAGTTCTCCAAAACAGTTTCAAAAACAGGGCCCGTGTAATAATCTAGACCTCTGGCAATAGAAAAATCTATTTCAAAATTACTTTTTTCCACTTCAAGTAAAGATAAATATTCTACCAATTGTTCTAATTCCTCTACTCCTTCTATAACATCAGTCTGGTCTTTCATAAAATCTTTTACGGTGCCAAGATATTCCTCTACAGACTCACTTTGTATATCCAAGAACTCTTTTATGTGAGAAATTTGGTCAGAATCCAGGCCTTTTTTGGAGAGTTCCTTTTCTACCGAGACCCAATCTTTTTTGTCTAACTTATCAATTGATCGCAATACCGAGGGGTTTATTTCCGGGTCAAAGCCAGCAAGCCCCGGCAAGCCATCTAACACTTTTCTACTGGAAATAAATATTTTGAAATCATCTATTCCAAGCTTTTTTAGGGACTCATAAATAAAAGAAATAATTTCCGCTTCCGAAGTTATCCGGGAAGTTGAAACTATATCAACATCAAACTGATAAAATTCCCTGTATCGACCTTTTTGGGGTTTTTCTCCCCTCCAGACCTTTCCAAACTGATACCGCTTAAACGGCATCTCAATTTCCTGAGGGTGTTTTGCAACTGCCCTGCTCAATGAAACAGTCTGGTCAAAACGTAGAGCCCAACTTTCTTTATTTTTCGGCCTTTCAATTTCAATCAACTCTTTTTCAAACTCTGGATCCGCACCAGTTAAAATCTTTTTCTTTTCTATCGAGGGAGTACCCAAAGGTTGAAAGCCATATATCTCAGCCAATTTTTCCAAGGTAACTAAAATATCTATTCTTTTTTGTTGTGTGGGGGGAAGATAATCTCGAAAACCCCCAGGAAGTTCGGGTTTAATAGCCATACTATTTTTGTTCCTTAATTTCTTCTACCGACTTTAAATATTTCCATGGGATATCAGGTATATTATTATACCTGAACTTCACCTTAGACAAAGTGGAGCTGCTGTAATCAAGCAAAACTTTGTCACCATGATCAAGAACGTAATTCATCCAGTTCTCCACCACCTTCCCTTCCGAGATAACTGTAATTTTTTTATTACCTTTTTCACAATATCTATTTTTGTCTTTCAATATGAGACAGTCTTCTGTAAG
>JBDGRM010000008.1:0-4919 GCA_042218035.1 Candidatus Magasanikiibacteriota bacterium
TTTTAATTTTGGTTTTTTCGGGCGTTGATGTGGTTACTTTTAGAGATTTTGGCTTATTGGGTGCATTGGTTGCCTTGTTCATTATTAGCTTAAACCAAAAGTAATTACACTTCAGGACTCTCCTTAATAAGGGGAACAAAGCTAAACCCAAAATGCTTTTTTGTAATAAATTTGTTTGGCTTTACTTTCTCTAAAACATGTATGCTACTTGAAACTGGTGTTACTATTTTACCACCTATTTTAAGTTGATTCTTCCATGCCTCTGGTATTTTGTCAGTTGCGGCAGCGGAAATAATTTTATCATAAGGCGCTTCCTCTTTGTGTCATTCTTAATGTATTTTTTTCTATAAAAGAGTATCTTGATATGTTTTCTTTCGCTATTTCTACCAATTCTGGAATTCTTTCTATTGTAATTACTTTTCCTTTATTTTTTTCTTCATTCTTTGAAATTATATAAGCAATCAAACTTGCTTGCCACCCTGAGCCTGTTCCTATGTCCATAATTTTTTCTGAGGGTTGAGGCTCAAGTTTTTCAAGCATAAAAGCGACTGTAAGGGGTTGTGATATGGTTTGACCTTTCTTTAATGGTAAGGCTTGATTTGTATATGCCAGTTCTAACCTCTCTTCAGGAACGAAGTCTTTTCTGTATATTTTACGAAACGCTTCGGTTATAAGGGGGGTTTCTAAATACCCTTGGTTTTTTAGTTTCTTAATTAATTTTTCTTTATTCATATTGATCTTTATAAAAGTAAGCTATTATCCCAAAAGATACTGCCACATTTAAGGATTGTTTTTTGCCTTCCATAGGAATGAATATAGTTTTGTTTGAGAGTTCTAACGTCTCGTCTGATATCCCCTCTACTTCATTGCCAAAAACTATAGCAAGATTTTCTTTTTGGGAAGCTTGTGTATTGGTGTATTTCTTTGCGTCTTTTGTGCCTTCTTCTACGGTAATTATATTATAGTTCTCTTTTTGTAAATTCTGAAGACATCTTTTAGTCGAATCAAATGACTCCCACTGAACGGTTTTTGTGGCCCCTAAAGCTGTTTTTTTCATTTTCTTTCTCGGTTTACCAAGCTTGTTTTTCGGAGTAGGTGTATATCCAGTTAGATAAAGCTTTTCTATCCCGGCTCCATCGGCTGTTCTAAAAATTGAGCCTACATTGTATACACTTCTTATATTTTCTAATACAGCTACCATTTTTATTTTAGTTTTTTATTTCTTGCTTTTATCAGTTTACCTTTCTTGATGGTCACCGGTGGTAAATAGGTGCCAACGAGTTTTCTTTTCCACCAGTTCCCTGTTCTTTGTTTCTCTTTAGGTGTGGTGAATTTGTACTGGTAAAGTTTTACTCTTATGTAGTTGGGAGCGTTTTTCTTTTTCCACTTTATTAATTTTTCAACGCTTTTGGACCCTTGGAGTAGTTTTTTTGTGAAGTGAATAAACCACCTATCGTATTGAGGTTTCGAGGCAAGGGTTGAATGGTATGCAGTTAGTGCTGAAAACCACATTTGCCAATCAAGGCGAGGTTGGTGAGGGGCAATCTGGGGCGGGATCTCTGAAAGCTTGTCAGGTTTGTATCTGAAGTCATATTCTTTCCACTGATTTCCATTATAGCTATATTCGATTATTAGTTCAGGCCGTTTAGTGGTCATATTGGCAAAGAGACCGTATTGATTTATAATTCGGAAATTTGCGATAGGCTTCTTAATTTTAGTGAGTTTTTTGGGTAGTTGAGATTGTGTGATTAGAGAAAATATTTGACCAAAGCTGATTATAAGTACTAATAAAAGAAATACTTGAGCAAACCTCTTTTGGCTTTTACTCGATACACTTTTTGTGTGGAGTTTTTTATGAATATATTTTGTAGTAAATTTATATTTCTTGAGAATCTTACTCCAAAATTCATTGTCGAAAAGCATTAAGGCAAGAGCCACTGTTAAGACGTTAAAAAAAGTATAATTTCCAGTTATAAATATCATCAATTGAAAGGCTATAGTAATGACCCCGCCTAAAAATCTTAATTTTCTAGGAGCGAAAAATAGAAATGGCACCACCAATTCTGTTATATGAGTGATGAAAGTTGAGATTTTATGAAACCAATTTGGTAATTGGTAAAAGAACCAGCTGAGCAGGTTTGGAATTGGTTGGGTAAAATAATGATAAGATAAAGCAGATAAGTTTCTCCATGTTATATCCTGACTTGCAATTTTTACAAGTCCCGATTCAAACATTACTCGAAAAACTAACCACCAGAATAAGAAAATAGCAGCAAAGTTATTCTTTTTAGTTTCAAAGAATTTATTTTTTATTTTTTTAGGATTAATATTAATTGTTTTGGGAACTATAAATAATGTAAGAAATCCTGCCTCTAAAAGAAGTATATCCCACTGATAAGCAAAAAACTCTTGCCCTCCAACAGTTATGGAGAGGTATAGAAACCATGCCATTAATGCAGCGATCAGAGGAATTATATTTAAAAACAACAACAGGGAAAAAATTATCCCGAGAGAACCCAAAATTATCAATAAAGAGTTAGTGGGGCTAAGCCATAATATAGTTGGGGCTTTTAGGTAAGTCATTAAACCGCTTGTTGATTCTTGTACTGAATGAAGAAACTTGTTTACTGGTAAAATTCCATTTGTTCCGATCAGACCGGTGATTTGAGTTAACAAGGACAGAAAAGCAATTCCGTATATTATGGCTATTAATTTTTGAAAAATCCACGTGCTCGTTGAGTAAGATGAGGGTTTAGTTTTGTCCCCCCATAAAAGATGAGTTAGTTTAGCAAAAAGATTGCGGTTTTTCGAGATTAATTTATATATTTTTTCAGATATCAGGCTGAAGCCAGGTATGTACTGATATATAAACTTACCCCAGCTTACTCCGTCTTTGTAGGAGAAAAGTTCAAAAATCCCTTCAGCCCCTTCTTTGATTTCTTTATTTGGCAAAACTATCTTGGAAGATTTTTGAAAATCTTTCTTTGAAATATTTTTAAAATTTTTATGTATTTTTTGGTAAGGGCAAAACTCAACCTCGTTTCCCACTTTGTGTTTCCATCTTTCAACCCAAAACTTACAAAAACCACAATTTCCATCGTATATAAATAGAGGTTTTTCTCTGTTTGTTTGGTTCATGTTTACTTAATAATGATAACAAAAGCAAGAAGAAGGTTGAGCCTATAAAAGTAGGTGTAATTGGCATATTTATTATTTGTTATATTTCTAGATTAGTTCACTAAAAGTGGATAATATCCCTTTAGCTATGACCTACCAAAGAGATTATTCCTTTTTGCTTACAAAGTTCATGTTCTTTATTTTTGGAATGCTGGGAGCAGGCCTTGATGCGACAGTATTGTATCGGTTGGTGATGAACTCAGGGTCGAAGGGGGGTTTACCTGAAATTGTAATGCTGTTGGTTGGGTCGATTTTTCTGATCCTTTCTATAGCTGTAATGAATAAAGATTAAATAAAATATTTCATTAAAAGGTCTAAAATAAAAACCCGCTCAAAGAGCGGGCTTTTATTTTTTTTGGAAAAGAATAAAAGGCTGCTCGAAAATAATTTTGGTGACCCATGAAGCAAAATTGTTTTTAAAAACAATTTTGCCAAGAGCCAAACGAGTGGTGGAAGAAGTGAATTTTACGTGGTGGACCTGAGGGGGATCGAACCCCTAGCCTCCTGTGTGCAAAACAGGTGTTCTGCCAATTGAACTACAGGCCCGTCAGAGTCCGCTCAGTAGCCGATCCGATTTTAAATTAACTAATAATGAATAATTTTATAGATAGGATCGGCACCACAATTCAATCAGAGAACCAAGAACAGTGTCAAGTTCGAGGAGAGTTGAGGAGCAGTATTTGTTTAACAAATACTGTGACGAAAATCGACGAAGAAATTGGCCTGTTATTGGTCTTCCCATGAGGGTGATTCAGCTAATCTATAAAAATTACTCCTTTTACTTTTTTTAAAATTGCTGTATCACTGATTGGATTGTGGTGGGTGCGCCAGGACTCGAACCTGGAACCTCCATTTTATCAGAATGGCGTTCTACCGTTGAACTACGCACCCGATAATTTTATAGACTTTGAAATTAATGTTAATCCTTAATCAAGTCTAACTTCTTAAAGCTTTTTATGTCAAACTTTGTTGATTGTACCTCCACATTAATGTTTGGATTAAAGGTTGTATTGAGGTTGTCTATAAGAAAAAGGAAATTAGAAACAACAAACCAAGCTAAAAGGGTAGTCATAAGTACTGCCCCTGCGATAAAAAGATGTTTTTTAGATGTGAGAAGGCTCTTTACTTTTCGGTAATATTTTCTAAATATTGCTTTCATTATTATTCTTTATTATTTGATGATTGATAATATACTTTTCCTGTTATTTTTGATTCGAATTGAGCACTTGCTTTTTTAATTTGGATGTCTTGTACTGTCGTAATAAATCTATAATCCTCCAATTCTTCTGCAAATTTTATTATATTATCTATTTTTTTAGAACTCGCACTTATTTGAAATTTAATAAAGCCGGGTTTTGAGTTTGTTGGTTCTTGTTCTTTTATAAAACTAAAACCAAAGTTGATATTTTGAGATTCAGCAAGATTTTGGTATCTTTTTGATATATTAATTAATTTGTTTTTAGAAGGGAGAACGTTTTCTATTACTGAGAGGTAGTTTTTTGCAGAATTTTTATATTGAGATTTTAATTGTGAGAGGTTACTGAGGATTTTTGCATTTTTTCGTGCTCTTTTTTGAGTTTCTATTGCTTTTGCGGTTGATTCTTTAATTTCTGTTCTTAAAAAGACAAGAGTTATTCCTAGAGGTATAATTAAAGCACCAGCTATTCCAAGCTGTTTCCATAAATTTTTCTTAAATTGTTCTTTGCCTTTCATTGCTTCTACATTATATTATAGAGGTAGAT
>JBDGRM010000009.1:0-4979 GCA_042218035.1 Candidatus Magasanikiibacteriota bacterium
TCCAGGTCTGGAGAAATTCATCAATCCGCTCCGAAAAATTGGAGCCGATGTACAAAAAAATGGAAACTACTACCATCAAAATGACCATCAAGTAGCTAAAAACGAAAAGAGTATCAGGATCAAGGGACTCAATCATGACCAAAAAGAGATTTTTTGTAGTGTTAGAGGGCTATCTAAATTATTCAAAAAAATAATGCATTTGTCAAAATAGACATCTAATTATTTTCCAACTTAAGCATAGACAACCTCCTTTTTGGTGGGACCTTCTTTGAATTTTCGAATATGAGAACGGTCGTCTTTCATCATCTTGCTGATGGACATCAACCCTAAACTCAATAAAAGAATAAAAATCCATACTCGTGTCACTGGCTTCCTGCCTTTTGAGGAAAATAAAACACCTAGACTAAATATTGCCCCTGAAAACCCTATCACCATCAGAGCTATAGGCCACATGACAATTGTCTATACTTTTATTTTTATTAAAAACAGCTACCTTTTTAATACCTTACTGTGGCTACTTTATCAACCTCTAGACTTGTAAAGAAATTAAGTTCCTTTTAACATAAGAGTTGTCAAGAGACTTTTTGGTTTTAAAATAGAAATGAGCAGAGAGAACTCTCTTACATTATTAATATTTATAGTTATTATAAGCCTGATCTCAGCCTTTTTTGTTTACCCACCTGCTTGGAATAAAGTAAGTGATTTTAGAGAATGGAATCTGGGTCTTGATTTGGCAGGCGGTAGTTATTTGGTTTATGAAGTGGATTTGAGTGATGTCGCTGAAAAAGAAGAGCCATCAGTTGTTTCCGGATTGAGGGATGTGATAGCTAAAAGAGTGAACTTATTTGGCGTTTCCGAGCCACGCGTTTATACCCAAACTGTGGGGAATAATCACAGAATAGTAGCTGAATTACCCGGAGTGGATAAGGTAAATAAAGCTATAAAAGAAATTGGTAAAACCCCCGTTTTGGATTTTAGGGAAGTTAAAAAAGCCACCAGTTCAAAAAACGCTGTAGCTACCTCATCTAAAAAGGGCTCTAGCCCGATAACTCTGTCTACTACCAGTGTTGCCGGTTCAGGAACTGGAACGCCCTCAGGGCTTAATTTTAAAAAGACTGAACTGACAGGACGATATGTAAAAGGTGCACAGGTTGACTTCAACCGGTTGGGACAACCTGTGGTAAATATCCAATTGAATAATAAAGGTGCAAAGATATTTGCTCGGCTCACTAAAGAAAATGTAGGAGAGCCTATAGCTATATTCTTGGATGGTAAGCTAATTCAAATGCCCACCGTTCAAGAGCAAATTACCGGAGGTAGGGCTCAGATTTCAGGGGACTTTTCTGTAGAAAAGGCAAGGCAGTTAGTACAAAGATTCAATGCAGGAGCTCTGCCGGCTCCTATAAAGCTGGTTGACCAAAAAACCATAAGCCCCACATTGGGCCAAGATTCTCTTAACAAATCTATCAAAGCCGGCTTGATAGGTTTGGCAATAGTAATGCTTTATATGATTGCTTACTATAGAAAATTGGGTATTTTTGCCTCTGTTGCGCTTTTAATGTACGCTTCTCTAGTTTTAGGTATATTTAAAATTATTCCAATAACTCTAACCCTTTCCGGCATAGCAGCTGTAATTCTATCTGTAGGAATGGCAGTGGACGCGAACATATTAGTTTTTGAAAGAATGGAAGAAGAGCTTGACCGGGGACTTGATTATAGTGAGGCCGTAGAAGAAGGTTTTAGAAGAGCTTGGAGCTCTATTAGAACTACTATAATTTCAGCCCTTGTTTTGTTTTATATAACAACCGGTTTTGTAAAAGGTTTTGCGCTTGCTTTAATAATAGGAGTATTGGTTAGCATGTTTTCAGCTATTACGATTACCAGAACGATGTTGAGAGTAGTATATGGTAAAAATAGAAATAAAAAATAATGGATAACACAGAATGAAATTATGACTATCGATGTAATGAAAAAATCAAAAATATTCATAGGCGTCGCACTAGCCTTAGTGCTCCTCAGTTGGATTTCTATTTTTGTTTTTGGGTTAGAGCCGGGCATAAATTTGAAAGGAGGAACTCAATGGAGAACAAAGTTTGAAAAGGATGTTCAGATAAATCAGATTGAAGGGTTTTTTAAATCTGAATACGGTATTCAAGCAAGCGCTCAAAAAGTTTCAGGGGAAGAAATAATGATTAGGCTTCCGAACATTACCGAAAGCCAACACCAAAAGTTTTCCAAAGCTTTAAAAAATAAATTCGGAAGCTTCAAAGAACGAAGTTTCTCTTCAGTTGGTCCTACTATAGGAAGAGAGTTAAGAAATAAATCAATTTGGGCGGGGCTCGGAGTATTAGTAGGAATATTTCTCTTTGTGGCTTGGTCATTTAGAAAGGGAACTCAATCAATAAGCTCTTGGAAGTATGGGTCTACGGCTTTGTTAGCCCTTGCTCACGACCTTAGCTTACCATTAGGAGTCTTTTCCGTTCTTGGTTACATTCAAGGTATAAAAGTTGATACCACTTTCATTGTAGCGATTTTAGTAGTGCTTGGTTTTTCTGTTAATGATACTATTGTGGTGTTTGATAGAATAAGAGAGAACATGAAGCTGGATAGAGGTAAATCACCCGTCAAGGAAATTATTAACAAGAGTGTAAATGAAACCTTCATGAGGTCTATTAACACCTCCCTTACACTAATAGCTGTCTTAGTTTCCTTACTTTTGTTTGGTCCTTACTCTCTCTTTTACTTTATTTTGACGATTTTAGTTGGAACAATAGCTGGAACTTATTCCTCTATTTTTGTCGCCAGCCCTATCCTTTATAGGTGGAGTTCTTAGAAAATAGCACGAATTTAGCTTGACAGTTATGACTCATTTGAGTTATAAAGAAATTACACTACTTAAGCCCATTAATTTAAAATGACTGACATAGACAACCACTTAAAAGAAATACTTCAGGGCCTTAGCAAAAAACAAAAAAAGGTCCTTAATGAAAGAATGGGTCTCACTGGAAGGCTCAGAACACTCCAAGCAATTGGAGAAGATTTAGGTGTGACAAGAGAAAGAATTCGCCAGATTGAGTCTTCTAGTTTAGATAAAGTCAAACCAAAGTTGGAAGAGAGATTTGAATCATTTTTTGAGGATGTTATTAATCATCTAAAAAATTTTGGTGGAGTCAGGAAGGATAATCACTTTATTAAGGATGTTTCTCACATAGGAAAACTAAAGAAAGACACTGATCACTTAGATCATAAAATTAGATTTGTTTTTCTAGTAAGCTCTCCCCTTTCTTTTTATGAAGAAGATGAAGACTTTCATGATTTCTGGTATGTCCATGAAGACCATAAAGAGGAACTTTTTGAATTAGTGGAAGAAATGATTCAGTTTTTTGAAGAACAGGAAAGACAAAAAGTTATAGAAGAGAAGCCTTATTTAGAAAAGTTTGGCGAGATTCACCTTTATCACCACGTTCCAATCTCTAAAAAATTCGGCGTCAACTCTTTTGGAGACTTTGGCCTTCGGGATTGGCCTGAGATAGAACCAAAAGTGGTAAGAGATAAAGCTTACCTTGTACTTAAGAAGAAAAAGAAGCCTCTTCATTTTAGAAAAATTGCAAAATTGATTAAAGAAATGGGAATTGATGAAGAGGAGGCCCATGTTCAAACTGTTCACAATGAAATGATAAAAGATAATAGATTTGTGCTGGTTGGAAGAGGTATGTATGGATTAGCTGAGCAGGGATATGAAGGTGGCACGGCAAAGGAAGTCATTAAAAAACTTCTCAAAGAAGAGGGGCCCCTAAGTGCGGACGAGGTAATAAAAAGAGTAAACGAAAAAAAGATTTTGAAAGATAATACCATTATTCTAAACCTCCAAGACAAAAATCATTTTGAAAGATTAGAAGACGGCAGGTATGACATAAAAGAGTAATATTCTCCTCTTATGGTTCAGTTTTCGGAGATTTTATCTTCAATATCTAATATAATTTTAAAGATATGGTGGGTGCCAGTCCCGCTTATTTTATTATTTTTAATAGCTAGAATTTGGCTTGCTCATCAAAGGGAAAAATTTATAAAAAATATAGAATGGAGCTTGGTAAGTGTAACTGTTCCAAAAGAAGTAGAAAAAACACCGAAAGCTATGGAACAAGTTTTTTCTGCATTGCACGCGATGTATTCCTTCGGGATAAGACCATGGGACAAATGGACGGAAGGAAAAATTGAACAATGGATTTCCTTTGAGCTGGTAGGCGAAGCAAAGGGAATAAATTTTTACGTAAGAATTCCCAGTAAATACAGAAACCTTTTAGAGTCTGCGATTTATTCTCAATATCCTGATGCAGAAATAGAGCAAGTTCCTGAATCTCAAGATTATGTAAAAAGATTCCCTCCCGATCTTCCCAATGATGATTTTGATGTATGGGGCACTGAATTTGTTTTAGCTGAAGACGACCCTTATCCGATAAGGACATACGAATATTTTGAAGAAATTGCCGACGAGAGAAGGCTGGATCCCATTTCCTCTATAGCAGAAAGTATGTCAAAATTGAAAGATTATGAATCTATTTGGTTGCAGGTTCTTATTAGACCAACCGGGAAAGATTGGGTAGAAGAGGGCGAAGACTTGATAGAAAAGATAGAAAGTGGTGAAGAGGAAGACTCTCCAAAAGATATTTTTGATGAAGTAGTAAGTTGGGTAGAGGGCTTTTTTATTTTTATTTGGCAACTATTAAAGGCAATGATTATTCATCCAGAATGGTCTTCAGATGAAGATGATTCCGAAAAGGATGATAGCGATGGAAGTTTAAACCCAGTTCAAAAGAATAAGATTAAAGCTATCGATAATAAGATTTCGAAAATAGGCTTTGAAACCACAATAAGGTTTGTATACATAGACAAAAAGGATGATTTTAATGGGGATCATATATCTTCTGTGATGGGTTCTTTTCGACAATTTAACACCAATAATCTCAACTCTATTCAGC
>JBDGRM010000009.1:4989-8844 GCA_042218035.1 Candidatus Magasanikiibacteriota bacterium
TATTTCTACTATGACAATCGGTAAAATGCCATTTAAAGATTGGAAAATTTTACATAAAAAAAGGAAGATATATTCTAATTATAGAACTCGACGTTTTCCTGGCATTCAACCTGCCCTTCACTATGAAGGAGATTATTCAGTTTTTAATACAGAAGAATTAGCTACAATCTATCACTTCCCTCTAACTGGAGTTAAGTTCCCTAAATTGAGAAAAACAGAATTTCGAAAAGGGGGACCCCCAGCCGATTTACCCACCTTTGAAGAGGGAGAAGAGAGTTAAAAAATATGGAAAATCAAAACTTTAAAAATAAAAAAGTTCCTATAGGAATAGCTAATTATAGAGGTGAGAAGCAAAAATTTGGAATTAAAAATACTGACCGGAGGCGACACATGTATATCATTGGAAAGACTGGAGTTGGCAAGTCTACTTTACTTGAAAATATGGCTATTTCCGACATTAGAAATGGGAGAGGAGTAGGGGTTATAGACCCTCACGGAGAATTAGCAGAGAATTTACTCGATCACGTTCCTGAATCCAGAATAGAAGATGTAGTATATTTTAATCCTGCAGACAGTGAATATCCTATTGCCATTAACCCTCTTGAACAAGTTAGTGGCGAAGACAGGCACCTCATTGCTTCCTCTATAATGGGTATCTTTAAAAAGATTTGGCCTGATGTATGGTCTGCCCGTATGGAATACATACTAAATAACGCATTATTGGCTTTACTTGAATATCCTGGTGCAACTCTAGTAGGAGTGCTTAGATTGTTTAATGATAAACAATTCCGACAAAAAGTAGTGGATGGTCTTGATGATCACGTGGTGAAAGATTTTTGGGAAAAGGAATACGCCCAGTATTCTGAACGGTACCAACGTAGAGCTGTGGCAGCGATTCAAAATAAAATAGGCCAACTTGTAACCAACCCCCTCATTAGAAACATCATAGGAAGAAGGAAGTCTTCAATTAATGTAAAAGAAATTATGGATGAGGGGAAAATTTTAATAGTAAACCTCTCCAAAGGACAAATAGGAGAAGATAACATGTCTTTGTTGGGAGGTATGATAATTACAAAGATTCAGATGGCTGCCATGGCGCGATCGAAAGAGCCAAATAAAGAACATAAAGACTTCTTTCTTTCAGTCGATGAATTTCAAAACTTTGCCACCGATTCTTTTGCTTCTATTTTGTCGGAGGCACGAAAATATCGACTTAGTCTTACTTTGGCTCATCAATATATAAAACAACTAGTTCAAAATGACAACACCAAAGTTAGAGACGCTATAATAGGAAACGTAGGCACAATGATTTGCTTTAGGGTCGGGGCTGATGATGCAGAGTTTTTAGAAAAAGAATTTCTCCCCGATTATGACGAAAATGATTTAGTCAATTTGCCAAAATTTCAAGTTTTGGTAAGACTCATGATAGACGGGCTTGCCTCTGATCCTTTTCCTGCTAAAACACTTCCACCGTTTGAGAAACCGGATAAATCCTACCGCGATGTAATTATTGAAAAAAGCAGAAAGAAATATGGACAACCAAAAGATAAAATTGAGGCAAAAATGAAAGAGGACTGGGAGGCAGAAGACTTATTAAAAAAGAAAGAAGAACGAGAAAAAGAAAAACCTTTGGAGGATGTATTAAAACAAAAAAAAGACAACCAAAAAGAAAGCCCTAAAAAGCCCAACGATTCACAGCCAGAGAATTCCAAAAACAAAAACGAAGGAAATAGAAAAGAAAATAAAGGAGAAGCAGAAAAGAAAATTAATAAAGATAAATTGAAAAATTCAATTGAAAACGCTATTGATGAGGCTACTGAAGAGTAACCGGTAATTTATAAAAATAAAACTAGTTTTTGGTACTTAAAATTACTAAATTACTACTCTTTCAACACAAACTAAACCCTTTCTGTGTACTCCCCCGTTTCTGTGTTCACCCGGATTGTGTCTCCCTTTTCTATGAAAAGAGGGGTTTTAATTTCAATCCCCGTTTCGACGGTGACTTTTTTGGTGCCACCGTCAGCAGTATTTCCTTTGACCTTTGGTGGAGCTTGAGTTACTTCCAAATCAACTTTGTCTGGTATTTTTACATTGATGAATTCTCCTTTAAATTTTTGAAGGGTTACCTCAAGACCTTCTTTTAGATAATCTTTTATATTTTCGAGTATTTCCTCTTCGACTTTAAATCTATCAGAGGGGTCCTCTGGGTCTTTAAACCAGTATTCTCCCCGATGATGGTAAATAAATTCAGCTGGCAACTCTTCTATATCTGCCTCTTCGAACTCTTCATGGGATCGGGCAGTATACTGTCTGGTTTTACCGTTCCGAAGATTACGAATCTTTAACTTCACCGTCGGTTTCCGACGTTGCTTCTTTTCAAAATTGTATTCGAGCACCTCGTAAGGATTTCCGTCCAATATAAATTGTGTACCGGGCCTAAGGTTTCTATAGTTCATGGTCTAAAATTTCATTTGGGTTAGAAATTGAAATTTTTTACAAACAACCCCTTCATTCAGAAACCGACCCGTCCAGCTCTCCAGCGGAGCTGGCGGTCTTCATTCTCGGCAAGCTGAATCGCCTCATCGGCAATACCAAGCTCAGCTTGCCTGCGAAAGATTTCTTCAGAAGAGGTTATTTATTTGAAGAGCCAAAAGTCAATAGTCAAATGTCAAATGTTTTGATTTATATCTTTTTTACCTTGACTCTCAAAGAAAATTTTCAGACAATAAACTAGCTATGTCAAATAAGAAATCTAAAAACCAAACTGTTTTTGTTGCAATGAGTGGAGGAGTTGATTCCTCCGTGGCTACTTATTTATTGAAAGAAGCTGGTTACGATGTAGTGGGGATATTTATGCGTTGTTTTAACGTAGATGGATGTGCTAAAAAGGATGCTCAAGATGCACGCCGTGTAGCTCAGCATTTAGAAATACCCTTTTATGTCTGGGACTTTGAGGAAGAATATAAAAATAAGGTAGTTGAGTATATGATTGAGGGTTATGCTAAGGGAGCTACTCCTAACCCTGACGTCATGTGCAATAGGGAGATTAAATTTGGCCTTTTTCTAGACAAGGCTCTCGAGGTGGGGGCGGACAGGATTGCCACCGGGCACTACGTTAAGCTCAAAGAGCAAACCCCAAATAAAAAATCCCAAAAAACAAGTAACAAAGTATACGAACTTCTCGAAGCCGAAGACGCTCATAAAGATCAGAGCTACTTTCTTTGGACTTTGCGACAAGAGGAGCTTAAAAAATGCCTATTTCCTATAGGTGATTATCAAAAATCAGAGGTTCGAAATGTAGCGGACAACAACGGTCTGCCTGTGGCAGATAAGCCTGATTCTCAAGGAATTTGCTTTCTTGGCCAAGTAGATTTATCTGAATTTCTTTCGCGGTATATACCCAAAAAAGAAGGTCCTATTGTAGATATGCATGGAAATGAAATGGGTACTCATGAAGGAGTCTGGCTTTACACCATTGGACAAAGGCGCCTGGGAGTCGAATACAACCCCCCTGCTGGAGACTCGAACCCAAAACCTCATTATGTAGCCGAGAAAGACCTTGAATCCAATACACTCGTGATGGCGGAAGGTTCTTCCAACCCGGCTCTTTTTGAAAAAAAGGTTAAGTTGAGAGATGTTAATTTTATAGACTCTAACCGAGCTCCGGAAGATGAAATAAAAGTCCAAGCTCGCATCCGATACAACCAACCGTTGTTTGATGCGATACTTACCAAAAGAGAAAACGGGTATCTGTTGAAATTTAAGAATCCTCAAAAATTTGTTTCCGCAGGCCAGTCTGCAGTATTTTATAATAAGAATAGCTTAAATGCAAACTTACATCCAACTAATATAAAA
>JBDGRM010000009.1:8854-18717 GCA_042218035.1 Candidatus Magasanikiibacteriota bacterium
AGGAAGGGCGGTACCAACGGCATACTGTGATGACGAGCGACAAAGAAATTGAGTCGCTGAGTGAGCTTCCTTTCAAGGTGGTCGGCCCACCTATAAAAATATTCTTTTTTTGTTTTTTAAATAGCCGACTACTGAACGATTCTGACAAATATGAAACATAGTGCTGGCATAATTTTATATAGAAATAAAGAAAACCCCGAGGTTTTTCTAGTTCACCCCGGCGGGCCTTATTGGTGGAATAAGGACAAGCATAGCTGGTCAATACCAAAAGGAAAGTTCAAACATTCTGAAGAAGAACCTCTAGAAGCTGCAAAAAGAGAATTTAAAGAAGAGACTGGCTTTGAAGTAGATGGAAACTTTTCGAAACTGGAGCCTTTTCAGCAGAGATCAGATAAAATAATATACCCCTTTGTGCTAGAAGGCGATCTTGATTCCAGTGATATTAATAGTGATACTTTTGAAATGGAGTGGCCTCCTGATTCTGGCAATATTAAAGAATTCCCTGAAGTGGACAAAGGTGAGTGGTTTAATATTGAGAAGGCAAAAGAGAAAATTCACAAAAACCAAAAACCTGTTTTGGAAAAATTACTTAAATACTTTGAAAGTGGAAAACCATAGAATATTCTTTTATTCCGGCTCATTTTTTCTTTTAGGTGTCTTTTTGAAAAGCTTTGGTTTTGGACGGCTAATGACGGTTGGCTTGATATCAACCAGTTTAAGCCTTTTGATAGGCTTTTTCTTTTTTAAAAACAAAAAGTTTCTTTTTCTATTATTTATTTTACTTTTTGCAGTGATGGGAGCTGCTTACTACCAACTGGATTCTTATGATTGGGAAGAATTAAAAGTTAAATATGAAAAACAAAAGGAATTTCAAGGTGCAATAATTAATAATCCCAAGGTAATTGAAAACATTCAACGCTTTCAGGTTAAACTATCCGGCTCTAAAAAGAATAAGGTTGCAGTTTATACTTCACCTTACCCAAAATATGAGTATGGTGAAAAAATTTTAATAAAAGGTAAATTGTCAAAGCCTTCAAAAAGTTCTTACAGAAACTACCTTAAATCCCATAATTTAATCGGCTCTTTTTATTCTCCGAAAATAGAACGCAAGGGGTTCGTTGGTTCACAAATTAAAAAATCACTTTTTGCTATACCGGAGCAGTCTAAAGAGGTATATGAAAAATTTCTTAGCTCTCAAGAGGCGGCCTTCTTAAGTGGAATTACATTTGGTGGCTATGGGGGAATGACCGAAAATTTCCGCCAAATTCTTACTCGAAGTGGCACAACACATCTGGTAGCGCTTTCGGGTTTTCATGTCACTATTATTTTAACCACCTTAACAAGCTTTTTTCTATACTTCTTTTCGCGTCGCCGCTCTTTGATTTTTACTTTTTTGAGCCTCCTTTTATTTATTTTCATGACCGGTGGAAGGATCAGCATCATAAGGGCTGCCTCTCTGGGTTTTCTAGCTTCTCTGGCTCGAGAGTCAGGCAGAGTATACAACCCTCGAAATTCTGCTGTTCTGGTAGCAGTTTTGATGACTTTATTTAATCCTCAAGTTTTTCTTAGTGTAAGTTTTCAGCTCTCCTTTTTAGCGTTTTTAGGAATAATCTATTTAGGGCCCGTTATAAAAAATATTTTTGATTCCGATATTTCAAATAGTCTTTGGGGTTGGAAAGAAAACTTTGTTACGACAACCTCAGCGCAACTTGCTGTAGCTCCAGTGTTAATAATGAATTTTGGGCAATTTTCTCTTAGCTCTTTATTGGCTAATTTGGTAGTTTTGGAGTTAATTCCGATAACTATGGGATTGGGTTATCTTTTCGTTCTTGTTGAAAAAATTTTATACTACCCGGCTTTTATTTTGGGATATCTTTTAAAGTTTTTATTAAATATCGAAATAAGTATACTGAAAGTATTTGCTAACGAGTTATTTGTAATACCTGCAAGCATTGGGCTGGTAGGAGTTTTAGCATATTATTCCTTCATAGGCCTGATGTCTTATAAGCAATACAAAACATGACAAAACTCAAAAAGTTAGCTAGCTATTTCACAAAGGAAACAAAGAAATTTGTAATTTTTTTATCTCTTCTGATAGCTGCTAATATTTTTATTTGGAATTCTGTTATAGGGATTGTCTCCCCTCCACAAGTACAAATTTATTTCTTTGATGTAGGCCAAGGAGATAGTGAGCTTATAAGAATAGAAGGTCGAGTGGACATTTTAGTAGATGGTGGTCCGGCGGAGGGTAATATATTAAAAGATCTTTCTCAGGCCCTCCCGTTAGGAGACCGCTATTTGGATTTGGTGGCTATGACTCACCCTCAATCTGATCACGGCACAGGTTTGATAAAAGTTTTAGATTATTACAAAACCGGCTTATTTTTACACAGTGGGAAAAAGGGCGACTCTAAATTTCTTAATATACTTGAAAGAAAAGTTGCAAGAAAAACACAAAGAAGTTTGCAACTTTATCAAGGGGATTTAATAAAATATAAGGATTATGTAATAGAAATAATATCACCTGAAGAAGCCTTTCTTGATTCAAGCGATTCCAACGAAAGCTCTCTGGTGATGAATTTTAAAGTTGACGGGTTCAATACACTTTTTACGGGAGACATTACCAAAAAAATTGAAAGGAAAATTATAGAAAACTTACCTGCCTCGGTGGATGTTCTGAAGGTGCCTCATCATGGATCTAAATATTCATCTTCTCCCACATTACTTAAAAAGATAGAGCCAGCTATATCGGTAATAGAAGTTGGGTCTAACAGCTATGGTCATCCATCCCCCAAAACCTTGAGTAGATTGAGGAAGATAGGCTCTAATATATTCAGAACAGACAAGTACGGAACGGTTAAGATAGAGTATGACTCAAAAAGAATAAAAGTGTTTTCACAGGATTAACATAAATTGCTTTCTTGTTCTGGATTTTCTAATATTGTAATACAGTTTAATATTACCAATTAAAAAATATGAGAACTCTTTCCAGCGACATTTCAAATAAAAAAGAGGAAAAGGTAACCTTAAAAGGGTGGGTTGATACTATTAGGGATCACGGTAAAGTACTTTTTGTGGACCTCAGGGACAGGGAAGGCATAGTGCAAGTAGTTTTTTCTTCTGGAGACGAAGAATTATACCAAAAAGCAGAAGACCTGCGCTCGGAATGGGTTATAGAGGTAACGGGTGCAGTTCAAGAGCGGCCTGAAGGAATGGAAAACCCTGATATTGAGTCAGGATATTATGAGGTCAAAGCTTCTAATTTAGAAGTTTTGTCAGAATCAAAAACTCCTCCGATATCTACTGAGGGTGATGGTTATGAAATTGGAGAAGATGTGAGAATGGAATACCGTTATTTGGATCTCAGAAGAAAAAGATTGCAAGAAAACATCCGTGAGAGACATGAGATAATTAAATTTTTCCGAGACTATCTTTCTAAAGAAAACTTTGTAGAAATTGAAACCCCCATCTTGGGCAAATCCACTCCGGAAGGCGCTCGTGACTTTTTAGTTCCTTCACGCCTTCACCCGGGTGAGTTTTATGCTCTTCCTCAATCCCCTCAACAATACAAACAACTCCTTATGGTTGCGGGAATGGAAAAATACTTTCAAATAGTAAAATGTTTCCGAGATGAAGATACAAGGGGAGATCGTCAACCAGAATTTAGCCAATTAGATATAGAAATGAGCTTCACTTCTGAAAAAAAGGTGCTGGAACTGGTAGAAGACATGTTTCTTTCAATGATTGATAATCTTTACCCTGACAAACAACTTTTACTTGAAGATGGCTCAATTCCTGTAAAGAGCTATAAGGAGGTTGTTAATACTCATGGAACTGACCGTCCTGATATTAGAAGTGAAGAAAACCCGGATAAGTTAGCTCCACTTTTTGTGGTTGATTTTCCTGCTTTTGAGTACAAAGAAGGTAATGAGTGCTGGGGTGCTATGCACCATCCTTTCACTTGTCCGAAAGTTGAAACGGAAGAGGGTTTTGAGGTTCCTTCTCCCGATCGTCTAGAAGAGCTTTTTGAGGAAGATCCGTCTCAGATACTATCCTACCAATACGACCTCGTTCTTAACGGCTATGAAATCGCTGGAGGGTCTCTAAGGATTCACAAGCCTGAACTCTTATCAACTGTCTTTGAATTGCTCGGTCACAGCAAAGAGGAGGTTCAAAAGAAATTCGGACACCTATTGGAAGCTTTTCAGTACGGAACACCCCCTCATGGTGGAATTGCTTTTGGAATGGACAGAATTTTTGCTATCTTAATGGAGGAGCCGAACATACGAGAAGTGATTGCTTTCCCTAAAACCGGGGACGGACGTGATCTGCTTATGAATGCTCCTAGTGAAGTGGACAAATCTCAGTTGGATGAATTGAGTATAAAAATCGAGTCGGAATCTGGCCAGTAATTTTTTCACATCTAAATCCAACCTAAAAAGATTCAACCTCGTAAAAATAACTCCACGAGGCAAGGAATCACAATTCAAGGTTCAAGAGAAGAAAGAAAGGCTCTTGGTATATTGCTTGTATTCTCCCGAAGGCAAGTCTCTGGCTAGAACCGGCTTGTTCTTTTCTCCAGCGAGAAAAGACAGTCTTGTCTCTCGGGAGCTGAATTCTATCCTTTCGGATAGAAACCGTGCTTCAGCCCCCTGCGAGACATTCCGGCAGAGACCTGCCTTCCCCTTAATTCCTAGTTCATTATTCATAATTCTTGATTCCCTGTCCCGTGGTGAGTGAGACGAACTTTATGGGAATGAATCTTGAATCATGAATCTTACATTAATTAATTTCACTTAAATCTATGAATCCCAAAAAAGAAAAAACATTTTTAATGATTAAACCTGACGGCGTTCAAAAGGGTTTAGTAGGAGAAATTGTAAAAAGGATCGAACAGAGAGACTTAAAGATAGTAAGGCTCGAGATGTTTGAGGCCACAAGAGATGACATAGACGGCCATTACCCAAAAGATAAAGAATGGATAGAACGGCTAGGCAGAAAAACGTTGCAAACTTATGAAAAATATAATATAGACCCTATCGAAGAAATGGGAACCGAGAATGAAAAAGAAATAGGACAGCAAGTAAGAGGCTGGCTTCTGGATTATCTTACTGAGGCCCCTATGGTTAAAATGATTATCGAGGGAGTTCATGCTGTGGATATGGTGAGAAAGATAGTCGGGCCTACGATGCCTTCTGACGCCGATATGGGAACGGTTCGAGGAGACTTCTCAGTTGATTCCCCTACTCTTGCTAACAAAGAAAAAAGAGCCGTACGTAATTTGGTTCATGCTTCAGAGACCCAAGAAGAAGCCCAGCATGAAATAGAGTACTGGTTTGAAGATGAGAGTTCATATAACTATGAAAGATTCAGTATAGATGGTTAAAAGTTATAGTAGCCTTCTGAATTTTGTGTTACAATAATCAATAGAAAGGTCCCACCCTTAAGATCCCAGACCATAATATACCATTGGGAGGGCAAAGGTGCCTTACAGCATCCAATGAGCACGCCAGACTGCTGGTTCGTCCGGGGTCTGTACCGTTGCGCCCACCCACTTGCCAAATTGCTGGCGAGATCTCCAAGGGTGGGGCCTTTCTGTTTGGATATCTTTTTGCTTATAATTAAAAACAATGAATGAAGAAGCAGAAAAAATATTCATAGGAGTAGCTTGGCCGTACGTTAATGGAGATCCTCACATAGGTCATCTGGCCGGTTATCTCTTGCCGGCAGATATATTTGCTCGCTTTCACAGGTTTAAGGGAAATGATGTGTTAATGGCTTCCGGAGCGGATTGTTATGGAACTCCTATTACAGTGGAAGCTGAACAGGAAGATGTTAATCCTCAGGACTTAGTAGATAAATACTATCCTCGACTTTTATCCCTTTTTCAGGTGGCGGGTATAGATTTTGATATTTTCACTAAAACGACTACTGAGAACCATAAAAAAGTTGCCCAAGACTTTTTTCTAACTTTTCTTAAAAAGGGCTATATATATAAAGATGAAGTAGAACAGTATTATGATTCTAAACAAGAAAGATTTTTACCGGATAGGTATGTAGAGGGTACATGCCCTCACTGCGGATTTGAGGAGGCCCGATCCGATCAGTGTGATGAGTGTGGCAGAGTTCTTAGCCAGGGAGAAATTGAAGATCCAGTAAGCAAAATAAGTGGTGCTGATCTTGAAATGAAAAAGAGCGAACATTACTTTTTTGATCTTCCGAAAACACAAGAATTTCTTGAGGGGTATGTAAACCAAAAAGGACCGGATTGGAGAAAGTGGGTTTACAATGAAACAAAAGGATGGTTGAGGGAAGGTCTTCAACCCCGAGCTTTTAGCAGAGACTTAGATTGGGGAATTTCTCTTCCGAAAGAAAAAATTCCTGAGGAAGATCAAATAAAAAATATAGAATCAAAAAGCTTTTATGTTTGGTGGGAGGCAGTAATGGGTTATTATTCTGCTTCGAAAGAATGGGGCAAAAAAAACAACCGAGATTGGAAGTCCTTTTGGGAGAATGAGGATGCAAGGCATTTTTATTTTATGGGAAAAGACAACCTTGCTTACCACACCCTATTTTGGCCGGCTGAATTGAATATATATAACCCGGACCTTAAGCTTCCTGACTATCCGGCAGTGAATCAATTTTTACAACTGGAAGGTGATCAGTTCTCAACCAGCAGAGGAGTTGTGATAGATCCTAAGGAGATAATCAACAAATATGGTCTTGATCCGGTGCGTTTTTATCTTACTACTGTTATGCCTGAAAATTCGGATTCTAATTTTTCTTGGCATGATTTTCAAGAAACCAATAATAACGTTCTCATTGGAACTATTGGCAACTTTATAAACCGCACCTTAAAAATGGCAGAAGATTTTGAAAGCTTTGAAAGGGGTGATTTGAAGAAAGAAGTTATAGAAAAAGTGGAAACATTTTTACAGGAGGTGGAAAATAACTTAGATGAGACAAAGTTTCGTAATTACTCTCAGAATCTTAGGGATATTGCTGATTTTGGGAATAAATATTTGTCCAAAAAAGAGCCGTGGGAAAAATCGGGAGAAGAAAGGAAGGTCATTCTAACCAATGCTCTTTTTATAACTTTAGCTCTTTTGGCTGGGTTCAACCCTCTCCTGTTAGAGGCAAGAGAAAAACTTTCAAAAATTTTGGGTGTTGAATTAAACAAATGGCCGGACCTTGATTTCTTGAAAATAAAACTTGCTCAAATTGATATAAAGAACCCGAAACCGATTTTTGAAAAAATCGAAGTTGAAAAAGACTGAAATTGACATATTTTAATAGTAATTTATAGTTCTTAATAGTGCCTTCACACCCCAATAAAGAGCTGCTCTACCATGATGACTCAAAAATCTCTTTTAGTTGTGACATTCGAGAGTGATCGAGAAGAATTAGAGAAAATAAGAAAAGAAGCTAAAAATCGAAGCAACATATGCCTCAGTCTTGTTTATCGGTCTTTTGAAGGGGCAACCTTTTTTTTGGGACAGAGAATTGGCAACTGCCCCAACTTTAATTTTGGCAAATCGGAACTGAAAAAATTGACCGAGAGGAACATTGCCATCCGTCGAGGATACGCAAGTCTCGGCGTTATAATAGGCAATCTTGTCTTTAATTTCGGAAAAGAGGAGGCTCCTTTAGCTCCTCTTAAAAGTGCTCTACAGCAAAAAGGAGTACCCTTTGTTGAAAATAATGGAAGCCCTTTTAAAAGGCTTTCAAGAAAGACGGGACTCTAAGCATCTTCACCCTTCGGGAAAATTACCGAAGGGGTTTCTTTTTTATATTCAATATGTTCAAATCAAATAAAAAACCCTCTCGAATTAGAGAGGTTTTAATTTTGAGGTAGGGGTTTTTAATTTTATAAGCAGTCCTTGGTTACTAACTCTACACCTCGGAACTTGAGTTAATTATCAGTAACCTTTGCTTCTTTCGTTAAAGTTTTGAGACAATCCGTACAAACCAGATCTGTTCCTTTCCCTTCTAAAAGATGAGTTTTTACAAGATTTGCCTTTTTTCTTTTGTGGGGAGTTGGATTGTAATGTCCTCTCAACTTATTTCGTTTGCGAGATTTTTTATATGATTTTTGACACCTTTTGCATTGACGCATAATATCTTTTCTTAAATCCAATTTAATTAAAGCATATAAATTATGGATTAGCAAGACTTAATTTTGTTCTCTTTTTCGGTTATTATACCCCTTGTATGGTTATAGCGCTTCAAATTGTAATACTTCTTTTTTCTGTAGTTATTCATGAAGTTTCTCACGGCTATATGGCTCGCCATCTCGGAGACAGGACTGCTGAGAGAGCTGGAAGACTAACTTTGAACCCTATAAAGCATTTGGATATGTGGGGCTCAATTATAATCCCCGCTCTTTTAGTTGTTTCCGGTACTTCTTTTATAATAGGGTGGGCAAAGCCTGTGCCTTATAACCCTAATCAATTGCACAAAGACCCTAAGTACGGACCTCTAAAAGTAGCTTTGGCCGGGCCTGCCTCAAATATAGTGTTAGCTTTAATTTTTGGAGGAATACTTAGATTTTTTCACGGCTTTTTGCCTCAACTTAGTGTTGCGGCGCTCGGGTTTGTGGTGGTACTTAATATTTTATTGGCTGTGTTTAATCTTGTGCCTGTCCCGCCCTTGGATGGGTCGAAGATTTTGACGATACTTTTACCTCACCCTTATTCATCTTATGTTCAGCAGATAGGAATTGGTGGAATTTTCTTTGTTTTTCTTTTTCTGATTCTTTTCGGAGGCGTGATTTTTGGAGTAACCACTTATCTTTCTCAAATTATTATGGGACCCCAAGCATGGCAAGCACTAGGGACTTTGATGGGGGGTGCTTAGGGTTGACATAATTTCTCATATAGGTATTCTGAATAGAGCTTTGGTTCTTAGCCCCAAAGCTTATTTAATTGAATTTTTACTATGCCCACCATTAATCAACTAATTAGAAAAGGAAGAGATAAGCCCAAGAAAAAAGATAAATCTCCGGCGTTAAGCTTTCATCGAAACAAAGAAAACGAACCGGTTGAATCAGATTCCCCTGCCAAAAGAGGGGTTTGTTTAAAGGTGTTTACGGCGGCCCCAAAAAAACCTAACTCAGCCCTGCGTAAAGTAGCCCGAGTTAGGCTGACAAATGGAATGGAGGTAACAGCCTACATACCTGGAGAAGGTCATAATTTACAAGAACACTCTGTAGTGATGATAGAAGGCGGAGGACCTAAAGACCTTCCCGGAGTTCGATACCATGTTGTAAGAGGAGTTTTGGATACCGAAGGTGTAGAGGGCCGTAAGACATCAAGGTCTAAATACGGAACTGAAAAACAAGAATAAATAAAAAAATATGCGTAGAGAAGGTTATTACGAAAAAAAAGAACATGATCCTGACTACAAATACGATTCAGTAAAGGTGACCCGCTTTATTAATTATTTGATGAGGCGAGGAAAGAAATCATTAGCAGAAAACATTTTTTATAATTCAATGGATTATATTGAAGAGCAACTAAACGAAGATCCTTTGGAAGTTTTTGAGAAAGCAATCTCAAATGCTTCTCCTAAAATGGAAGTAGTCTCCCGAAGGATAGGAGGGGCTAATTATCAAATACCCCGCAAGGTCAGACCGGAGAGAAAATTCTTTCTTGCTGCTCAATGGATAATTGAAGCCGCTCGAAGTGGAGAGGGGTCTCCTATTTACAAAAGACTGGCAGAAGAAATCATCTCTGCTTATAACTATGAAGGCTCCGCTATAAACAGAAAGGAAAGTGTTCAGAAAATGGCTGAAGCAAACAAAGCTTTTGCCGGCTTCCTCAACTAAAGCTGTTAAAGTACTGATAAATTCATGTCTAGAGAAT
>JBDGRM010000009.1:18727-21043 GCA_042218035.1 Candidatus Magasanikiibacteriota bacterium
TAGAGATATAGGCATTATCGCTCACATTAGATGTCGGTCCGATTTTAATCGGACCTCCCCGAATACCCTCGGTATTCGGCGGTCCTCGCAGACTCGTCCCTGCTTGCCAACACGGAAAAACTACAGTTTTTCCGACCCTTTTCGAGCATCAATGTTCGCTTGCGTTAATTTATAAAATCTATTCATGTCTAGAGAATACCCCATAGAAAAATTTAGAGATATAGGAATAATCGCTCACATTGATGCGGGTAAAACTACCGCTACTGAGCGCATGCTTTTTTACACTGGAATCGAGCACAAAATAGGTGAAGTTCATGAAGGTGAAGCTATAATGGACTGGATGGACCAAGAAAAAGAAAGAGGTATTACGATAACTTCAGCAGCTACTACCTGTTTTTGGACTCCCATAAATAAAACGCTAAACTCCGATCTTGAAAAAGAAGACCTCAAAAATGATCACGAGCACCGAATAAATATAATTGATACTCCGGGACATATTGACTTTACCGTAGAAGTAAAAAGGTCTCTCAGAGTTTTAGACGGAGCTGTAGCCCTTTTTGACGGAGTTGCAGGTGTGGAGCCACAGTCGGAAACAAATTGGCATTATGCTGATGATTATAATGTCCCGAGGATTTGTTTTATTAATAAAATGGACAGAACGGGGGCGAGTATGGAGAAAAGCATTGAGTCTATTAAAGAAAGGCTCACCGACGATGTAGTTGCTATACAAATCCCCATAGGAAAAGAAAAAGACTTTAAAGGGGTTGTAGATTTGATAGACAAAAAAGCATATTACTTTGAGGGAGAAATGGGAGAAAAAGTAAAAACCGAAGAAGTCCCTGAAGAGCTTGAAGATAAAGTTGAAGAAAAACGAGAAGAGTTGATAGAAAGAATTGCTGAAACCGATGATGAGATTTTAGAAAAATACCTCAATGATGAAGAAATTCCAGTAGAGGAATTGCGTTCTGCTCTTAGGGAAGCGGTAATAGACATTGAGCTTATCCCTGTATTATGTGGGTCAGCCTTGAAAAATAAAGGTATTCAACCTCTCTTGGACTCTGTAATAGACTACCTTCCTTCTCCAAAAGACCTCCCTCCTGTTAAAGGTGTTGACCCTGAAACGGGAGATGAGGTGGAAAGAAAGCCTGAAGATGATGAGCCGGTTTCAGCCCTTGCTTTTAAGGTTGCCTCGGACCAATATGTTGGGTCCCTGACTTTTTTCCGTCTTTATTCGGGTACTCTTAAAAAAGGAAGTTACATTTATAATGCCACTCAGGACAAAAAGGAAAGAGTGGGGAGGATTTTGAGGATGCATGCTGATCACAGAGAGGAAGTAGAAGAAATTCATGCTGGAGGCCTTGGGGCTTTGGTTGGATTGGATGAGACCACTACGGGTGATACACTTTGTGATCCCGACAATAAAATAGTTCTTGAAGACATCACTTTTCCGGATCCGGTTATTAACGTTAAGATTGAACCTAAAACAAAAAGTGATCAGGAAAAAATGGGTACTGCTTTGAGAAAGCTGTCTGATGAAGATCCCACTTTTCAAGTTGGTTCTGATGATGAAACGGGAGAAACAATTATTTCGGGAATGGGTGAACTGCACTTAGAAATAATCGTCGATAGACTCAAGAAAGATTTTGGAGTAGAAGCAGAAATGGGCAAACCTCAAGTATCTTATCGAGAAACTATTACTGACAGCGCTGAAGCTGAGGCTGAATACATTCGTCAATCGGGTGGTAGAGGGCAGTATGGGCATGTAATTATAGAAATTGAACCTCTTGAAAGGGGAGAAGGTTTTGAGTTTGTAGACAAAATTACTGGCGGAGACATCCCAAAAGAGTTCATACCGGCAGTAGAGAAAGGAATAAAAGACTCTATGGAAAAAGGGGTGGTAGCCGGTTATAATATGACTGATTTGAAGGTCACCCTTCTTGATGGTTCGTTTCATGAAGTTGATTCCTCTGACAATGCGTTTCAAGTAGCTGGTTCTATGGCCTTTCAAGATGCGGTAAAAAAAGCTGATCCGGTGTTACTTGAACCCATTATGGATGTAACTGCTATTACTCCTGACGAATTCATGGGGGATGTAAACAGCGATATTAACTCCAAAAGGGGCAAAATTCAATCTATGGAAGACAGAGATAAGGTTCGAGTTATAAACGCTGAGGTGCCTCTTTCGGAAATGTTTGGTTACTCCACCAAGCTTCGTTCCATGACTCAAGGAAGAGGTTCATTTAACATGGAATTTTCTCATTACGATATAGTTCCCGAAAACGTAGCTCAAGAAATTATCGAAGGAACTAAGTAATT